>JAGXHK010000138.1 GCA_024636255.1 Desulfuromonadales bacterium | reverse complement strand
GAGAAAAACATCATCGCGTCCCATACCGCAGCCATCGTCCGTGATACGGATCAGCCGCTTGCCCCCCTTTTCAATCTCGATGGACACCTCGGTTGCGCCGGCATCCAGCGAATTCTCGAGGAGTTCCTTGACGACCGAGGAGGGACGCTCGACCACTTCGCCGGCAGCGATCTTATTGCACAGGTTTTCGGGGAGGATTCGTATCGTCACGCTGAATCAACTCTGCGGAAAAGGAGTGAAAGAGATCGAGCACAAACGGCCGGCAAAGCCGGCCGAGCTGTGAAACCAAATCGTTCTACGTCAGCAATACTACCTGACCTCCAGGCGGTCCAGAAGGCTTTCGATCTCCTCGCTTTCGCTTTGCACGACCTCGCCGATCGGCAGATCTTCACCGCTCAGGCCGAGATCGAACGCCGCCTGCGCGACGAGTTCGGTGGTCACTCGGCGACAGCCCTGCAACGCCGCTTCGAGCAGAGAGTTGTCGCACAGGGTGTTGATCAGACGCGGAATTCCGCCGGCATAACGATAGAGCTGACGAATGGCTTGCTGTTCAAAGAGCATGCAGGGAGCATTGGCAACCTGCAGCCTGTGCTTGATATAGGCTTCGGTCATGTCAGCCGTGAAAGAGCGCAGATGACAGCGCAGTGCAACGCGTTGCGCCAGAGGCGGATCGAGCCGCAGGTTCTCATCCAGTTCCGGGAGCCCGAAGAAGAGGATGTTCAGCAGTTTTCTGCCGGGGATCTCAAGATTGAGAAGACCGCGAAACTCTTCCATAATTTCACGGCTCTGCAGCATCTGTGCTTCGTCGATCAAGACAACGGCCTGACGGCCTTGCTGATCGATCTGCAGCAACCGCTCGTAGAGCTGGCGCAGAAGCACCAGCCTGTCTTCGGCGGGAGTGGAGACCCCGAGCTGAAGGGCGATCCGCGTCAGGATCCACTCAGGAGTAATCCCCGAATGGACCATAACCAGCAGGGCTGATTCGTAGCGCTCTGCGGGAAGGCGATCGAACAGCCGGCGGGCCAGAGTCGTCTTGCCCGTCCCGATACCGCCGACCAGCATCGCAAGTCCCTTGCTGGAATCGATGGCATAGTGCAATTTTTTCAGAGCATGCGTGTGGCGGTTGCTGCTGAAGAAAAAGCGCTCGTCCGGCGCGTTGGAAAAAGGCTCGCGCTCCAGCCCGAAATACTCGAGGTAATTCAATGATACCATCCCGATCGATTCATGGATAAGCCTGCCATATCAGATATATGAAATCCGATCCTTGCCCGAGTTTGGCCTGTCCGAACCCCCCTCCTGCGACTGCAATTCAGTCTGAAGGATTTTGAGCTTTTCCGCCACGTCCCGGTAAAAAGGATCAAATGCAGAGACGCGCGCAAAATACTGCAGGGCTTCACCGGGTTTCTGCCACGCCTCGAATAACAGGCCGAGCTCGTAATTCAAACTGCACTGCTCGTCCGCAGATGTATCGGGAAGCAGAAGTCCGGACTTGAACGATTCCTCAGCAGCATCGAATTCAGTTTTTTCGCGCAGGCAGATGCCCTTGAGAGTCAGAGCGTCGAGAAGACGGGCTGGATTGCGCATGGCGCTGTCGAACTCCGCCACCGCGTCATCGAGCAGGCCCATCTCTTTATAGGCGATTCCGAGGTTGAAATGGGTCTCCGCATCGCTTTGGTCAACCTGCGCTTCCACGCTCTTTTTAAACCGGGAGAATTCTCCATCGAGGCGAACACGCTCGACCTCGGTCAATCCCCCCGCTTTCTTTTCTGGCGCGCCGGTTCGCACGGGGGCTTCGGCGCGCAAAGTTTCGATTTCATTGAATCGGGCCGCCACATCCGGATTGCCGGGATATGTTTCGGCGAATTGGTGAGCCAACGTCTGCGCTTCATCGAGCGCGCCCTGACGAATAAAACCGTCGAGCTTCTCAAAATCGGGAGCCTCGGCGGCCGCACGATAGAAACCATCCGCGTTTCGATTTTTGCCCGTATTCTCTTCCCGGGTTCCTTCCGCCTCCCAGCTTTCATCAAAATCGAATTCGAGCTCTGGCAGGCGTTCGGGTTCCTCTTCAAACGGATCGAGGTTTTCCTCCGGCGCGTCGGAGCCCGACGTTTGATCGTCTCCTTCTAAAAGAGCGGTCAGCCCAAGATCGCCGGGCTCTTGGTTGACGCCTTCAATGATCGCGTGATCTTCAGCAGGTTGCGGGCCCGACTCACCGGCTGCTGGCTCGTCATCAGCGCCCAGATCGAGAGGCTCATCAGAGAAATCCAGTTCCAGTTCGAGGTCGATCTCATCTTCCTCGACCGGCACATCGAGATCGAGGGCGCCGTCCTCCAGTGGCTCGAAGGATTCGGGCGGAAGCTCTTCGATGTCATCTTCGGGCGGATCGGAAAGTTTTTCTTTCTCGGGGACCACACTTTGAGACAGCTCTTCGCTCGTGTCCGCGACCGGTCCGGAAACCTCGGGCCGGCCGCCGTCAGAGACCATGATATCGAGAAGCTTCCCGCCTTCGCCGGTGATCTGGTAGATGCCCTGCAGCGCCTCCGGGATGCGGTCGTCTTCAGGCAGAATTTCATGCAGCTGCTCGTAAAGAGCTTTGACCAGATCGATCCGCTCGGCCGCAATAAGATCATCTCCCCAGTGCTCAAGGCGGGCAAGCACTTCGGTCGGCTTGCCGGCCGCCAGGCTCGCGGTGAGAAAGCCTTCGCGAGAGGCAAGGTCATCCGGAGCGAGTTTCAGCAGATGCTTGTACGCAAGCCGCGCACTCTCATGTTCTCCGGCTTTTTTGAAGCCCTGAGCCAATCCCTTGATCAAGGCGGGGTTTTCCGGATGATCTTTTTGCATTCCCTTGAGTTGGGTTATGCCTTTTTTAAACTCGCCTTTTTCGATCAGAGCACAGGCCAGCCCGATGCGGATCTCGGCATTGTCCGGAAACAGCGGCACGAAGAACTCATAAAGCTTGAATTGTTTGGCAAAATCATTTTTGTTGCGAAGAATCAGCAGAATATCCCTGAACTCCTGCAGACCTTTCTCTTTTTTTTCAGCGCGAACGTAGGTTTCGGCTATTTTGACCCGCAGATTGAGGTTCTCCGGTTCGATTTCTTTCATCTTCTCCAGAGTATCCAGGGCCTCGGGATACATGCGGTTATTTTCATAATATCCCACCAGATTGCGGTATTCGGCCAGCGCATTGCCGACCAGCCCCTGCTTCTGGTTGAGTTCGGCCAGGCGGTGGTAGAGCTCGACCCGCGAGGGATCCAGCTTCTGCATCTGTTTGTAGACGGCGATCGCCTTGAGGTAGAAGCCGTTATCGGCGTAAAAGCGGGCCACTCCGTCGTACTGCTCGAAAGCGTCTTTCGCCATTTTGGCGCGACTGTAGAGATCGGCGAGCTTCTGTTTATGCCGCATGTCCTTCGGCTCGATTTCCACGAGCTTGCGAAAATCCTTGATCGCCTTAGGAATCTGGCCTTTCTGGAGATTTTTCTGCGCCGAAGCGAGGATTTTTTCTTTATTGGACAAAGCCGGCACTCCGCTTGAGAATCGAAATTTTTCTCAACATTAAGCGATCACGAGGTTTGGTGTCAAGCTTGCGCGCCCCCGCTGGAAAGAAAGAAAAACCTTTCTTCTAGGCACGTTACGCAGCCCTCTCTGATCAATGAGGGACCATCGCAAGTGCTAAATTATTAGAATATCCCAAAATTAAATCTTTTGCAACAGCGCAAGCTCTCTGGCGCTCAGAACGCGGTATCTTCCGATAGGCAGGGGGCCGAGTTCGAGCGCTCCATAGCGCAGGCGGCGCAGCTTGACCACCGGGTGGCCGAGCGCTTCGCACATCCGGCGGACCTGGCGGTTGCGCCCTTCATGTATGGTCAATTCGAACCAGGTATTGCTGCCGGTATGGCGCACTTTCTCCACCCGTGCGGGAGCGGTCATGCCGTCTTCGAGCCTCACGCCTCTTGCCAGTTGTTCCAGTTCAGAAGACTGGAGCAGTCCACGCGCCTTGACCAGGTACGTTTTTTCGACATGATGGCGCGGATGGGCCAATCTCTGAGCCAGCGCCCCGTCGTTCGTCAGAATAAGCAATCCTTCGGTCTGCAGATCGAGGCGGCCGACGGGAAACAGGCGCTCGGAGATCTCGCGCACCAGCTCTCCCACCACCGGGCGGCCCTGCGGATCGTGCCGGGTCGTGACGTATCCGGCGGGTTTGTTGAGCATAACCGTGACGTTTTTTTGGCGCCGCGGCAGGGGGCGCCCGTCGACTTCGATTCGATCCAGATGCGGCGCAGCGCGCTCTCCCAGACTGGCGCGCCGACCGTTGACGGTGACGCGCCCGGCCTCGATCCACTCTTCAGCCTGACGCCGAGAGGCCAGGCCCGCAGCTGCGATGAGTTTTTGCAAACGTTCTTTCATGTACATTTCTTATGTTTATTCGAAGCCAGAGAGAAATGAAAAGCGTCATCCTCGATGGGTGAGTCGTCAGCGAAGAAAAAAGCCCTATCGACCATCCGAGCCTTTTCCCGTAGAGAGGATTCAGCGTCCGATCAGAAAGTCGATCGTTCGCAAAACCAGATACTGCTGCTCTCCGGCGAGCAGCGCAACGATACCCATGATAACCGGCGCCAGAACGAGTCGGTAAATATCGGTAAAAAAGATCAGGATGATGATCAGCAAAAACCCGAAGGGCTCGATGCGCGAGAACAATTCGGCCTGCCGCGGGGGAAGAATCCCCGCCATCACACGGCCTCCGTCGAGCGGCGGCAGCGGCAGCAGGTTAAAAACACCCAGAATGACATTGATATAGAGACTGAATCCGACCATCAGGGCCAGCGGATTCATCACTGTGCCGGCCAGGCTATGTCCACTGGGCAGATAATCGCCCGCCATGGCCAGCCCGTGCAGCAGCAGCGCTGAGAGAACGGCCAGGGCAAAATTGGTCACGGGGCCTGAGAGAGCGACCCAGATCATGTCACGGCGGGGGTGGCGCAGGTTATTGAAGTTGACCGGAACCGGCTTGGCCCACCCGAAGCCGAAGACCAGAAGGGCCAGTGTACCGATCGGATCCAGATGGCGAAGCGGGTTCAGGGTCAGCCGGCCGAGCAGACGCGCGGTCGGATCGCCGCGCCGCTCGGCGATAAATCCGTGGGAGACCTCGTGCAGAGTCACCGCCAGCAGGGCGGGCACCAGCATGATCGAGATTCTGGCGATCATCGATTCCATTATTTAATGCATCCTATGAGACCAGCAAAAAAAAACGAGCACATTTTCCAACAGGAAGATGTCCCCTCTTAGGAGGTTGTCAGACTTTTGAAGCGCCGCCGCACGAGGTCGTATTCGTCTGCACGCGTAACGGCTTTTCCGTCAAGACGCGCTTTAAGCAGCGCAGCGAAGATCTCTTTATAGACCGGACCGGGAGAAATGCCGAGCTTCTTGAGATCGTCGCCGTCGAGTCGCGGATGTTCATCGCGCAGTTGCGTCACATACGTGGAGATCCAGGCACGCACCGTCTCCTTGCAGGTCCGCGCCATCAGGTAGAGAAGAACCTCAATCGAGAAGCCGTGCAACCAGCCGTGGATCTCGCTGGCCGCAGGTTCCCCCCGTCCTTCTGAGCACCGGCGCTCCATGCGCTGCAGCGCCGCATGTGCCTGCGCGCGCTGGCCGCAGAAAATCTCGCGATGGCGCGGCGCGATGGCGTGGCGTTCGCAAATCCCCAGGAGAGCGTCCCGGTCGAGAAAAGCGCACAGGCAGAGAAAATAGACCTGCCAGCTCTGGGCCTGCTCTTCCCGGTAGAGCAGTTCGTGCCAGTTGAGGGCCCTGCCCGCCTGCATAAATAGGGTTTCCATCTCCTCGCGCAACGCAAGCTCTGGATGAATGAATCTGAGCAGATCAAGTTGTCCCATGCGGGCAATAGCGCGAAAAGGCTTTTCTTCCTGAAGGATAAGCTGCACCTCCTGAAACAAGCGCGGTCCACTGATCTTTTCAAGAAACCCCATTCGCACGGCGCTGCGGATCAGATGCGACGTCTGTTTGCCGATGTAGAAACCAAGGCGCTGCTCGAAGCGCACGGCTCGAAATACCCGGGTGGGATCTTCGACGAAACTCAAATTGTGCAAAACCCGCAGAGCCTTTTCGCGCAGATCGCGTAATCCGCCGAAAAAATCGATGAGTTCGCCGAACCGGGAAACGTTAAGAGCGATTGCCATGGTGTTGATGGTAAAATCGCGCCGGTAAAGATCGAGCTTGAGAGAGGCATTTTCAACGGTCGGCAGAGCTCCGGGCTCGAGGTAGTATTCCATACGCGCCGAGGCCACATCGATTTTTTCGCCGCTGGGGAGCACGATGACAGCTGTCCCGAATTTCTCGTGGCTGCGGACTCGCCCTCCAGTTTGTCTGGCGAAGGCGGTCGCAAAGGCAATTCCGTCACCTTCGACGACGATGTCGAGATCAAGGTTCTGCTGTTGCAGTAACAGGTCTCGGACCATCCCGCCGACAGCGAACACCGGAACACCGAGCTCGTCGCCTGTACGTCCCATCGCATGCAGCAAGTCCTGCATTTTCTCCGGCAGGTTTTCGCGAAGCAGTCGCAGGATCTCTCTGGCTTTGAGTTCGGCGCCGCCTCCCTCCTCTGCGGCCTGCCGAGAGTCGGGCGAGCGTGGTCCGCGAGCCACCAGGTAGCGCAGCAGATCTGTACGGGTGATCGCTCCGACAAGATTGCCCTGTTCCATGACCGGCACGAAACGCTGGTTGTGTCCGACAATCAGCGATTTGAGCTCCTCCACCGGCGTTTCCGGTGTCGCGGTGGCGAATTCGCCCTGCATGTATTCGGCAGCGCGTACCTGCTCCAAGCCGTGATGTGCGGCCTTCTCGACCACCTGGCGGGTCACGATACCCTGAACCTGATCGTTTTCCACGACGGGCACAGCATTGATATTGTAGCGAGTCAACATCCGGCGCACCTCGCCGACCGTTGCTGCCGGTTCGATCGTCTTTACCGGAAAGGACATGAGATGTCGCGCTTCGAGGCGCGGATCGACATGGCTTTGCAGAACATCGGCGAGTTGCTCGAGCACCTGAACCAGAGTCCTGTCCCGAACGGTGGCCGAAGCGGCAAAGGCGTGCCCGCCGCCGCCGAACTCAGAGAGAATCTCGCCGACATGGATATCGGGCAGACGCGATCGGCCGACCATGAAAATACGATCGCCCATACGCACCGCCACGATCAATGCATCAAGGCTCTCCATGTCACGCAGCTTATGGGTAAGCATGGCGAGATCGCCGATGAAATGGTCGGCGGAACCATGAGCCACAGAGACATCGAAACCGTGGACATTAAGCACGGTGCGCGTCTCGATGAGCTCATGCAGCAAGGCGATCTGGTCGGGAGTCATCTCATAGGTGAGAAAATCGGCGACAGCATTGAGATTGGCGCCGTGTTCAAGCAGAAACGCGGCCGCCTGAAAATCGCGCGAAGTGGTCGAGTTGAATATCAGACTGCCGGTGTCCTCATAAAGGCCCAGCATCATGATGGTGGCTTCGTCCGGGGTGGGATGAATGCCGCGCTTTATGAATAGGTGCGTCAGGACGGTCACCGAGGAGCCGACAGGCTCGATCACCTCAAGATCGCCCTTAAGATGGCCTTCGCCGCCGGGGTGGTGATCGTAGATATGGATTTCGACTCCCGGCCGCCGGGCGACTTTACCGAACGGGCCGATGCG
>JAGXHK010000137.1 GCA_024636255.1 Desulfuromonadales bacterium | reverse complement strand
GGTCCAACGCATCAGCTTCGGCAGGTGATGCTCCTGGGGAGAAAAGCGCGATTCGCCGGCAAAGACCAGATAGACCAGGCGGAATGTATAAAGAGCGGTCAGAAACGCGGTGAGTATGCCGAGCATCCAGATGGCCCGGTAGGTCAGGGTGTCGCGCGCGAAGCCGGCGAGCAGGATCTCGTCCTTGGAGAAGAATCCGCCGGTCAGGGGCGCTCCGGCCAGGCAGAGCGCGCCGATGAGAAACGTCCAGAAGACGAGTTTCGATTTGCGCGCCATTCCGCCCATCTTGTAGATGTCGTTTTCATCTCCGGCAAGGTGAATCAGGCAGCCCGCGCCCATAAAGAGCAAAGCTTTGAAAAACGCATGAGTGAAGAGGTGGAACATGGCACCGGAAACGGTTCCGACGCCGACCGCGAGCATCATGAAACCGACCTGGCTCATGGTGGAAAAAGCGAGCACTTTTTTGATTTCGCGCTGAGCCAGGGCACAGGTTGCAGCGTAGAAGGCGGTCAGCACGCCGACTGCGGCAATCACCACCATGGCCTCGGGAGAGAGTGAGATCAGAGGAAAAAGCCGGCAGAGCAGATAGACTCCCGCGGTGACCATGGTCGCCGCGTGGATCAGGGCCGATACCGGTGTCGGCCCGGCCATGGCGTCGGGCAGCCAGGTCATCAGCGGCAGCTGGGCCGACTTACCGGCCGCGCCGGCGAGCAGAAGCAGCGCGAGGACAAATACGGTCTCCTGCGCCAAGGCCTGCGGCCCCTGCACATTGATGGCGCTGATTGTCAGCGTCTCGAGCAACTTGAAGAGCCAGAGGATCGCGACGGCGAGAAAAACATCGCCGATCCGGGTCACGAGAAAAGCCTTGCGGCCGGCGGCGGCGTTTTCCGGATCTTTATACCAGAAGCCGATCAAAGCGTAGGAGCAGAAACCGACACCTTCCCAGCCGAGAAAGAGAAGAAGCAGATTATCGGCCAGGACGATGGCAAGCATGGCGAAGACAAAGAGGTTGAGCAGAGCGAAAAAGCGCGCATAATCTTTCTCTTCCTCCATGTAGCCTGCGGCATAGAGATGGATCAGAGTCGAAACCACCGTCACCATCAGGGCCATGGCCGCCGACAGGGGGTCGAAGAGAATTTCCACCGGAACCTTGAATGAACCGGATTCGAGCCAGGTGTACAGGGTGGCGCGAACACCCTCGCCATAGCTCAGGGGCCACAGGAGCATTGTGGCGAGCGCCGACGCGGCCACGCTGACGATGGAGATCGCTGCCGATACGCCACGCGAGAAGCGCATGCCGACCAGGGCGTTGAGCACCCCTCCCAGCAGGGGGAAGAAGAGTATGAGGAAAAGCAGCTTCGCCGGCATCAGCCCCTCATTTCATCGAACGCGTCGGCGTCAAGCGTTCCCTTGCGCCGACGCAGGTAGACCACCATCGCCAGGGAGATGGAAACCTCCGCCGAGGTCATGGCCATGAGAAAAATCACGAAAATCTGCCCATCGACCTGCTGCCACAGGGCCGAGGCTCCCACCAGGGTCAGGCCGACGGCATTGAGCATGATCTCCACGCCGATCAGGATCATGATCAGGTTGCGCTGCGCCAGAGTGCAGGCCAGCCCCATGAAGAACATGACCGCAGAGAAAGCCAGAATGTGCGACATGGGAACGATCATGCCTGCTCCTTCCGGCGCCGCTTCGGCGGTTTGCCGACATAGAAAGCACCGACCGCGGCGAAAAAAAGCTGGAAGGAGACCACCTGCACCGCCAGCGCGTACCTGCTGAACAGGGCATAGCCAAAATCCTGCGGCGAGGCATAGTAGGTCGGCACCCCCTCCCCGCTTTGCCCATCGACCAGTATCAGCAACACGGTGCAGGCGACCAGGACCAGACCGAGCAGCAGCACCGGCCCCCAGCGCATCCAGCCCGGACCGGCCGCCTCATCCACGGGATTCGGCGCCAATTCGAGCATCATGATGATGAACAGAAACAACACCATGACCGCACCGGCGTAGATGATGACCTCCCAGGCCGCCACCAACGGCGCCCCGAGCAGATAGAAGATGAGCGCCAGCGCGAACAGGGCGTTGACCAGATAGACCACCGCATGCACCGGGTTACGCCGCGTGATGCACAGCCCCGTAGCGATCAGCGCCGTAAAACCGAGGATGTAGAAAATGATGGTCGCCATAGAACCTCAAAATTGACCACGAATGTCACGAATGGACACAAATAAAACCTGAAAATCTAAAAATCTTTTTTAACGCAGAGCGGCAGAGGACACAGAGACCGCAGAGAAAATCAAAATCTTTTTTTTTGGAGAACCCGAAAAGCTGTTCTTTGCAATAATTGATTTACCCTCTGTGCACTCTGTGCCACTCACTTTTCCCTCTGTGTTAAAGAAGCTTTCCTCAGCGTCCTCTGCCTCTCTGCCCCTTTGCGTTTAATGCCTTTCTACGGCAGGTTCGACCGAACATCGACCGGACCGTACTCGTCCTCGTTGCCGCCGCGGGGGTTGGCCACCCCGATTCCCGCGTGCTTGTAGAAATTGTATTCGTTATCCTTGCCCCCGTCCGCGATCAACAGATCTTCTTTTTCGTAGACCATCTTCAGTGGGTCGCGACCGCTGAATTCGTAGAAAGGTGTCATCTGGATCGCCAGCGTCGGGCAGGCCTCGGCGCACAGGCCGCAATAGATACAGCGCGAAAAATTGATGCGGAACCAGGCGGCATAGCGCCGGCCATTCTCATCTTCGCTCGACTGCATGGAGATGCAGTCGACGGGGCAGGCGGCGCTGCACAGATAGCAGGCGACGCAGCGCTCGCCGCCTTCCGGATCGCGGGTCAGCACGATGCGCGCCCGGTAGCGCGGGTAAGGGGTGCGCTTCTCCTCGGGATACTGATAGGTCACCGGCTTTTTGAACATGTTGCGCAGGGTGACGTAGAACGGCTCCACCGTCCCCTTCAGATCGCGCCACAGACTCTTCGGATTCTGTCCGTACCGTCTTTTGTACACGTCTATCCCTTCAGCCACAGCAGCAGCGCTCCCGTCACGATGACGTTGATGAGCGATACCGGGATGAGAAATTTCCAGCCGAAATGCATCAGCTGATCGTAGCGCAGGCGTGGCAGAGTGCCGCGCATCCAGATAAAGACAAAGGCCACCGCCATCACCTTGGCAAAAAACCAGACAATGGGGGGCAACACCGGACCGATCCAGCCGCCGAGAAAAAAGACCGTGATCATCGAGCCGAGAATCATCATGTTGATGTACTCGCCGACGAAGAACAGTCCGAAGCGCATCCCGGAATACTCGGTGTGAAACCCGGCCACCAGTTCATTTTCCGCTTCAGGGATATCGAAGGGGATACGCTTCGATTCCGCCGCCGTGCTGATCAGAAACACCAGGAAAGCCACAGGATTGAGCAGCGCAAAAGGCACCGGATTCTGCGCGAGGACGATATCCGTGAGCGAAAAAGACCCGGCCATCAGCACCACCGGCACCAGGGAGAGCCCCATGGCCAGTTCATAGCTGATCAGCTGCGCCAGTCCGCGGATTCCACCAAGCAGGGCGTACTTTGAGTTGCTGGCCCACCCCCCGAGCGCAATACCGTAGACCGCGAGCGATGAAAGACCGAGAAAATAGAGGACGCCGATATTCAGATCGCAGACCACCATCGGCACCTCGCGCCCGAACAGGGTGATCGGCGGCGAGAAGGGAACCACCGCAAAGGCAAGCAGCGCGGTGACCGCAGCCAGGCCGGGGGCAACGAAAAATATCGGTTTGTCGGCCTGGGCGGGGATGAAATCCTCTTTGGTCAGCAGCTTCACCGCATCGGCCAGCGGCTGCATCATACCGAAGGGACCGACCCGGTTCGGCCCGTAGCGCCGCTGAATGCGCCCGAGCACACGGCGTTCGGCCAGCACCAGGTAGGCCGCGCCGGTCAGCAGGACGGCAAAAATCAACCCCAGCTTGACCAGAATCAGGAGGATGTCGATGGCGAAATCGCTCATGTCTTTTCCTCATCCTCAGAGAGGATCTGGCAGTCGTAATGCCCTCGCCCCGGCACGTAAGATTCAAGGGCCGTTCCGCGCAGGCGCGGAACCAGGGCGATTCCGGCAGGCAAATCGGGCACCACCCGCAGCGCCACCCCGACACCTCCAAGTTCGCTGCGCAGCCGGACCTGTTGACCGTCGCTCAGGCTGCGCTGCTTTGCATCCAGCGCCCCGAGCATGACAAAGGGCGTGGGTCGCAGCGGGGCAAGGGCTGAAGCGTAGCCGGCAAGTTCGCCGGAACCGGCGAAATCCTCCATGGCATAAAGGCGCAGGGTCCCCTCCCCTTCGCTGTGCGGAAAAGGGATTTCAGGCGCAGTCTCGGGCGGAGGAGAAATATCGGCAATCCGCTTTCCTTCTCCGCCGGTCGTGAGACTGGACAAGCCGGCAAAATTCGGATGCTCCATTTCGATCGCCTGGCGGATATCGCGCAGGGAAAGCCGGCGTCCCTGCAGATGCCCGAGCGTCGCCCAGGCCGGCCGCGGTTCACTCCCGGGCGTAGCGGGCAGGAAGGTGCGCGGCGGATGATCGCCGCCGCCGCTCACGCTGATCGGGGTTCCCGGATCCATAGCCGAGGAGAAGAGCAGCATGCGCCCCTCGTTGTTGACGTAGACCCCGGCGCTCTCCGGCACGGCGGTCGTCGGCAGAAAGAGATGCGCATGGTGGGCCGCAGCCGTCGGCAGGTAATCGAGAGCCGCCAGCAGCTCGAGTTTCCCCAGCGCCATACCGGTCCGGGCCGGGTCACTGGATCCGGTCATCGGATCGCTCTCCAGACAGACCAGCGCCTTGATCTCGCCAGCCAGCATCCCGTTGAGGATCGCTTCGAAATCCGGGCCCTGCCGAGCGAGCACCCCGCAGCCGAAGCTGTTCGGGCCCGCAAGAACCGTCATCACCTTGCAGGGGCGGTGCTCGCTGGCAAGCAACCGAGCCGTATCGAGCAGACGCTCGATACCGGCGGCGCCGAGCAGGTCCGGCCCGCCGATCAGCACCGGGCGTTCGGCCGCGCGCAGTTGTTCGAGAATGCCTTCGAGCAAAACGGCTTCGCGGCGACCCAAACGCCGGATATCCCCTCCGGCCAACGCCTCCAGGACATCGGGCAGGGCTTCAGGAGCCAGGGGCAGGTGCGCCGCGGCGCAGGGAAGTGTAACGGGCCGCGGGTCGATCACGGCGAGACGTACGCCCCTGCGTACCGCCTGACGAACGGCGAGCGCCAGCATGGGAGCTTCGTTGAGCGGATCGACGCCGATCATCAGGATAAAATCACTGCACCTGATATCCTCGAGACTGGCGGCGCGCGGCCCGAGCTTGCCGGCGGCAACGCGTGCGCTGCGATCGTGCTGCCAGTGGCTGTCAAAAGCGATCCGGCGACTGCCGAGGCTTGCCGCCCAGCTATCGAGCAGGTAATTGGCCTCCAGGGAAGCGCGCGGTGAACCGAGAAAGGCGACTGCGCCGGGGCCGTGCCTGGCGACGAGATCGGTGATCCTTTTGCGCAGGGCGCGCAGCGCTTCGGGCCATGTTGTCTGCGCGCCGTCGACCCGGGGAACCCGCGGCCGTTCCGGATGATTGCCATACCCCCCGCCAAAGCGCGCGCGATCGCAGATAAAAAATCCGTTGGTCTGTTTATTGACCCCGCCGCGCACCCGCTGCAGTTCGCGAAAACGCCCTCCCGGAATCACCGCGCACCCCAGAGAACAGTGCGGGCAGACAGAAGGCGCCTCCTCGATATCCCAGTAGCGCGTCCTGTATCGGAAGGTCCGGTCGGTAAAGACCCCGGTCGGACAGGCATCGACGATGTTTCCAGAAAAGGGGCTTTCGAGCCGCCCGTCGCGAAAGCGCCCGAAGTAGACGCGCTGATTGGTTCCCAGCACGCCGAAATCGGTTCCCCCGCAGTAATCCTGATAGGTGCGCACGCAGCGGTAGCATTGGATGCAGCGGTTCATCTCATGACAAATGAAAGGGCCGAGGTCCTGGTTGGAATAGGTGCGCTTTTTCCCGCCGTAGCGGCGAATATCGTGCCCGCCGGCAATCGTCATGTCCTGCAGCTGGCATTCGCCGCCCTCGTCGCAGACCGGGCAGTCGTGAGGGTGATACATCATCAGCCATTCGATGACGCGGGCGCGCATCTCCTGAGAGGCCTGGTCAGTGGTGGTGATCACCATCTCGTCTTTCGCCTCGATCATGCACGCCATCTGGATCCCCTTGACCGGACCCTCGACAAAATTCATAGCGCACAGCCGGCAGGCCCCGACGGCCCCCAGCGCTTCGTGATAGCAGAAATGCGGGATGACGATCCCCAGGCCTTTGGCCGCCTCGAGAACGTTGGTCCCCTTTAGAACCTCGATCTGCTGATTGTCGATGGTCAATATCGGCATGGCTTAACCAGTTAACAGATGCCGGCCCCGCTTCAAGTCTTGAGGGGGCAGCATCTTTTTTTAATGTGATCGATGATTTCTTCCTCGAACAGATCGACCAGGCTCTGCATCGGCCCCATGGCCCCCATGGCCAGCGCGCAGAAGGTGCGGCCGTTGATGTTGCGGATCTGCTCACGCAGCATGTCGATATCCCCCATTTCCCCCTGGCCGTTCTCGATTTTTTCCAGCAGCCAGTTGATAAAGGGCAGCCCATCGCGGCAGGGCGTGCACCAGCCGCAGCTCTCGCGGGCGAAGAAACGGTTGAGATTAAGCGTGGCGGCGACCATGCAGGTCGTCTCGTCAAAGACCGTGACCGCGCCGGTACCGAGCCGGCTGCCGGCTTTCTCGATCGGGTCGAAATCGAGGCCGACCCCCAGGTGCTCAGCGGTCAGGTAGGGTGTCGAGGCTCCGCCGGGCAGAGCAGCCTTGAACCTACGCCCCCGCCAGACCCCGCCGCCGTATTCCTCGATCACTGCGCCAAGAGAGATGCCGATGGGCAGCTCGAAACACTCGGGTCTCTCCAGGTGACCGGAAAGACAGTAGAGTTTGGTACCGGAACCGCTTTCGGTGAAGGCCAGATTCTTGAACCAGGCGCTGCCGTGGGCAATGATGTGCTGCACATTGGCGAAGGTTTCGACGTTATTCACGTTGGTCGGCTTGCCGAAAATCCCCTTCTGGGCCGGAAACGGCGGCTTGCTGCGCGGATTGGCGCGAACCCCTTCGAGACTGTTGAGCAGGGCCGTCTCCTCGCCGCAGATATAGCGCCCGGCGCTGCGGTGAAGGTGCAATTCGAAGGAGAAGTCCGACTTCAGAATGTTTTTGCCCAACAGCCCCGCCTCCATCGCTTCGGCGATGGCGCGCTCGAGATTGCGGGAGCACTGCTCGTAGGCGTAGCGGATGAAGATGACTCCGACCGGAATCTGCAGCGCGTAGGCAGAAATGATCATCCCCTCGACGAGTTGGTGGGGATCGGCCATGAGAATCTCACGGTCCTTGTAGGTGCCCGGCTCCATTTCGTCGCCATTGCACACCAGGTATTTTTCGCCCGGTTTATCGGCCGGGAAAAAACTCCATTTCATGCCGGTGGCGAAACCGGCACCGCCGCGGCCGCGCAGCCCGCTTTTCTTGACCTCCTCGCGCACCTGCTCGGGACTCATCTTCGTGAGCGCCTTTTCCAGCCCTTGGTAGCCGCCGCTTTTGCGATACGTCTCCAGAAATGCTGTCTCGCCCGGGGAGCGATTTTTGAACAGAACCTGTTCGTGCTGCTTCATGCACCGGCCTCCGCGCGCTCTGTCGCCAGGATCTCATCGATCCGCTCCCGCGTCAGGCGACCGTAGGCCTTCAATCCGATCATCATTGCCGGCGCCTCGCCGCAGAGACCGAGACAGCAGGTCGGCAACAGGGTGAAGGTGCCATCCTGAGTCGTCTCCCCCGGCGAGATGCCGAGCGTCTCCTGCAGATAGAGGTAGAGATTTTCTGCCCCCCGGCTCCAGCATGCGATGGAATCGCAGACATGGATCACCCTCTTGCCCACAGGCTGGCGGTAGATCTTGTCGTAGAAGGTGGCGATCTCCTCGATTTGCAGCGGTGTCAATCCGAGGATCTGCCCGGCCAGTTCGACGCCTTCGTCGGGGACCCAGCCGCGATGATCCTGAATGGCGCGCAGCACCTCGATGATCATCTCCCGGGGATGGAGATGTTCGATCGCCTTGGCTGCGAGAGCGTCGTGGATATTTTGAGGCAGCAGGTCAGTCATCGTCGATTCCAAAAAAACAACAGCAAAGGCCGGACGCAACCACGAATGGCGCGAATTACACGAATGAGAAGAAAATCTGAAATCTTTTTTCACCACAGAGCACACAGAGAGCATGGAGAAAAAAATCTTTCTGTGTAAATTCAAAACCGATCCCGAAATCCCCGTCGCTTTGAACCGATTTTTTGCCTTTCCTCTGTGCTCTCTGTGTGCTCTCTGTGTGCTCTGTGGTTCAAAAAAAAGCTTTTTTCTCAGCGCCCTTCGCCGCTCTGCACTTCGGCGTTTAATGGTCTACCTGTCCAGATCCGCCAGCACGAAGTCGATGGCGCCGAGGATGGTGATCAGGTCGGAGACCATCCATCCGCGGGTCATCAGCGGCAGGGCCTGGATATGGGGGAAGGACGGAGTGCGGATGCGCACCCGGTACGGCACGTTGCGGCCGTCGGAGACCAGATAATACCCGCATTCGCCCTTGCTCGACTCGACGGCCCGATAGCATTCGCCGCTCGGCGGCGTCATGCCGCGCGAGACATTGACGAAATGGTGGATCAGGCTTTCGATATCGTTCAGACCGTCGCGGCGCTTGGGATAGGCGTAGCGGTAATCATCGGTCATCCAGCGTCCGCCGGGCATTTTTTCTGCGGCCTGCATCACGATCCCAAGGCTCTGGCGCATCTCTTCCATGCGTACCAGATAACGGGCGAAGCAGTCGCCGGCATCGGCGGTTGGGATCTCGAAATCGAACTTCTCATAGCCGCCGTAGGGCATTTTGTGGCGCAGATCCCATTCGAGCCCGCAGGCCCGCAGGTTCGGTCCGCTCACGCCCCAATCGATGGCTTCATCGAGGGTCATCAACCCGATGCCTTCGGTACGGGCGCGAAAAATCGGGCCGTCGGTGAGGAGCCTGTCGAATTCATCGAGGCGCTCCTGAAAATCAAAGGACCAGGCCTTGACCACCGCCTGCCAGCCGTCGGGGAGATCTTGAGGAACTCCGCCGATGCGAAACCAGGAAGGGTGCATGCGCCCGCCGGTGATCATCTCGACGATGTCGAAAATGCGCTCGCGCGACTCGAACGCGTAAAAGACCGGCGACATCGCCCCCACGTCATGCGCATAGGTGCCGAGCCAGACCAGGTGGTTGGCGATGCGAAACAGCTCGCACAGCATGACGCGGATGTACTCGGCGCGTTCGGGCACCTCGACACCAAGCATGGTTTCGAGGGGGTGCAGGTAAGCGATATTGTTCTGCACCCCCGAGAGATAGTCGACGCGGTCGGTGTAGGGAATGTATTGATTCCAGTGCTGGCGCTCTCCGACCTTCTCCGCGGCGCGGTGATGATAGCCGATGTCGGCGTCGATATCCTCGATTTCCTCGCCGTCGAGTTTGAGGATCAGGCGCAGGACACCATGTGTGCCGGGGTGATGCGGCCCGATATTGATGATCATGGCATCCTCGTCGCCGGCCACCCGCCGCCCCTTGAAAAAAGTGGCGGCCTCATCGGGGAGCATGGAATCTGCAGTTTCCGCGGTGTAGGGCGGCATCTCGGTGCCGCGAAAGGGGTGCTCCTTGCGCAAAGGATGCCCCATCCACATCGAAGGCATGAGGATACGGCGCATATCGGGGTGGCCGTTGAATGCGATACCATACATGTCGTAGACTTCGCGCTCGTACCAGTCGGCGCTTGGCCAGATGGAAGTGGCCGATACAGCGGACGGGTCGCTGCCGCCGGCGATCGGGACTTTGACGCGC
>JAGXHK010000136.1 GCA_024636255.1 Desulfuromonadales bacterium | reverse complement strand
TCGGTTCCGTCGGGCTGGCGCCGCAGCCGGGCCAGAAAATGTTCGAAGCGTTGCTCTGGGACCGTCTGCACCGCCTCGCGCCCGAGGACTTCATGCTCACCGAAGGCGAGAGCCGCCATATAGGGCGCTGCATTCTGCCCCTGCGGGTCTACAAAGCCCTGCAGGAGGAGACCTCCATGTGGCTCAATGCGTCCCTTGATTTTCGGGTCCGCTGCATTCTGGACGATTATCCGGCACTACCGGGGCACAAATCTACTTTTGCGGCCTCGATTCAGGGGCTCAGCCAACGCCTCGGCAAAGAAGCCGTCACGCGCCTGCTTGATCTACTCGATCGCGAGAGCTGGGACGATCTGGTGCGCGATTTGATGGTCCTCTACTATGATCCCCTTTACCGGCACAGTCTTCCCGACAGGCGCCTCGAAATCGATGTGGAGCCGGAGGAGGAAGGCCTGGCCCGCCTGCGCGGCGCCATCGACCAGGTGCGGCGCGGAACAGCCTGATACGCCTCAACCGCCGGTGAGCCGGTTCCCCAAACGCACGCTGACCGGCATCCCTGCCGTTGCTGAGCTTCGCCCGGGCCTGCATGCCTTCCTGCACGTAATCGGCAAAGCGCGGCTCCAGATAGGCGGTCACCATCCGCCTGGCGCAGCTCGAGTTCGGATTGGCGCAGGGCGCCTTCGGTCTCGAGCAACGCAAAGCGCAGCGGTGCCACATCGGCCATCGTGGCCGCGCCGCGCTGGCGATCTGGGTTTTTACCCCACGCCCTGCTACAATGAAACGGACATCAAATTGCGCTGGCTCACGCGCAAAAGTTGTTTCGTTCAGTGGATGCCAGCTGTTTTCACCCACGGCCGGGGCCGGTTTAAGAAAAAAAAGCCAGGAACGCGATGCCCGAATCAGATCCGAACATCCCGAAGCTGTTCATGAACCGCTTTACGGTCGATTATGCAGCCCCCTTCCAGCGCCACCTTAACCGACTTGAAGTGGAGATTGCCCAGGAGGATTATCGTCATCTCAAGCAGGTCGAACTGCTCGATGCACCCCCCGCTGAGGAGGATTTCACCGGGATGCAGGAGATCACCTCGCGGCTGCTCAGAACGACACAGAACAATTACAACCGCGCGCTGTTACAGCGCCTGGGCATCCGGGTCTACCTCGATGTGCCGAATTACCATGTCTATTACCGGCTGCCCGATCGCACCATCCGTTTTTCCCCTCTATGGCGCGAAAGAATTCTGACCCGCTTTCTCGGTCATCGGCCGGCGGTTGATAGCGGCTGGAAACCCTGTCCCCCCGTCCTGCCTGGGTGCGAGTGCCGCTACCTGCCGGATGTGGCCGGCGGTGTGTTCCTGCTGCGCCGCGCGGCGCAGCAGGCGGAGGGGCTGGCTGTGCTGACCGCGACCCACGGTCCCTATGATCCCCACACCTTTGAGGTCGCCCTCTATTTTATGCGTGCCGGCAAGGCAAGGGCGGCCATCGTCAATCTGGGCTTTGCCGGGCGCGAGCCACTGACAGACGAGAACCTTGAAAAGCTCAAGAGTTGGGGTGTCCCTCTCAATCCGAGCAATATCGATGTCATCTATCCTTATGCAGACGCCGCCGGGCACCCCTACTGTTACAAACTCGAGGAGGGCTTGCGTCGAAATATTGCCTATATCGGCGGCCCGGCACCGGCCTTGATTATCGATATCCACGGCTGTGTGGGCACGCACCCCGAGGACAGTCGCCTGATTGTCGGACTCGGCGGTTTCCCTCCCTATCCCCGCCTGGATAGTCTCGGCCGCTGCGAAGAGCGATCCGGGGTCGTGCACCTTTTCCCCCAATCATCGTATCGGCTCGGACTGGGTCTGTTGCGCGATCTGTCTGACGAGATCTATCTGCAGTTCTGCGAGGGGGCGCACCGGTGTTATCATTTGGCCATGCTCGGTGGACTTCAGCTCATCGGCCGGCGACTCGATCCGCACCAGGAGGCGCAAAGCCTGCTCGCCGGAGAAGAGCGGAGCTTTTTGCCCGGCGAGGATATCCGTTGGCTGCCGGGCGCCGGCGGCAATGCTTTGCAGCGGATCGAGGCCCGCAAATTGCACGAAAACACTGTCTGTCTGCATGTCGAAATCCCCACCCGGGTGCGCCGCAAGATGGCCCTGCGCCTGAGTGAAATGGGGATCAATGCCTCGCTTGATTCAAGCTCTCTATAATCGCAGCGCCACAAAAATGACCATCCCTCTTGCAGAAATCAGAACTAAGGTTATGATATGGACTGATACTTTCGTTCAGATCGGGCGCGTGACGTGGAGATTCGCTCAGATGGGAACAGGGGAGGGCGGGGACAGAATATTTTTGGGAGGAGCCGGGTGTGGTTGATCTGCAGAAGGCTTTAAAGGCCCTGGATGGCGATCGCGCTTTGCTCGCCGAGTGTCTGGTCATGCTGGGAGAGGATCTGCCGGGCCGCATGGACGATTTGGCGTGCTTCATCGCTTCTGAGGACTGGAACAAGGCGGCGATTGTCGCCCATACGATCAAGGGGTCGGTTGCGGTGGTCGGAGCCAGTGCGATGAAGGAGGCGGCTCTCGGGGTGGAACTTGCTGCAAGGCAGGAAGACCCGCAGGCCGCGCATGATCGGTTTGGGGAGCTTCGTCAGCAGTGGCTGGCCCTTGAGGCGGTGATCGAGCGGGCAGCCCGTGGCGATATTTGATCTTTAAAAACTTTCCGCCCCAGCGCGACGAAAGTTGCGGTGTCGATCAGTCGGCGGCCTCTTTTCTGGCCTTCTCTTCCATCTCCCGCTCCAACTCGCTGGCCTTGGTGGTCAGCGGAGTGAGGGTGAGTTGATGAAATCCATTCGCGTCTTTATTCTCGATTAAAGACATCGGTCCAGAGCGTTCGATTTTGAATTCTTCCGTGGTCCTGCCCAGGGTGAGAATCACGCCCTCCCCGAGGGAGTCTTTGATGTTGATCTTGGGGTTGGCATGCGGCTGTGCTTTCTCCTTGGCTTCAGCCAGTGCCTGTTTGATATCGGCCTTGGCCTGCTCGATCTCCTGCATGCGGCTGGTGAGTTCAAGCACTTTCTTCTTTTCTTCTTTTGCCAGTTTGCCAGTCTGCTTGAGCTGATTGCTCAACGGGACCAATTCGTGGTTGACTTCCACGGTTTCTTCGATCAGTTCCTCCGTTCTCTGGTTGAGCTTTATCTGATGATAGTCGATGCCAGCGGTCAAGCGGGTCTTGACGCCGCTGACCGCCCCCGCTTTGCGGGCTTCGATTCCCCCCAGGGCGACGGTTTCGCCGCCGAATATATTGCCGTTCGGAACGCTGACCACACCGAAGCAGTAGGTTCGCGCGTTGCGGATTTCGCTTTTCACGATCACGTCGCCTTCGCATTCGACGGTCACATCGTTGAGATAGGTGGTGGTCAGATTCCCTTTGCAGGAAACTGTCCCTTTCCCCTGGCCGGACATGCCGCTGATGATCACATCGCCGTCTGATCTCAGATGACAGATGCCGACGTTGCCGTGGACCTGAATTCCCTTTCCGGCGGATATATCGAAATCGTCGAGCACGTCGCCTTTGACTTCGACCACGCCATTGAATTCGATGTTGCCCACCGACAGGTCGACATCGCCCTCGATAACGAGTTCTTCGCTGACCGAGATGGTCTTGCCGTCCCAGATGACCCGTCCTTCAATGTCCGAGACCACCTTCTGCCCGTTCTCTTCGAGATGGGCTCCCTCACCCATCGCCAACTGCAGAGGTTTGCCGAATAGCGCCTCCAGAACCGTGCCGGTGACGGTGGTTCCTTCAGAACCTTTTTCCGGCGGTCTGAGGATACCGACCTCGTCCCCGGGTTCGACATTGCCGAACAGATTGGGGGTGCGAAAGTCGATGTTTCCCTCTTCGTCCTCACTGTATTCTGGGGGTTCGATATTAGTTTTGACCAGGAGTTCGAGATAGCCGTCCGGTCCGGCTGCGGGGGCGGTCCCTTCGGCCAGCAGGAAGTTGGTGGCCGGTTTGCCTTTGGCCGCGGTACGACACATGGCGCGGATCTGCGTGTCATTGAACCCGCTGGTTACACCGCTCTCGGTCAGCTTCTGGACGATTTCGTCCGGCTTGGGCAGGCTTTCTTTCACCTTGGGGATCATGCTGCCCCGGCATTCCATGCCGTTTTTGAGCAACTCGACCTGCAGGGTGTAGAAGTCGTTTTCTTCCTGAATCAAGACCTGGGCCTGCTTGCCATCCTGGGCCGCGGTGTCGCTCGTGCCATTCATGGGAGTACGCTCCGAGTGGATGAAGAAAGTGTTCGGGGACCGGTATCAATGCGGTGCAAATTCTTTGTGTCAATTAATAAGAATAGTAATATGAAAAACCTGTTGCGTCAACCGCGATGATGCGGCGCCCGGCACTTTTCCAAAAACAATGAAAAAAGGCGCCGTCATCGGCGCCCTTTTCAGTTGTAGTGGCGGGTGTAAGCTCTAAAATTCGGTATGTTTCCGGTTTCGGGCGTGAGCGAAGGCGATCAGGTGGGCGATGGTCACCAGGGAGCAGTAGCCGAGAAAAAAGGTGATCAGGATGAAAAGAAAAGATCCCGGGCCATCCACCTGGCCGGAGGCTCCAAGCGAGGCGGAGGCGCTGATCAGCAAAAAGCACAGTACTCCGAGAGGCTCGATGACCTTGCGCATATGTTCTCTCTCCCTTCTTTGTAAGGCGTGGCTGCGTGCCGTGAAGGAAGCTTTTGCATCGAGCGTACCAGCTTTTCAGGATCTCGAAAAAGCCAGAAGTGCAGGAGGTTTCACGACTTTTCCGGGACGAGGAGCCGATGGAGGCAGGGTCTTGCGGCCATTGCGACATTCAGTCTGAAGATTTTGGGCAGAATGACACATTTTTACCGAAATCGATGATTAGCGGCGAAAATCAGGCCAGGAAAAAATCGCGCTCGCGGGAGAAGTCTTCATGGAGCTCGGCGGCCGCTTCGCGAAGTTCCTGGAGGCCGGCCTGCAACTGCTCGGCTCCCGGTGTTTCATCGAGGGAGAAGGAGGTATCCCGCTCTTTGCGGCCGATGCCGAGATAGCGGCAGAAGCTGCCGGCGATATTCACGGCTGCGGTCAGCTCGATGGTATCCGGGTCCGTTCCGGCCGGAAATGCCAGGTCGTTGTGGTGCAGCGCGCACTGAACCAGGACCGGGGACAGGTTCCAGTTGTCGAGCACCGCCGCGCTCACGGTATTGTGGGTGAAAGCGAAGTAGGCTTTTTCCAGGTCCTGCAAAGTCCCCTCGCCGTTGCTGTGGGCGTCGAGGATCTGCTGGTAGGCGTCGCGGCTGTGATTGCTCATGACCGTTTTGCCGACATGGCGAAAAAGTCCGGCGATGAAGGCTTCCTCGGGATCGGCGACACGAAATTTCCTGGCGACGATGCGTGAGCCGATGGCGCAGCCGATGGCGTCTTCCCAGAGAAGGCGCTCGAGTTGTCCGAAGCTCTTGTTGATGCCGCGCAGGCTGGTTTCGAGAACCAGGCTGCGCAGGGTGTTTTCACCGAGAACGACAATGGCGCCCTCGAGAGTGGTGATCTTTTTCTGCTGGCCATAGATGGGCGAATTGGCAATGCGCAGTATGCGCCCGGAAACCGCGGCATCGTGGGAAATGGCATTCGCCAGAAGTTTCGCGGAGCAGAAAGGATTGCGCAGCAGTTCGAGGACCTTGATGGCCACTGCCGGCATGGGCGGGAGGTCTCCCAGATGTTTTACAATCGTTTCATAGTCGTTGTACATGAGGCCCTTTTCGGGTGCGATTTGGGAATGCGGTGTGATCCGGTAAATTTTAATCTTTTTTATGGATATTTTTCAATGAGATTTTTTCAGCCCAGATCATGCCAGTTCAAATTGCGGTGGACTGATTGACTGCTCCCGACAGGCGGGGCAGCGGCTCGGCTTCTTCAGGCGCTCGCGCTTGCTGAAGACGAACCCGCATCTGTTGCAGCGTGCGGGATGGACGGCCAACTCTTTGGCCGCGCCCCGCAGACTGCGCTGGAGATGTTCGAGGTGAGAATAGACCTCGCGCTCGGGAATGCTCAGCGCCCCGGAGATCTCAAGCGCAGTCAGCGGGCCGTCTTCGAGCAGTCCAGCCAGTTGGCGGCGCAGGCTTTCCTGTCGCTCGGGTGGGACGGGGGGCTGTTTTTGCGGCATGAAGTGAGCTTTCCTCAGTAGGGGCGCCTGCTCTTCTCGGGCTTATACGTGCCGGTAAAGGGCTGCATGACGATGCGCACGTTTTCCACGAAGCTCCCCTGCTCGATGTGCAGCGGTGCGGGTTCCTCGCCGCCGAAGATCCCGTACGGCTCGCCAGGCCGCGGCATGTCCCAGGCATGGACGCGCCCCGCCAGAAAATAGGTGCCGCCCCCGGGCAGATAGAGCGTGAAATTTCCCTGCTCATCCGTCAGGGTCGAGGCGTAATCGGGAACGCGCTGAATCTCTTCATTGACGTAGGCGATTGCATAACTGCCGGCGACCGGTTTGCCGTCCTCATCGACCAATACACCCCGAATACCCGTGTCGGTGCGCTGTTCGGTCATTGACTTTTTGAAAAACATCGGTGCTTTCATCGGCACGACGGGCAGATCGGCCACCGCCAGGCGGCCCTCGACCACAGAGGCCCGAATGCGCCTGTGATGCGAGTAGTAATCGCCGGGCGAGATCGGTCCGGTCGGTTGTCCGCTCATGCGTTTTCGAGCGACAACGAAGTAGTCGCCCGGGGGGACGCCCTCGATGGTATAGTTTCCCTGACTGTCGGTAGGGCTGGAGATAAATTGAGAGGGACCGAGCAGGTTGGAAAAGGCGTCGGGATACAGGTTGACGTACGCGCCGGCGACCGGAGTCGCCGATTCCTGGAGTAGGACCTGGCCGGTGATGCCGGTTTTGCCGTCAGCCTGCCGGTACTCGGTCGCCTGTTCGTAGCCCGCGTTTTTCTCTGCACGCGGCAGGCAGGCGCTGGTCATCGCCAGCAACATGGCCAAAGCCGTCAGGAGCAGCCAGCGACCTTCCTTTTTCATGATGACCTCCGCGTATTCGAATGCAACGCTTCGCTCTCCGCCTTTCTCTGGAAAGTCTTCAAATCACCGAGCCATTTTAGCTGGTTGCCGGTAAAAGTCAAAAACAGGGAGATTGCAAAGTGTTCGAAGTGAGTTAATTTTTATGGTCAGCCGCCGCAGTTTTTTTTCGGTCCTATCAGGAAAACGCATCAAAAGTGGGTTTGCCGCCTGTCAGAAAAGGAGTGCACATGGAGTTCAATGTAAAAAAAGGTGATCTGTTCGAATGCAAAGTGCCCTGCCTGGTGATTGGAATCTTTGAAGGAAAATTCAAGACGGATTCTGTCAAACAGCTTGATCTTAGACTGGAGGGGGCCGTCGGCAGAATTACCCGCGACGGGGAATTCAGGGGGGAGTTCAAGGAGACTTTGCTGCTGCATACCGCCGGACGGCTGCCCGCGGACAGAATTCTGCTGGTCGGTCTCGGAGAAGAGAAGAAGATCGGTCTCGAGAAACTGCGTCAGGCCGCCGCCGTAGCCGTCAATACCCTGCGCGAAAAACGCATCGTGAGGCTCGCCACCAACCTGGCGCAGATCAAAATCGGCAGCAGCCGTGCCGGTGAGAGGGTCCAGGCGCTTTGCGAGGGGCTGGTGCTGGCTGATTATCAGTTTGAGCGCTACCGCACAGAAAAACGCGAAAAGCTTCCCCCCGCACTCGAAGAGGTCGTTTTAATCGCTGCGGAGAGCAGGGATGTCAAAGAAATTCAAGAGGCTGCCGAAAACGCCGCCGCAATCTGCCAGGGAAGCTTTTTTGCCCGCGATCTGGTGAACGAGCCGGGCAATATCAAAACCCCGGCCTATCTGGCCGAGCGGGCTCGGAGTATGGCCGAGGATCTTGGACTGAAGTGCACGCTTATGGACAGGGCGCAGCTTGAGGAAGAAGGCTTTGGTGCCATGCTCGGCGTGGCACGGGGCAGCGTGTGCGAGCCGGTACTGATTGTCCTCGAATATCAGGGCGACAACAACGGCGGGCGGCCCTTGGCCCTGGTCGGCAAAGGTGTGACCTTTGATGCGGGGGGGATCTCGTTGAAACCGGCCGAAAAAATGGATGAAATGAAGATGGATATGGCTGGCGGCGCCACCGTGCTTGGAGCCCTCATGGCCGCAGCCTTACTGAAACTGCCGGTCAATCTGGTGGGAATCGTCCCTGCGGTCGAAAACATGCCCTCGGGAAGCGCCATCCGCCCAGGCGATATCCTGACATCGCTCTCGGGAAAAACGATCGAGGTTCTCAATACAGACGCCGAGGGTCGGCTTATTCTGGCCGATGCCTTGACATATGCCAAACGGTTCCAGCCGCGCATCGTCATCGATCTCGCGACTCTGACGGGGGCCTGCGTCATCGCCCTCGGTCACCACGCAGCCGCTGTTCTGGGCAATCATGACGGGCTGGTGCAACAGCTGATCAAGGCTGGGCAGCGCAGCGGTGAAAAGCTGTGGCAGCTCCCCTTGTGGGAAGACTATGCCGGTCAACTCAAAAGTGATATTGCCGATGTGAAAAATATCGGCGGGCGTCCGGCCGGAACGATTACCGCCGCCGCTTTTCTTCAACATTTCGCAGATGACTTCACCTGGGCTCATCTCGATATCGCAGGCACCGCCTGGGAAGAAAAAGGGCGGCCGGGGGTTCCGAAAGGAGCCACCGGCTTCGGGGTGCGGCTGCTGATCGAATATTTGCGGCAATCGAAATAGGTCGCTGCGTGAGCGTGAAATAAATTTTCAGCCTCAGGAAATCTTGACGGCAATGGGGCGCGTGGTAGGTTTTATCTAAGTGCCTTCTGGAGAAAAGCCGTTTATGGATAAAGGCGTCGTTCCCTTGAGAAAAAAAGGAGTTCCTTTTGTTACGCTATTGCTCATGGTGTGGAAATTATCAGGGTGCCAAAGCAGGAAGCGGGTATCAGGTGCGCAAAAACGTCAGTGAAATCGACACGGCGACCATCTGTCAGCCCTGCTACACAAAGATGATGCAAAATATCATTCCTACGCCTCTGGTCGACAACGAGGTCACGAACCTGTAGGACGCATCTCGGCATGTCTGTTTCATCGGTTTTCCGTTTGCTCCCACTTTGCCGGACAAAAGAGGGTGGGGGATATTTTTGTTTTTGCAGTGTATTTTGCTCAGCGCGATCGTTGGTCTCATGGATCGAGGGGCGGGGTTGATCGCCTCCGCAAGTTCGGGCATTCAATTCTCAGCAGGGAGAGTACCGCAATGGAAAAAGGTAAAGTCAAATGGTTTAATGAGACCAAGGGATTCGGATTCATCGAGCAGGAAGGGGGGCCGGACGTTTTCGTTCATTACTCCTCCATTACCATGGAGGGTTTCAAGACGCTGGTTGAGGGTGAGCCGGTGTCTTTTCAGATGTTGCAAGGGCCCAAAGGGCTGCAGGCACAGAATGTGACGCGCGAATAGGGTCACGATAGATCGATCTGGCATTGAAGACAGAGACCGTCATGCCCCCGCCGAGTTCGGCGGGGTTTTTTTGTGTCATTTTGTCTCGTATAATTGTGCATGTGGATCTCTGCGGGTCAGAATGAAGCGTTCCGGACAATGGCGTATACGAAAATGGTGAAAAAATGCCGTATATGCAAGTGCTTATGATGGTATCTGCGGTTGGCATGGCTTTCGCTTAACGATGACCCCGGAAGCAAGGGGGAGTGCTGAAGGCGCTCTGTTTCGTTAATCCGTAAAAAGTCAAGGAGCCGCACCATGGGAGACGCAGCCGAAGTCATGGACGTTGTCGAAGAGGTGGAAGAAGAGTTGAGCCAGGATGTCGCCTTTCTGGCCACCGGTGTTACGGATGAGTGCTGGAAGTGCGGGAGCGACTGATTCGAATAACACACGCGCCGAGTTTTGATTTTGCGGGGGGCAGAAATGATCTGTCCCCCGCGTTTTTTTGCCCGGGCTGCCCCGTTCAGGGATGCGCGCGCAGGCGCTGCAGGCCGGGCTTTTACCTTGACATCACCCGACCCCATTGCTAGGGTGTCTACTTTGGTGAATGCTGCTTTTCCGGTAGTTTGAATCATTTTTTCCCTGCCCTCGGATGCCGGCCATGAAGATACTTGTCTCCGACAAACTCTCTGCTGAATGTCTGCGGATCTTCGAAGGCGAAGGGCTCGAGTTGATCTATCTGCCGGGCGCCTCGCCACAGGAGTTGAGCGCCGCGATTGTCGATGTCGACGCTCTGGTGGTCAGGGCCGGCACCCACGTGGATGAGGCGCTGCTTGACGTGGCAAACAGGCTGCGGGTGATTGGTCGCGCTGGCATTGGGATCGAGAACATCGATCTGGCTGCCGCCAACCGCAAGGGGGTCGTGGTCATGAACACGCCCTTCGGCAGCGCAACCACCTCGGCCGAACATACCCTGGCGATGCTCATGGCGATGGCCCGTTGCATCCCCCAGGCCAGCAATGCCGTGCACAGCGGCAGGTGGCAGAAAGAGTCTTTCGTCGGTGTTGAGATTACCGGCAAGGTCCTGGGCGTTATCGGTGCCGGGAAGATCGGTCGACTGGTCGTGGAGCGGGCGGTCGGATTGAAGATGCGGGTTCTGGTGCACGATCCTTATCTCGGCTCTGATGTCGTACGCCAACTCGGTGCCGAACAGGTCGGTTTCCAGGAGGTTATCGAACAGTCGGATTTTATCACTCTGCATGTGCCGCTCAATTCAGAGACCGTTAACCTGCTCGATGAGGACGCTTTCAGTCGGGTAAAGCCGGGTTGTCGGATCATTAATTGCGCGCAAGGTGGACTGATCGAGGAGACGGCCCTGGCCGGAGCCATCCGTGACGGCCGGGTTGCCGGCGCTGCGCTTGATGTTTTCGCCAAGGAGCCGCCCGCCCAGGACAATCCGTTGCTGAGCTTCGAGCAGGTTATCTGTACCCCTCATATCCGCACCTCATCGGTCGACGCCCAACTCAATGTCTCGGTACAGATTGCCCGGCAGGTCGTCGATTTTCTCCAGAAAGGGATCGTGGTCAATGCCCTGAACGTCCCTTCAATCAGTGCCGAATTGCTCGGGGAACTCAAACCTTTTGTGACCTTGGCTGAAAAGCTGGGCAGTTTTCAGGCGCAGCTCTGTCCTCGCGGGTTCAGGAAGCTCACGATCGAGTATGGCGGAGATGTTGCCGACCACCCGACCGCGCCTCTGACAATGGCTCTTCTCAAAGGTCTGATGGCGCCTGTGGTGGGCGATACCGTCAATTATATAAATGCTCCCCATCTGGTGCGCGAGCGCGGCATCAAAGTGGTTGAGGTCAAATCGCAAAGCTCGGAGGGGTTTTCGAATCTGATTCGACTGACCGTGGAAACGAGTGAGGGGGAAAGTTCTGTCGCCGGCGCCGTTTTCGCAAATGGCGATTATCGCCTGGTGCGGGTGAACGATTATCCGCTGGAAGCCGTTCCCGAGGGGTACATTCTTGTGCTGCACAATACCGATCGGCCGGGCGTCGTTGCGTTTATCGGGCAGGTGCTTGCGGAAGCGCAGATCAATATCGCGATGATGAATCTCTCGCGCCGCAAGGCCGACGGACAGGCCGTCTCTCTCGTCACCATCGACACTCCGGCGCCGTCGGCCGTACTGGAAAAGCTGCGCGCCAATGCGAATATCACGTTTGCTGTTCAGGTGGCACTGTAAACCGAGGTTAAATAAAAAGGACCGGAACGCTCCATGAATCTGCCGGCAAACGCCCCCGAAGCAATGCTTCCCAAGGGGGTCAAGGATTTTCTGCCGCTCAAGGCGGCCAAAATCGAACATCTGCGACGCGTTTTGCACGAAATCTTCGCTCAGTGGGGGTTTCGCCCGCTTATCCCCCCCTCTCTCGAGTTTCTCCATGTACTGGAGCGAGGCCTCGGTGAAGGACTGCGAGAGCGCGCTTTTCGCTTCGATGATCGTCAAAGCGGCCGGCTTCTCGCCTTTCCCCCCGATATCACCCCCCAGGTGGCGCGGATCGTTGCGACGCGCATGCGTGAGGTGCCCCTGCCGCTGCGCATCTCCTATGAGGGGCGGGTGCTGCGGCACACCGAACAGCAGGCCGGCAAGGATCGCGAGATTTTTCAGGCGGGTGTAGAAATGATCGGCCTGCAGAGTCCGGAGGCCGACGCAGAGATGATCGCCATGGTGGTGGAATGCCTCAAGGCGTTGGGAGTTGATGAATTTACCGTCGATATCGGCCAGGTCGAATTCTTCCGCGGCGTTATGGCTGAACTGCCGTTGTCGGGCGGATTAGCGCGCGATGTCCAGACCGCCATCGGGCACAAAGACAACGCCGGTCTGCGCGCGCTGCTCGCCGATGCGCCGATCGCCGACCGGGCAAAGGAAGAGATTCTTGCCCTGCCGCGACTTTTCGGTGGTCCCGAGGTGCTCGAGAAAGCCGAGCATAAGGTTGTCAATCCCCGATCCCGGGCGGCCCTGAATAATATGGCCCAGGTTCTACAGGTCCTGGAAGTCTACGGGGTCCAGAAACACGTCACCCTCGGTCTTGGCGAACTGCGCGGCCTCGACTACCATACCGGGGTTACGTTTCAGGGATTTCTCCCCGGCATCGGGCGGGCGGTCTGCTCCGGGGGGCGCTACGACAACCTGACCGGGCGCTATGGTTATCCCGCTCCGGCTACCGGGTTCACATTCAACATCCTCAATCTTCTTTTTGCGCTCGAGCGTCAGCTTGAGCAGCAGACCTCCCGCTCCACCGATGTGCTGATTTTTCAACGCGGAGCCGACAAGGTGCCGGCACAGAAAGTTGCCCGCGCGTTGCGCGAGCAGGGTTTTTCCGCCGCGCGCGACATGATCGCCCGGGCGCTTGAAGAGACGCTCGACTACGCCCAGAAGATGAATTTTCGTTTTGTCATGATTATCGGGGATGGGGACACCGAGGTCAGAGTCGTCCGGGTCGCGGACCGGGTCGAAACCAGGACTTCGCTTCCGGCTGTGCTGGCCGGCGAATTTACCCTTTAATCCCGCTCAGGAGAGAAGCTATGGCCAATGTGATTATCGTCGGCGCCCAGTGGGGCGACGAAGGCAAGGGAAAGGTCGTCGATATCTATACGGAATATGCCGACGACGTGGTGCGCTACCAGGGCGGCAATAATGCCGGGCATACTCTCGTGGTCGGCGACGAGAAAACGATTCTGCACCTGATCCCTTCGGGGATTCTGCATGAGGGTAAGCGCTGCATTATCGCCAACGGCGTCGTTCTCGATCCCAAGGTTTTTCTCGAAGAGATCAGCCGACTGAAAAAGAAGGGCTATCTTCAGGAAGACGCTCAACTGGTGGTCGATGGCAACGTGCACATCATCATGCCGTGGCACAAGGTGATCGATATCGCCCGCGAGAGCCGATCGGGCGAGCGCAAGATCGGCACGACGGGACGGGGTATCGGCCCGACCTATGAAGATAAAGTCGGTCGGCGCGGAATCCGCTTCAGCGACTTGCTCAAACCGGAAGTTTTTTCCCGCCGGGTTCGGGAGCTGCTCCCTGAAAAAAACTTCATCATCGAAAAATACCTTGGAGAATCTCCCCTCGATGCGCAGGAGATCATCGCCGAATACGGCGCTTACGCCGAGCAGCTCAGCGGTTACCTGGGAGGGGCCTCGGTCCTGCTCAACAATGGCATCGCCGAGGGTAGAAACATTCTTTTCGAAGGTGCGCAGGGCAGTTTGCTCGACATCGATCACGGCACCTATCCCTACGTGACCTCTTCGTCGACCTGTGCGGGAGGCGCCTGCACCGGCGCCGGTATCGGTCCGCGCTTTATCGACGAGGTGGTCGGCATTTCCAAGGCCTACGTGACCCGGGTGGGCGAAGGGCCCTTTCCCACCGAACTGCACGATGAGATGGGCGATCGCCTGCGCAAGGCCGGGCAGGAGTTCGGCTCGACCACCGGGCGGCCACGCCGTACCGGATGGCTCGATGCCGTGGCGCTGCGCGAGGCTGTACGCGTGAACGGGATGACCGGGCTGGCGATCACGAAAATGGATGTTCTCAACGAACTTGAAACCATCAAAGTCTGTACCGCGTATGCGTGGCGCGGCGAAATGCTCACGGATTACCCGCAGGATCTGGATGTTCTCAGAGAGTGCACCCCGGTTTACGAAGAGGTGAAGGGGTGGCGGCAGGATATCTCCGGGATCACCACGGCAGCCGACCTGCCGGAAGTCGCACTCAACTATATCGCGAGAATCGAAGAGTGGGCCGGTTGTCCGGTCGTACTCATTTCGGTG
>JAGXHK010000135.1 GCA_024636255.1 Desulfuromonadales bacterium | reverse complement strand
GTTTCTGCTTCGCAAAATCGAGGAGGTCGCCAATCATCTCGCTCTTTTCAGCGAGCAATACGACCCCGTGTGGGATGAGCAGCTCGGTAACATGCCCCAGGCATTCACGCATTTCGGCTATCTCCAGGCGGTCGCCGCTCTGCAGGCGGCCCGCCGGGAGAAGAAACCGGAGAGCGCCGATGGCGGGGGAGCGCTGGACGCGGGGATAGCGCCGGAAATATCCGCAGAGGAGATTCTAAGCCAGTTGGCGGTGCTTTTGGAGGACGTGCACCGCAGAGAACATTTGGATGGCGGCCTCGATTACGACTCCTTGCGGCAATCGGAATTCTGCGACCGGTGGGGGCGCCTGGAAAAAAGCCTCGCCGACTTCGATACGCAGGGCCTGGAGGGAAGGGAGGCGCAGCTCGCTTTCTGGATCGGCCTGCACAACCTGCTCGTCGTGCGCGGTGTTCTGGAACTGAAGATCCGCCGCTCGGTCATGGAGGTCGGTCGTTTTTTCCGGCGGATGCGGTGCCGGGTGGGGGCGTTCGTTCTCACGGCGGAGGAAATCGAGCACGGCCTGCTGCGTGGCAATCGCCCTGCGCCCGCGCGCCTGCTGCCGCCCCTCTCCCCGGGTGACCCGAAGCTGGCGCTGGCGGTCGGCTCCCTTGACCCGCGCATTCACTTCGTTCTTTTCCACGGCACCCGCTCATCCGCCCCGCTGGTCCCTCTGCATCCGGAGCGCCTCGAGCGGGAGTTGGACAAGGCAGCCCATTCTCTTCTGGCGGACAGTGGGTGGCTGAGTATCGATCATACCTCCTGCACCATCCATTTGCACCGCACGTTCAAGTGGTACGCCGAGGATTTCGGCCATTGCGAAGACGGAGATCTCCGGGGACTTGACCCCTTTCTGACGCAGGAGGAAGATCGCCGCTTTCTTGAGGAGAAGGCCGCTGTCATCCAGGTCCGCTACGCGCCTTATGATTGGCGGCTCAATTCACTCAAATCATAATTCCAGACAAAAAAACGAGCACGGGGATCAGGAATGTCCTTTCGCCCGAAGCGCCTTGAGATAGCCGATGATCGCCTCCAGCTCCTCATCGGGGATTTCCGTTTTTGAAAAGCCCGGCATCGCCCCCAGGCCATGGCGTACCTGCAGGCGGATCGCCCAGCGCGGCAACGGCTTGTTATTGAGCGCCGGGCCGAGCCCGGCCGCACCGCCCGGATGGCAGGGATTGCAGTGGTGCATGAAGTGTTCGCGCCCCTTTTTTTCGGCCGGCTCGAGCTGCAGGGCGGTAAAAGGCTCGCCGCGTCGCGCCGGGCCGCAGGCCGCGACCAGCGCCAGAAGGAGCAGCAGGAGCAAGGGGGTGCGCACCAGTTTCATGTTTTATTCCTCCCGTGTGATCCGCCAGAGCACGCCGGTCTCTTTCTGCGGAATCGCCCCCTTGCCGTGATGCAGCAGGACGCCGAAATCGACCACGTAAAGAGCTTCTCCACTCGGGTCGAAGCGGGCGGCGACCGGCCTTTCGAGACCGCCGCTGTCGAGCAGGGATGCCGGGCCGTTCCCCTCACGGTTGGTCGCGAAAGGGGTGACCGTCCCGGTTTTCGCATCGACCCGCACCACCCGGTAACCGACCGGGGCAAGAACCTTGCCTACCGCCGGCGCCTCGTCCCCGAACTGGGCCACGAACGCCTGGCTGCGAAAGCCGAAGCGGGAGCTGCGCGAGAAATCGAACCCGTTGGAAGAGGAGTGGACGGCGAAGCGGGCCGCCGGGCGCGGTGGCTTGCCGGGGTGGCTGGCGAGCAGACGCCTGGGAGGCGATTCACCGTAGGGCGCAAAGCGGTCGCCCTCATACAGGGGGTGGTGGCCGTGGTAGTCGGGCCAGCCGTACCAGGCCCCTTCCTGAACCCGCCAGAGCAGGTCGCCCGTGCCGAAAACGGGACGGCTACCGCGCTCGTCGTAGCGGTTGTCTGTGACGTATAGCCTCCCGTCGGGGGCGAAGGCGAGCCCGAAGGGGTTGCGAAATCCCCAGGCGACCAGCTGCGCTTGACCGCCTTCGGGGCGGATGCGCATCACGGCACCGTTGCAGGGAAACTGCCCGCGGATGATCTGCCCTTTTTCGGTCGGGGTGCCGAAAGGGACGAAGGCGCCGGTGGTCACGCTCTGGTCCGGGTCAGCCGCCAGGGGGTTCGGGCTGGTGTAGTTCTCCCCGGTGAGGGTGATGTCCTCACAGGCGATATCGTGAAAGCCGGGGAAGCGTTCGAGCCAGCCGAACTTCGCGTTGTCGACGCCGACCACCCCCGAATTGGTGGCTGTTCCCTGGGAGAAGTAGAGCCAGCCGTCCGGACCGATCACCGGACCATTGGTGTGATGATCGCCCCGGCTGGGTAATCCTTCGATGAGCTTTTCGATGCGCCCGTCGCGGTCGATGCGCAGGATGCTGCCCCCCAGTAGTTGGCTCCCCTGGGCTATGTAGAAGTGGCCGTCTTGATAGGTCACTCCCGTCCAAGGCCCGGATTTTCCGCCGCTGGCGAGAACTTCAGGGGTGCCGTTCCCGGTGATGCGCAGTAGGCGGGGGGTCGTGAACTCCTCCCCGTAGGAATAACCGGCTTCCACCACGTAGATCCCGCCGTCCTCGTCAAAGGCGACCCCGGTGGGAAATGTCAGCCCGGAAGCGACCGGCTCAATCCGGTAGCCTTCCGGCAGCAGGACGTCGCCCGCATCGATCTGGCGCGGCGGGTTGAACGAGGTCTGTCCGCCACCCGAAGAGCCGCGCACGGCATAGCAGCCGGCAAGGGCCACTGCAAGAACCAGAATCAGGACAGCGTGACTGAGAGATCGGCGTGTCATCATTTCCCCCGCGCAGCATTCACAGGTCACATTTTCATCAAGAGCGCCTGGCCGGCAGGAGGGCGCCCGTCGGCCGAAAGGATGAGCAGCGATGCGGCTTTGTCTTTTAATGGATTAACAGGGATATCTGCGCTGTCAATTCGTTCCTTTTCTGATTTATCTCCATTGACAGGGGTCGAAAGGTTGGTACTCGTTTAAGGGCCTTCCGCCCGGGCGGATTCGAACTTTCCTTTCTGAAAGGAGCAAAAGAGCGTGCATTGCATCGAACCGCACATCCATACCTTTGTTCGCACCACCGATGATTATTACAACATGGCCGTGGCGGGGATCGTCGCCTGTGTCGAACCCTCTTTCTGGTCGGGGTCGGACCGCCGGTCGGTGTCGAGCTTCGAAGATTATTGGGAGCACATGATCAGCTTCGAAACCGGGCGGGCAAAGAAGTACGGCATCAGGCACTACGTCATGCTCGGCCTGAATCCGAAGGAGGCGCGCAACCCGATCGCTCACCAGGTAGTCGATGCGATGGAGAAATTCCTGGATCGTGAGAATGTCGTCGGCATCGGCGAGATCGGCTTCGATAAGATCACCGCGCAGGAGGAGGACATCTTTCGTCGCCAGCTCAGAATGGGGGATGAACGCAGGATGCCCATCATCATCCACTCCCCGCATGAGAACAAGAAAGAGGGAATCGAGCGGATTATCGCCATTGTGAACGAGGAAGGGGTTGACCAGAAACGTATCGTCATCGATCACAACACTGAGGAGACGATCGAGCTTTCTCTTCAGACCGCCTGCTGGGCCGGCATGACCGTGTACTATGTGACCAAACTGAGCGCCGAGAGGGCAGTCGATATGATCAGCCGCTACGGGACCGATCGGATGATCGTCAACGGTTCGGCCGACTGGGGGTATTCCGATCCTCTGGCGGTGCCGAAAGTGGCGATGCTCATGCGCGGCAGCGGCCGGTTTTCAGAGGCGGAAATACGAAAGGTCGTCTTCGAGAATCCCTGCGCATTTCTGCGGCATTCGCCCCGATTCGACCTCGAGCCGATCTGACGATCGCGCTTTTTGCCGCTGTGCTCCGAGTCTTCAGATCGCCGCACCGCTTTCCCGGCGCAGCCAGCCGGCGGCGCGCGCGACCAGGGCGGGCTCGATATGGCTGACTTCCACCCCTTGGCCGATCCCGTTCAGGAGCGTCACGCTGAGTTCGCCCCCCAGGTGCTCGCGGAATTCCCGCAGCCCTTCGAGCAGCAGCGGGCGCCCCGCCGCATCGTGCAGCGCAAGCGCCGGATGCCAGAGAGAGAACCCGAGCCGGCGCAGCAGATCGAAGACGCGCCGCTCGTCGCCTTTGGGCAGGAGTTCTGCCAGGACCGAGTAGCGCGTATCGAGGGCGAGGCCCATCGCCACCGCCTCGCCGTGGCGCAGCTGATGTCCGCTCAGGCTCTCGAGCTTGTGCGCTGCCCAGTGCCCGAAATCGAGGGGACGCGCATTGCCGAGTTCGAACGGATCGCCGCCCGTGGCGATCTGGCGCATGTGCAGCATAGCGCAGCGATAGATGAGGCGGTCGAGGGCTTCGGCGTCGAAGCTTGCCAGGCGCCCGGCGTTCTCTTCGAGCCAGAAGAAGAAGTCGCGGTCCCGGATCAGGGCGACCTTGACCGCTTCGGCGAGCCCGGCCCGTTTCTCCCGGTCGGGCAGGGTCTGCAGAAAGGCTGCGTCGATGATGACGGCCCAGGGCGGCTGGAAGGAGCCGATCAGGTTCTTGACGCCGAAGGCGTTTCTTGCATTCTTGACGCCGATGCCTGCATCGTTCTGCGCCAGCACGGTGGTGGGGACGCGGATGTGGCGCAGGCCGCGGTGGAAGGTCGCGGCGGCGAAACCGACCAGATCGAGAACCGACCCGCCGCCGATGGAAACCACATACGCGTGCCGATCGAGGCGCCGCTTGAGAAGCTGGCGGTAAATTTTTTCCAGGGCGTGGGGATCGTTCTTGATGTCTTCTCCTCCGGCAACGATCTCGATCGGCCCGGCGAGCCTGAGATCGCTGTGCGAGGAGAGAAAGGCGGTTATCCGCGCGCAGAGCTGCGGGTCGGCCGCGTGCAGGCCACCATCGAGGTAGATGGCCAGTGACGGAGGGCTCGCGCCCGGGCTGATCGCCTCCGGCAGCACAGGGTTTCCCGGGGCAAAGAGGTCGTGAGTAAAAAGGACCGGGTATTCGAAATTGACGGCGAAGCGCTGAACGATCGACCGGCGGGAGAACGACGGATCGGACTCCTGCGCTGAATGCTGGCGGATGGATGGATGGATGGCCGACTCCCTCATGGACAGGACCTCTTCCTTTCCCCAGCAGAATACCATAGAGGCCTGCCTGCTCAATGGTCGCCGCTTCTTTTCTCATGTGCCCCGTCCGGCAGGAGTCTGCCCAAAAGGTTTAAACCGCCAGCCCATGTGGGAAAACAATGCACGCAATTCCTGACAGAGCGATCACGTACTGCACCAATATCCATCCGGGTGAAAGCTGGGCGGAGACTTTTGCCGCCCTGCAGCAGCATGTGCCGAGGGTCAAAGCGGCTGTTTCTGCGCAGCAGCCTTTCCCCATCGGGCTTCGCCTCTCGAACCGGGCGGCTGTCGAGCTGGATGGCGCCCGGAACAGGGTCTTTACTGCCTGGCTTGAGGAGAGAGGCTGCTTCGTGCCGACCCTCAATGGTTTTCCTTTCGGCCGCTTTCACGGCGGCAGGATCAAGGAGGCGGTCTACCTGCCGGACTGGCGAAGCCGCGCGCGGGTCGATTACACTCTGCGGTTGGCCGACCTGCTGTGCGGCTGGCTCCCGGAAGGGGACTCCGGTTCCATTTCCACCGTCCCGCTCGGATTCAAGACAAGCGCCGCGCGCGCTGACGATCCGCAGATCCGCGGGCATCTGGAAACGGTGCTGACCGCGCTTGCCAGGCTGAAGGCCGAGCACGGCAAGACCATTCTGCTCGCCCTCGAACCCGAACCCGGCTGCCTGCTCGAGACGACGGACGAGGTCTGCCGCTTTTTCACGGATTTCGAATGCGCGCCGCGCCTGCGAGATCACCTCGGCATCTGCTACGATTGCTGCCACCAGGCGGTGCAGTTCGAAGATCCGGCCGAGTCGCTGCAAGCGCTGTCTTCTGCCAGCGTACCCATCGCCAAGGTGCAGGTGTCATCCGCCCTGCGGATGCGCGAACCGCGTGTCGCCGATCTGGCCCTTCTGCACGAACCCAGTTACCTGCATCAGGTTGTCGTGCGCCGAGCCGATGGTACGCTCTTCAGGTATCCCGATCTGCCCGATGCCGTATCCGGACATAAACCCCGCCCGGGCGACGAGTGGCGCTGCCACTTTCATGTGCCGATTTTTCGCCCGCGGTTCGGAACGGCGAGCACCACTCAGGACGTTCTTGAAGAAATACTCCCCCTGATCGGGAAAGAGGTGCTGCTCGAGGTCGAGACCTACACCTGGGAAATCCTGCCGGAGGATGAGCGCAGAGAGCCGGTGAGCGCGTCGATCATCCGGGAAATGACATGGCTGGCGGGGCGCTGTAATGCATAGGACTGTTGTATTGAACGTCGTCGGACTGACACGCGCGCTACTCGGCAGCCCGGCGACGCCCAACCTGAACGCGCTGCTCGCCGGCAGTGCGACCATCCGGACCATTACCCCGGCCGTCACCTGCGCGGTGCAATCCACCTATCTGACCGGAAAGCTGCCTGCCGGCCACGGCATCGTCGGCAACGGCTGGTATTTCAGGGACCTTGGCGAGGTTCTTTTCTGGCGTCAATCCAACCGATTGGTGCAGGGGGAGAAAATCTGGCACGAGGCGCGCCGGAGAGATCCGGGCTTCACCGTCGCCAACACCTGCTGGTGGTACGCCATGAACAGCGAGGGCGACTGGACCCTCACTCCGCGCCCGCTCTACTGCGCCGACGGGAAGAAGCTCCCCGACTGCTACACCGCGCCTCTGGAGATGCGCGAGCGCTTCAACCGCGCGTTCGGCCAATTCCCGCTCTTCCAGTTCTGGGGTCCGGCCGCCTCGATCCGATCCAGCGAATGGATCGGCAGGGCGGCCATGGCGATCGAGACGGAGTACCAGCCGACGCTGCACCTGGTGTACCTGCCGCATCTCGATTACTGCCTGCAGCGGGCCGGTCCCGCGGGCGAGATCGGTCAGGATCTGCGACAAATCGATACGCTCTGCGGCGAGTTGATCGATTTTTTCAGCAATCGCGGCTGCCGCCTGATCGTCCTCTCCGAATACGGGATTACCCCGGTCTCCAGGGCCGTTCACCCGAACCGGATCCTTCGGGAAGCGGGGTTGCTCTCCCTGAAGCTCGACCTGGGCAGGGAGTATCTCGAACCGTACACCAGCCGCGCCTTTGCCGTTGCGGACCACCAGTTGGCGCATCTCTACGTCCGCGACAAGCGGGATATCCCGGCCGTCAAGGAGATTTTCTCAGACGTTCCCGGCATCGAGATGGTGCTGGGCGACGAGGAGAAAAAGCAGATGGGGCTGGACCATGAAAGGGCGGGGGAGGTGGTGCTGATCGCCGCCGCGGACAGCTGGCTGACCTACTACTGGTGGCTGGATGACGCCAGGGCGCCGGATTACGCCCGAACGGTGAATATCCACGCCAAGCCGGGGTACGATCCGTGCGAGCTTTTCCTCGACCCGGAGATCCGCTTCCCCAAAGTCCGGATTGGCTGGACGCTGGCGAAAAAAGCGGCGGGCTTTCGCTACCTGATGGATGTCATCCCGCTTGATCCCACGCTGGTCAAAGGTTCTCATGGGCGGGTCACGGACGATCCCGAAGCCGGTCCCCTCGTGATGACCAGCGAGCCTGCTCTTCTCGGCGCCGGCTCTCTCGAGGCAACGGACGTGTACGCATTGCTTCTTCGTCACCTCTTCCCTGAATCCGAATGACTCGCGGCGCCAGCCTCAAAGCCTGTCTCGACCTCAGCCGGGTCAGCAATCTGCCGACCGTCTGGACCAACGTGCTTGCCGGCAGCCTTCTCTCCGGCGCCCCTTTCGATCTCGGCGTATTCCTCCTTCTCGCCACCTCGCTGTCCTGTTTCTATGCCGGCGGCATGGCCATGAACGATCTCTGCGACCGGGATTACGACCGGGTCAACAGGCCATCGCGGCCGATTCCCTCCGGAAGGGTGTCGGTCCGCAGTTGCCGCTATTTCATTTCACTGCTGTTCGCTGCGGGGTTCATTCTTCTCGCCTTCGCACCGTATCTTGAAGCGGTGCCGGTCGCTTTGTTGCTGCTGGCGGCGATCGCTGCCTACAACCTGCGCCATAAACAGAACCCGCTGAGCGTGGTCCTTATGGCCTTCTGCCGCTTTCTGATCTTTATAATTGCGGCCGTAGCGATTTCCGGCCAGGTTGCGGCCGCAGCGACTGTCGCCGGGGGCGTACAGTTCTGCTACATCATCGTTGTCAGCCTGGTTGCCCGTTATGAGGCCAAGTGGCCGGTTCTTTCCTCTTTTCCAGTGGTCCCGGTGCTTCTGGCAGGAGTGTCTCTGATCGACGGCATCCTGCTCGCGGTTTATGCCGCCCCCATCTGGCTTACAGCTGGAATCGCCGGAACTCTCGCCACGTTGGCTGGGCAGTGGTGGGTGCGCGGCGATTGAGTCAATGGCCTTGTTCGCCAGCAGGTAAGTCATTGCTTTTCCCTTATTAACCAGCCTTTTTCCCCTGCAGTGGAAAAATGTCACGTCTTCCCCGTTATAAAGCCGGACTCCCCTCCGTTGATGAAAACCCCCTGCGCTGAAAGCGGCGCCCCCGGGGCAGAGAATGAAAGCGTCTCTGCTGAAAAATACCTAAGATTCCTGGTCGGAAACTTCCTGTTTGTAGAGCAAAAGATCATTAAAAAAATCTCGGCATGAATGATGCTTAAAATAGCGGGTCGAGGCCTCGAAAATGTTTCCTGTTTAAAAAGCAGTTCGAAAATGGTTCATTTTTTACGTTAAACCGGATGCTCAAAGTTTTCCCCGGCTTTGTCGCACCCTGCCCAAACTTATTTAATTTTTAGCTTATATACCTCTCTTTGAGGTTGTTGTGCTGTAAATCTGTGGATCTTTAACGACTTTTACTTGCCTGTTGGAATGCAGGAAAATTTTCTAAGGAGTTCATTCATGCCACATCCAAAATCTTCTTTATGGAGATTTGCAACTATCTTCTTCGTCTGTTGCGGATTCGTTCTAAATCTTTCAACGGGCAAAGCGTATTCGGCCGAAACCTACGCCACTCCGGTTCTGGATTCGGTCACAACCAGCGGCAGCGATTTCATTCTCGAATGGACGCAGCCAGCTTCAAGCGCCGGCGATCCGGACGGAGGCTTTGACTTTCTCATCGACGGCGTGGATACCAACGCGACACACCGCACCACCGGCAGCAAAACGGTGATCAGCGGCCTGAGCCTTGGCAAGCATTGCTTCCAGGTGCAGGCGCGTTGGGACAACGGCCAGAATTACCGCAACTCGAGCGCCGTCTGCGCGAGCAGTGCGCAGGCCACGCTCGACTACGCCACCCCGGTCCTGGATTCGGTCACCACCAGCGGCAGCGATTTCACGCTCGCATGGACGCAACCAGCTTCAAGCGCCGGCGATCCGGACGGAGGCTTTGACTTTCTCATCGACGGCGTGGATACCAACGCAAC
>JAGXHK010000134.1 GCA_024636255.1 Desulfuromonadales bacterium | reverse complement strand
CCCCTTGGCTGCCTGGAAGAATCTCCTTACGGACAGCAGGTCAGCCTCTTTGGCAGGGACCCCGCGACCCTGGGTGCGCTGGTCGACCGTCTGACCAACCTGGTCTGCCGGGTCAATCTGAACTGCAAATGCCAGCGCGGACCGGACAGCTTTCCGTTCTCGGGGCGCGGAGATTCGGGCGTCGGATCTCTTTCGGTGGCCGATGCCCTCGCGGCGTTCACCCATCCCGCGGTGGTGGCCGCACGCTGCGGCAGCGGCGCCGACCTTCTCACCGCCCTGGCAAAACACTCCAACGCCCTGAAATCGTGACATCCTGAGATCGCGCGGTCCTGAAAATGCAAACGGCCAGCCGATAGAGTCGGCTGGCCGTTTGCTGTTAAAGATCAGTTGAGGCGCTCGGGTCAGGATCCGCCGTAGGAGTGCAGCCCCGAAAGCACCAGGTTCACGCCGAGATAGCAGAAGATGGTGGAGCCAAAGCCGATGATCGAGAGCCAGGCGGCCTTGCGGCCGACCCAGCCGCGCGTGAAGCGCGCATGCAGGAACGCGGCGTAGATAAACCACACGATCAGGCTCCAGGTCTCCTTGGGGTCCCAGCTCCAGTAGGTTCCCCAGGCATAATTCGCCCAGGCGGCGCCGGTGATGATCCCCAGGGTCAGGAGGGGAAAACCGATCATGATCGCCTTGTAGTTGATGTCGTCGAGCACCCGGGCGCTCGGGAAGATCGAGAGGATGCCGCCGGCCGGCGAATCAGGGTCACTCTTTTCCTCTTTGCCGACTTTGATCAGGTACATGATCGAGGCACCAAATGCCACGCCGAATCCGGCATAGCCGAGAAAGCAGGTGATCACGTGGTAGGTGAGCCAGTTGCTCTGCAGCGCCGGCACCAGCGGCTCGATGGAATCGCTGAGCGAGAGCTGGGCCCAGATCATGCCGAAAAAGGAGAGAGGGATGACAAAGGCGCCCACAGCGCGCTGGCGGTACTTGAGATCCATCAGCAGATAGATGAGAACGATGGACCAGGCGAAGAAAACCACCGACTCATAGAGATTGGACAGGGGGGCGTGCCCGTATCCCATGCGGGTCGATTCGACCCAGCGCATGGCGATGGCGGCGGTATTCAGCGCCAGACCGACCCAGGTGGCGACGGTGGCCGTCAGGGCGACCGTTTTGTTGCGGGTAGCCAGGTAAGCGAAAAAGAGCACCATGGCGGCAAAATAGCCGATGGTGGTGAAATTGAACAATTGAGCACTGGTCATTTTTTATCCTCCGGAAACGTTCCAGTTCGCGCGGCCTTCACCCGGTTCGGGGAGAGCCTGTGCGAAGTGCGATTTTACGAACCCTTAACTTCTTCTCTGAGCTTCTTCTTGAAATCATCGAAGAAGCCCTCGAAGGCCGGCTGGTTGCGATGGGCACTGCCGCCGATCATGATGCCGCTCTTGCCGTCCAGGGACCGGATGGTGACCCAGATGCGGCGGTGCGAGAGGAAGAAGGCGACCATCGAGCCGACCACCAGGAGCAGACACCCTGCCCAGACCACCCACACGCCCGGGTCCTTGGCGACCTGCAGGCCGGTGTACTGGCGCTGCTTATAGTCGACGAAGTTGAAGATGTAATCTCCGCCGCGCTGCTGATCGAACTGCGGAAAGTTCTTTAGAACGGTGAAAGATCTGGGGCTGCTGCCGGTGGGCATGACGTCGACGCGTGCAGCCGGACCGAAATTCTGGAAGCTCGGGGCGAAATCGGCCACCCGGAAACTGGCCCCGCCCGGGAGCATCTGGCGCTGTCCCTTGCGCAGGCGGTAGGTCTGGGATTCGCCGCTGGCGCGCTCGGTCACCTCAAAGGTGAAAAAAGGATCGCCCGCCGGGCCATAGCTCGACTGATAGAAAACGATGCCGTTGTGTTTAAGGGGATCATTGACGATGACCGGCCGGTCCTTGATGACCTCTTCGCCATTCTCGACGACCGTAATCAGACTTTTGAACTCCTTCGGCCGCATCGATCCCTCGTAATAGGTCACGCTGAACGATTCGCAGCGCAGAGTGAAGCCGAGGTCGACCGGCTCGCGCGTCCCCCGCAGCCAGACCTGGTCGGCCTCGCTCCCCTCGACGATGGAGACAAATGCCTTGTAGCCGAAGACGTTGCCGATAATGGCGCCGAGAAAGATCACCAGGATCGAGATATGCGTGACGTAGACCCCGAAACGGCTCCAGGAGCCTTTTTCGGCATACAGGTGAATCCTGCCGTCTTTCTCCGTAATGGTCGGTGCGGAGAAGTTCTCCTTGATCACCGCGGCGAGTTTATCGCGCAGGTTCTCGGGGCTGTCTTTGGTAACGACCTCTTCCATGTTCGAGAGGGTGCGGTAGTGGCTGTCTTCGGGAGTGAGAACCGGCTGGCGAACCATGCGCCAGACGCGGGGAAAACGTTTGATGGAGCAGGCCGTCAGGTTAAGAGCAAAGAGCGCCAGCAGCGTCAGAAACCACCAGGAATGGTACATGTCGAAGAGCTGCAGGGCTTCGAAGATGCGGTAGGTGGTCTCGCCGTAGAGCTGTAGATACTCGCTGGGGTCGCGATTCTGCTGAATGACTGTGCCGATGATCGAGGTGGCAGCAAGAAGAATCAGCGATACGACCGTCAGCTTCAGCGAGCAGCAGAAATCCCAAAGAGCATCGATAAAGCTGCGATTTTTGGCTGTCAAAATGTAAATCTCCCGTGAACTGAGGTTGGTTGGAGAAGGTCAGCGCTCGGCCGGATCCCCGGCAGCGACCGATATTCCGCTCTTGTGGGCGAACAGCCTTTCTCAAATCAGCAACACAACCGTGCGCAGGGAGTTCAATGCCGGATCGACTCCGCAATGCGGGGGCAGCCTGCTTAGGCGGGGATCGGCAACCAGTGCCGTTGTGAATGGCAGTCGGGCGGGATCGGGGGAAAAGCTCGGCAGCTCGTGCTTGGCCGGGGCCAGAGCCGCAGCCATGGCGGCGATCGGCAGTCCACCAGGGCCCTGCCGGTCGCAGGCCGGGCATGAGGCGGCGCTCTTCAAAATCGCACGAGCCTGGTGCGCCTCCTGCCAGAGACCGGCCCCGTTGCCGGCATGGCACAGGGGAGCCGACTCGATCCGTCCCCAGAGAAGCAGGAAGAGCAGAAAGCCGAAATATAGGGTCAGAGCCCAGGAGGCTCTTTTCTGTAGCCTGTTCATCCGCGCTATTATGAAGAAATGGCCGGCTGGGCACAAGAGCAAAACCAGCCAACAGGTCGCTGTCCGCTCTCGAACCCCCGACGGTTCGGTTGACTTCTTGTGATTTCGACGACTTTCGGTGCGCTCGTTCAGCAGACTGCGGGCCCCGTCTACGCCTAATGTACCGTGCGGTAAGTCCTTTCAAATAATTCTGAGCAATTTTGCTTGCTGTCAAGGCGCGCCGACGCAGGCATAGCCAGAGCTAAGCCGAGGAGGCGCAACGCCGAGAGCGGGCAAAAGGGCCAGAATTAGAAGAGGGAACTAGCCGCACGGGGCACTAGCCAGCGGTATTCGTGATGTTCAGGCCACCAACTCGGGGCTCAAACCGGCCGCGCCGCTCGAGAGCTCAGCCGCCCGTCAGATTCCCGCGCCCGATCCGCAGCCGAACGGCTCGAGTCTTCGGCCTTCCTGGAGCAGCTGGCGGAAATCCTGCGCCGGGAGCGGGCGGCTGAAGAAGAACCCCTGGATCTCGTCGCAGCCGTGGTCGCGCAGAAACTGCAGATGCTCTGCGGTCTCGACACCTTCTGCGATCACCCGCAGTCGCAGGTCGCGCGCCATGGAGAGAATGGCGCGCACGATCGCCGCATCATCCGGATCCCGGTGCAGATCCATGACGAAGGAACGATCGATCTTCAGCGCCGCAATGGGGAAGCGCTTCAGATAATAGAGCGAGGAGTAGCCGGTGCCGAAGTCATCGAGCGAGAAGCTCAAGCCGGCTTCGGCCAACCGGGAGAAGAGACGTAGGGCGACCTCCATGTTGCTCATCAGCAGGCTTTCGGTGATCTCGAGTTCAAGCGCCTGCGGAGCCAGACCGCTCTCGGCGAGAATAGCCAGGATGCGCTCGGCGATATCCTCCTGCTGCACCTGCCGCGATGACAGGTTGACCGAAAGCTTCAGGCCGGCGAACCCCGCCTGGTGCCACTGGCGTGCCTGCCGGCAGGCGGTGCGCAGTACCCATTCGCCAAGCGGGACGATCAGCCCGGTTTCCTCGGCGATGGGGATAAAGTCTCCTGGAGCGATCAGAGTGCCGTCAGGGCGCGGCCAGCGCACCAGAGCCTCCATGCCGGTGACCCTGCCGCCAACCAGCTCAACTTTTGGTTGATAGTGCAGGACCAGATCCTCCTGCTCGATGGCCTGGCGCAGGCTGTTCTCCAACAGCAGGCGCTTGAAGACCCGTTCATTCATATCGGAGGTAAAGAGCCGGCAGCAGTCCCCGCCCGCCTCCTTGGCGCGATGCAGAGCCGAGTTGGCATTGCGCAGCAGGGTTGCGGCATCGCCTCCGTCGTATGGATAGAGGCTCACCCCGGCCGAGGCACTCAGGTAAATCAGGCGACCGTCGATCCGGAAACCTGCAGCCAGAGATTTCTTGATCTTGGTTGCGACCTGAACCGCATTCTCCGCGTGCCCGACATCCTGCAGCACCAGGGCAAATTCGTCGGCCCCGGAATGGGCAACGGTATCCTCATCCCGCAACAGTCCCGTGAGACGCTCGGCAACCTGGCGCAGCAGCATGTCGCCGGCGGCGTGGCCGAGACTGTCGTTGACATTTTTGAAATGATCGAGATCGAGAGAGACGACCGCCAGCATATGATCTTTGCGCTGCGCCCGGGACAGTGCGACGCCGAGACGGTCGCGCAGCAGCAGACGGTTTGGCAGGCCGGTCAGGGCATCGTGATAGGCCTGGTGGTGGATGAGCTCATCTTTGCGCCGAACCTCGCTGATATCGTGAAAAATCGCCACAAAATGGCTGACCTCGCCCTCGAGGTCGAGAATCGCGGAGATACTCAGCCATTCGGGATAGGCCTCGCCATTTTTGCGCCGGTTCCAGATTTCCCCCTCCCAGGCCCCCCTGGCCAGCAGATCGTCCCACATCTGGCGGTAAAAGCTCGCGTCGTGACGATCGGACTTGAGAATCCGCGGGTTGCTGCCGAGAACCTCATCCTCCGCGTATCCGGTGATCTCGCTGAAGGCGCGATTGACCATGAGAATGCTCCCTGTCGCATCGGTCACCGTAATCCCCTCGATGGCGTTTTCAAAGACCCGGGCTGCAAGCTCGAGCTTCTCGAGCGTCTGAATCCGGTCGGTCAGATCGCGCACCGTTGCCAGCACGACGTCCTGTGAGCGCAGACTGATGCGGCGAAGATCGACCTCGACCGGAAAGGTGGAGCCGTCGTGAGGTCGCCGCGCCGTCCAGGGGAAAAACTGGTCATTCCCCCGCAGAACATCCGGCCAGACCTCCGCAAGTCGCTCGACAGGTCTTTTCGGGCAGGAATAATCGTCAGTGATTGAGTAGCCGGGCGCCTCGTGCCGCGCAACGCCGTACATCTGAAGCATTTTGGCATTGACGCTGAGAATTCTGCCGTACAGGTCGTGGATGAACACAGCATCGCGGATGCTGTCGAGCACGATTTCCAGATCGGCCAGAGTTTGCTGCAGCTCTTCGACGAGCGCGCGCGGATCGTCGCTATACGGGTCTGGGGTGTCAAAAAAAAGGGGCATGATTTTTCCTGTTCCCGCTCGTGCGCCGCCAACCGGCGACAGTCTGTCTATACCTTCAGGCAGGATGCGCTCATGTGAGGCATCGGTGCGCGAAGGGATGCAAAAAAAGAGCCGAAACAGGAATGTGAAAAAGATCAATTCGTTTTAGGAAGATGGGGCGGCTTCTTATCGACTTCGAGGAGTTCGAGCTGAAAATGAAGATCCTTCCCGGCGAGCGGATGGTTGCGGTCGAGGGTCGCTTTTTCGTCATTCAGGTCGACAACCATGGCACGCAGCACCTCGCCGCCCTCGAGAGTAATCTCGAGTTGCCCGCCAATCACCAGGGCGACATCGGCCGGAAGAAGAGCGCGGTCGATCTCTTCGATCATCTCAGGGTGGCGCGGTCCGTAAGCCTTATCGGCCGGGACGGTGACGGATTTAGATTCGCCCTGGTACATACCGGCGACCGCCTCATCGAAACCCGGGATGACTTCGGACTTGCCGATGATAAACTGCAGAGGACGCTCTGCAGGCGAGGCATCGAACACGGTACCGTCAGCGAGGCGACCGGTATAATGGACTTTGACGATATCTCCCTTGGCGGCGCGGATCATAATAGATACAGGTCCTTTCTGTAAGCGGGTAAGTGCCTGTCATACTCCGCCGGTTCGCAACTGTCAACCCCAACCGCCGAAAACAGGGGACCGCCCGATCTGTTTTTGGGTTGTTTGTCCCGCATGGGAAAATGTGCGCTAAACTTTGTTATAAACGCCATAGCGCAGAGGAGGCCTATGCCCGTCACCAACAAACGTCACCGCAATATCCAGCGCTTTGCCAGGCTGCTCGACTCGTCGATCCGCATACCGGGCCTGGACGTGCGCATCGGTCTCGATGGCCTGCTCGGGCTGATCCCCGGCATCGGCGATACGCTCGGAGCGCTGCTCTCCAGTTCGATTCTCGCCGAAGCGGCGCGCCTGGGCGCCCCGCGTAGCGTTCTGCTGAAGATGGCCTTCAACATCGCCATCGATGCCCTGATCGGCACGATCCCCATCTTGGGAGACCTCTTTGACTTCGCCTGGAAAGCGAATCTTCGCAATCTCGCTCTTCTGGAGCGCTATTTCGACGACCCGCGCCGCACGTCGGTAACGAGCGGCCTGCTGGTGGGCGGACTGATTCTTCTGGTATTGGCCTTCGTGGCCTTTCTCGGCTGGGCCGCCGTCTCGATGCTGCAGGCACTCTACGGCCTTGCCGCCGGCACTTAGTGCGACGAGGGGCGCTCTGTGCCCTGTTCCAGAGAGGCGCTCGCCCGACGCGCCTCCTTATCGAGGGCGCGCAGCAGATCCGAAACGGCCGAGGGGTAATCATGCTGGAGAGCCGCGGAGGCCTTTTCGGCCACCTCGGCTTCCAGATCCTGTCCTTTTGCGCGCAGAACCCTCTCGCCGTCGCGGCTCATGGCTGAGCGCAGACGGGCGCCGAATTCCTCCAGCGCCTCCCGGTCAGGGTCCGGACCGGAGGGCAGGTTCCCCATATTCCGCACCACCGCCGCCAACTCGCGGGCGCGACCGCGATAGGCAGCGGCGCGTGCCGAGAACCATTCGGCCATGGCCTCGTCCTCGGCCATTTCTGCCAGGGCGTGGTGTTCGTCGGCCGCCTTCTGGCAGGCCTCGGTCACTTGATCAAGCGCGACTTCCCGGTCAGATCGCAGCATCACGTCT
>JAGXHK010000016.1 GCA_024636255.1 Desulfuromonadales bacterium | reverse complement strand
TTCAGAAAATTCTGAGCAATTTTGCCTGCTGGCAAGGCGCGTCGACGCAGGCCTAGCCGAAGCTAAGCCGAGGAGGCGCAACGAAGGCAGCAGGCAAAAGGGCCATAATTAATGAATGGAATTAACCGGACGGGACACTAGCAGTCTGTCGGAGTATCCATGAGCCGGCTGCAAATCCGGCTGTTTGGTCCATATTTCAGCTCCTTTTTGGTCCATAGCTACGGCTATGAACCTGCAAATGAGCTAAAATCTGTTCTCAAACATCCAAATTTTCGCTTCGGCCCGCATAGTCCGACAGACTGCTTGGGGCACATTACATCTGGTGACAAAAATCGCAGTTTTCCTCGACGCTGAAGGCGGTGCTGCCGTCATGACATGCGCCGCAGGACATCCCCTCGGCCATCTCGGTCATGGAGACCGGCGGATTGTCCGTAGTCGGCCGAAAAAGGGCGGGATGGCAGTTGCTGCAACCCAGGATTGAGGTGTGCGCTTCATGGCTGAAGCTGACATCGCCGACATCGGGAACTGCCAGAGTAACGGGCCGGGTGGGGTGGCAGAACTGGCAATTGGCGCTCACGGCGAAGGTGCGTTCGCCATCATGGCAGGTTCCGCAGCTTTTTCCCTGTTCCATCTCGCCCATGGTGACCGGCGGATTTTTCCCGGCCTCGATGTGAAAGATGCGGTTATGGCAGGTCGTGCAGTCGCGCCCGAGAACCTCGAGGTGGCTGTAATGACTGAATTCAACCACGCCGGTCGCATCGCTCGGCAGATAAGCCATATCCGCGACCCAGCGGGCGGCGAATGAGGCGGGAATAAAGAGCAAGGCGGTGGCCAGCAGGCTGACCAGAAAAATGCGCAGATGCATGGGGGTTCTCCATGATGAAGTCTTGCTTATTCTCGCAGAGGCGCACGATAGCGCCAAGTCCTATTTTTTCGAAGCGCGCATTACCCGATGCGTCCCTCGAGGGCGAGGCGCCCGGTGAGATCGTCGATAAACTGGCGTGCGACGCGCCCGGAGCGGGCCCCGCGCTGCAAAGCCCACTGCAGAGCGCTGTGTTCGAGATCTTTTGCATCGATCTGCAGTTGCCGCCGTTCGGCATGATGGCGGATGATCGAGAGGTAAAGCTCCTGTCCCATCGGGTAGAATCCAAAGCTCAGCCCGAAGCGGTCGGAGAGTGAAAGTTTTTCGGAGATCGCTTCTTCTGAGTGGATCTCGGATTCACCGCTGTTGTCGCTGAATCGCTCAGGCATCAGGTGGCGACGGTTGGCGGTGGCGCAGAAAAGGACATTCGGCGGCGGCGCCTCAAGGCCGCCTTCGAGTAGTGCCTTGAGTTCGCGATAGCCGGACTCCGATTCGTCGAACGAGAGATCGTCGCAGAAGATGATGAACCTGAAGGGTTGGTCGCGCAGGGCGGCGGTGATCGCCGGCAACTGGTAGAGATCTTCTTTGCGCACCTCAACCAGGCGCAGGCCCTCGGCGCCAAACGAGCCGAGCAGGCTTTTGACTGCCGACGATTTGCCGGTGCCGCGCTCCCCCCATAGCAGCACGTTGTTGGCGGGGTAGCCGCCGACGAACTGACGGGTGTTGGCATGCAGGGGCTGCAGAACACGATCGAGGCCGAGAAGATCCTCCACGGAGGGAATGTCGGGATGTTCGATCGGCTCGAGAAAGGCATCAGGGTGCCAGCGCAGCGCGACATAATCTCTGAAGATAACCGGATCCGTCTCGACTTCGGCCAGCTTGCGGGTGAGAAATTCCTCGCCCAGATCCATGAGCCGCTCGACGCGCTCAACGAAAAAAGTCCAGTCGATTTCAATCGGATGTCTGATCATGAAAATCCCTGTCTCATTGTAGAGATGGCCGGTCTGCAGCCGGGTGTCGGAGAATTTACACGCGTGGCAGGCTGTGCTAGTCTGCCGGCTTCTCGCGCCGGAGGCTTCGTTTTGTCGAAAAGAATATACCGCATGTTTGCCGTTGTCGCGCCGGGGATGGAAGAGCTGTGCCTGCAGGAGGCTCAGGCCCTGAATCTCGAGGACAGACAGCTTTGCCCGGGCGGGGTCTCATTTACCGGCGACTTGCACGACCTGTACCGGGCCAATCTCTGGCTGCGGACCGCAAGCCGGGTTCTGGTCCGGTTTGCCGAACTGCGGGCCACCTCCTTTCCCGACCTGTTCCGCAAGGCGGTGCGTCTGCCATGGGGAAGGTTCATCCGGCCGGATATGCCTGTGCGGGTGCGGGCTGTAAGCCGGCGTTCCCGCCTGATCCATACCCGGAGGATCGAGGAGACCCTGGGTGCTGCCCTCGATCGCGCCCTCGGCCGCCATGCGCCTGCCGAGCAAGAGAAAGCGCAGCTGATTTTGACGCGCTGCGAGGATGATCTGTGTACGTTGAGCATCGACAGTTCGGGCGCGCTTTTGCATCGTCGCGGCTATCGTGTCAACGTGACGGCTGCGCCCCTGCGCGAGACGCTGGCGGCCGGCCTGCTCATGCATCTTGGCTGGGACGGGTCGCGCCCTCTGATCGATCCCATGTGCGGATCCGGAACCATCCCCATAGAAGGTGCACTGCTGGCGCTTGGCCGGGCCCCGGGGAGCAGGCGCAGCTTCGCTTTCATGGACTGGCCCGGCTACCGCGCCGGAGGCTGGCGCCTGTTGGTCGATGAGGCGGACAGGCAAAGCCGCCCGCACGTTCCGACGCTGATCGGCGGCAGTGACCGCGATGCCGCCGCGCTCGCCGCTGCGCACGCCAACGCCGAAAGGGCGGGGCTAGATGAACAGGTTCTGCTGACCTGTCGGGAACTCCAGGATATCGCCGTGCCCCCCCGCGCCGGGCTGGTTCTTTGCAATCCACCGTATGGCGCAAGGCTCGGCAGAGAACTGGCACTTGACGGACTCTACGCCTCTATGGGACGGGTTTTCAGAGAACGCCTCAGGGGGTGGCAGATCGGTGTGCTGACGTCCGATCCCTGTCTCGCCCATGCGACCGGACTCGGCCTGCGGGCCGGTATCCGGTTCAGCAACGGTGGATTGCCCGTACAGCTCTGGTCTGCCCGATTGTAAAGACAGTGCGACCGAAATTCAATTTTTCGTTGCATTGACACTCGCCAGTTTGTTATATTTTCTTTTTGCATAAAGGCGCTATTCAGCCTGAATGCACAGAAAAGCACGGAAAGCGGGGTGATTCGGTGGAAATCCATGTTATCGACAATAACGTCGATAAGGCCATTAAGGTTCTCAAGCGCAAGCTTCAGCAGGAAGGGCTCTTTCGCGAGATGAAGCAGCGAAAGTTTTACGAGAAGCCCAGCGTGAAGCGCAAGCGCAAAGAGAAAGAGGCCCAGCGTCGTCTGCGCAAGAAAATGCGCGTTATGCGTCGCAACTTCTAACCTCGCTTTATCGCATACCTTTAAAAAAGGCCGTCGGACCCGTTTCCGGCGGCCTTTTTTCACGTGAACATCAGGTAAGAAAAGGCAGCCCTCTCTAATTCAGAGGGGCTGCCTTTTTTATTCAGACTGCCAGCAAAGCGGGGAGTTATCGGGGATAGGAGGGGAATTCGAGGCCGGCTAACTGTTCCACCATGCGCACAACCTGACAGCTGTAACCGTATTCATTGTCATACCAGACATAGAGAACGCAGCGGTTTGCGTTAACGATCGTGGCCAGGGAGTCGACGACCCCGGCATAGGTGGAGCCGACGAAGTCGCTCGAGACCACCTCAGGAGAATTGGTGTAATCGATCTGATTCTGCAGGGGCGAATCGAGTGAGGCGTCGCGCAGATAACGATTGAGTTGCTGTACCGAAGTTTCCGTCTCGAGGGTCAGATTAAGGATCGCCAGGGAGACGTTCGGGGTCGGGACCCGGATCGCGTTTCCGGTGAGCTTGCCCGCGAGTTCAGGGATTGCTTTGGCGACCGCCTTCGCGGCGCCGGTTTCGGTGATGACCATGTTCAGCGGGGCGCTGCGGCCACGCCGGTTGCCGCTGTGGTAGTTATCGATAAGGTTCTGATCGTTGGTATAGCTGTGACAGGTCTCGACGTGCCCGTTGACGATGCCGAACCCGTCGCTGACCGCTTTGAGGACCGGAACGATGGCGTTGGTGGTGCAACTGGCCGCGGTGAAGATCTGCTCGTCTTCGCTGATCAGCTCGCTGTTCACCCCATAGACCACGTTCGGCAGATCGCCTTTGCCGGGAGCGGTGAGAACGACCTTTGCAACCCCCTTTGCCTTCAGGTGACGTGAGAGGCCTCCGCGATCGCGCCACTTGCCGGTATTGTCGATGAGGATGGCGTCTTCGATGCCATATTGAGTGTAGTCGACCTTTTCGGGGGCATCAGAGTAGATGATGCGGATGGTGTTGCCGTTGGCAATGATGGCATTCTGCGCCGCGTCAATCTGGATCGTTCCTCTGAAGTGGCCATGCACCGAATCCCGGCGCAGCAGGCTGGCCCGCTTGATCAGATCGTCATCGCCGCCCTTGCGCACCACGGCAGCGCGCAGGCGCAGCTTGTCGCCGGCACCGGACTGCTCGATGAGTATGCGCGCCAGCAGACGTCCAATGCGACCGAAACCATAGAGTACGACATCGCGCGGTTCGCGCAGCAGCGGCTCCCTGCCGGTGTTGATTTTTGACAGCTCCTGGCGCACGAAATCGTCAACAGACATGCCCATTCCCTGGGCCTGATAGCGCACCGTCAGCTTGCCGACATCCACCCGGGCGGACGCCAGTTCGAGCTTGCTCATGGCTTGGAGAATCGGAAAGCTGTCACGCACCGAGAGCTCGTTCTCGAGGATCTGGCGCGCAAAGCGATGGGCCTTGAGAATGTCGATCACCGACCCATTGACCAGGTTGCGACCGTACACGCTGGTCACCACGCCATGATCGCGGTAGAGTTTGCCGATCAGCGGGATCATCTGCTCGGCAATCGCTTCACGTTCCTTCCAGTCCTTGAAGTAGGAATCCATCTGGTCTGCGCTCATTGAGTATGCTCACTTTTCCGGAAAATTTAAGGGGCTTCGGCAAAATTGCCTGTATACTAATGCACTGGGTGTTTTTTTTCAACCTAGCCGTTCCGTCTTTGGCGGCCGCCCCGCGCCGTTCTTTTTGAATCGTGCGGCTGGACTTCGGGGCACTTGGCTGGTATTCATTTACTTTGTATCTCAGAAGGGGGAAGCGCGCCGGTGTTTCTGCCTGTTTATTCATTTCAAAGGAGGTTGCTGCAATGGCGGAAAAAGTCAGTTACAAGGAACTGGGCCTGATTGATACGCGTGAGATGTTCAAGCGCGCAATGGATGGCGGGTATGCCATCCCGGCCTACAATTTTAATAATCTCGAGCAGATTCAGGCGATCGTTACGGCTTGTTCGGAAACCGGCTCGCCGGTCATCCTGCAGGTCAGCAAAGGGGCGCGCAGCTATGCCGATGAAACCATGCTGCGCTACATGGCTCTGGGGGCCGTGAAAATGGCGCGTCATAAGGGTAGCGATATCCCTATTGCCCTGCACCTCGACCACGGAGATACCTTCGAGCTGTGCAAGGCGTGCGTCGATTCGGGCTTTTCATCCGTGATGATCGACGGTTCCCATCACTCTTTTGAAGAAAACATCGCCCTGACCCGCAAGGTGGTCGAATACGCTCATGACCACGATGTCGCTGTTGAAGGCGAACTCGGCGTGCTGGCCGGTATCGAGGATGAGGTCGAGGCAGAAACGTCCACATACACCAAGCCGGAGGAGGTGGAGGAATTCGTCCAGAAGACCGGAGTCGACTCGCTGGCCATCTCAATCGGCACCAGCCATGGCGCCTACAAGTTCAAAATCACCGAGGGAGAAGAACCCCCGCCGCTGCGTTTCGATATCCTCGAGGAATGCGAAAGACGCCTGCCGGGCTTTCCCATCGTACTTCACGGCGCTTCCTCGGTGCTTCCCAAATATGTCGAGCTGATCAATCAGTATGGCGGCCGGATGGAGGGGGCTGTCGGCGTCTCGGAAGAGCAGTTACGCCGCGCCGCCAAAGGCGCGGTGTGCAAGATCAATATCGACTCCGATGGCCGGCTGGCCGTGACGGCCAGTATTCGCGAATACATGGCCAAGCATCCGGAAGAATTCGATCCGCGCAAATACCTGGGTGCGGCGCGAACGGAACTGATCAAGCTGATCAAGCATAAGAATGAAAAGGTCCTGGGCAGTGCCGGGCGGGCCTGACCGGGGTGTTCAATCTTTTGGTTCTGCCCCGAAGACTGCAGGCACGATGAATCCCTTCTGACCAGAAGGGCACAGGTTCCGAATCTGATGAATCCGGCCGGGAGGTTTTTTCTCCGGCCGGATTTTTTTTTCAGGCCTCTCCTTTCAAAGAATGCCGAAGCGTTTGATGGCTCGCTCCGGTTCGTCGAGTAGGCGGAAATAAAAAAATTCATCAATATTAATTTCAAGAGCAGCCTGAATCTGGTATACTCGTAAATATGACAAAAAAGGTAATCTATGTGTGAGCGTCTGGCGCCTTCCGCCAGGTGTCGACAGTTTTTAAAAGAGCCGGGTGCTCAGATGGATAAAAGGAACCAAGCCCTTTGTACTTTATTGACTCGAAAGCGGTATTTGAAATGGAATCCCGGCAGGAATAAACGCCGCGCCGATGCGGCTCCTGAGGAGTCCAAAATGGTGAACAGTCATCCGAACGAATTTACGCGCAGAAAGATCCAGAAATTCTTCGAAGGACGCTTTGTTGATGTAACAGTCGCCTCCGTGAGTGGCGGCTATGTGGTCTTTTTCAGCCATATCAGTGTCTTCGACGCCTGCGAAGTGACCGATCCGGCCGGCAAGCTGGTCTATGATGCCGCCCGCGATGCATGGGATCTGCACTGGATCAGCGGCGATTTTCGCTGGCACCTCTACAATTCATATCAAGGGATGCACCAGGCCCTGGAGACCCTGTCTCTTATACACATCTCCGAGCCCAC
>JAGXHK010000133.1 GCA_024636255.1 Desulfuromonadales bacterium | reverse complement strand
GCCGTACAGGCCGATTACTGCGGAATTCGCTCCGGACGCGATGACGATAAGCTCTCGGTGACCGGCCTGACAAGCGTTGCGGGAAGCGGCCTTGGAGCTCCACTGATTGTCGAGTCGCCTCTGAACCTGGAATGCCGCCTGAGCGAAGAGGTCACAATCGGAGATTACCGCCTGCTTCTTGGCGAGATTGTCGAAGTGCATGCCTCAGAGGCCGCCTTCGGGGAGGATGGAAAAATGGATGCGCGGATATTCGATCCCCTCGTCTATCTCGGCGGCATTCGCGAGTACTGGAATCTGGGCGAAAAAATCGCCGATGCGTACCGCGACGGCAAGGCACTGGTTCGAGAATAAGTTTGCTGGTTTTTTCAATCTTCCGGTTTCCGGCAGTTTTTGCTATTTTGTTGTATACGCAACGTGTTTGAGGGTAAAGATTGAGCTTTACCCCGCGTGATTCATTATGGTAAGTAGTAAAACGTTTTTATAGCCGGTTCGGCCCGGAACATGAACCGGAGCCTTTTTTGCCGGCATGTCTGCACGCCAAAATACCGCCTGGATCCCATCTCGGACCGGGACGGAAGGTAGAAGCTCAATGGAAACGCTCCAGGGGACATGTGTCTCCAGGTTCTAGCTGCCTTTCGGTCCGTGACCGGAAGGCTTTTTTTATTGCGGGGCCGGGCCGTGTATCGGATGCGAGGTCTTTAGTGGCAAAGCGTAAAACGATCCTTGATGTTCAGCGGATGAAAGCCGAAGGGGAGAAGATCACCGTTCTCACCGCGTACGACTATCCTTTTGCCCGCTTTATGGATGCCGCCGGTATTGACATGATTCTGGTCGGCGACTCTGTCGGATCGGTGGTTTGTGGGTACGATACGACCCTGCCGGTTACGATGGACGAGATCCTCTATCACACGCGCGCCGTCGTCAGGGGCTCTTCTCAGGCTCTGGTGATCGCCGATATGCCCTTTCTCAGCTATCAGGTCTACCTGCGTGAAGCCCGCCTCAACGCCGGCCGCCTGATCAAAGAGGGCGGCGCGGCCGCGGTGAAGCTCGAAGGGGGAGAAAATGTCGCAGAGACGATCCGGGCGATCGTGGCCATGGATATTCCGGTCGTCGGGCACATCGGGCTGACGCCGCAGTCGATCCACCGCATGGGCGGATACCGCGTGCAGGGCCGGGTGCAGGAGCAGGCCGAGCGTCTGCTGGCCGACGCTCGGGCTGTCGAGGAGGCGGGCGCCTTCGCCGTGGTGCTGGAGGGCGTACCCAAAGAGCTGGCGCGCCAGATCACCGCGGCGCTGAAGATTCCGACCATCGGCATCGGAGCCGGTGTGCACTGCGACGGACAGGTTCTTGTGATCCACGACATTCTCGGCTTGTGCGAGAAATATTCTCCCCGGTTCGTCAAACGCTTCGCGGATGTCTCGCAGACGATCCGCGGCGGCATTGACGATTACATCCGCGAGGTGAAGGAGGGGACCTTCCCCACCGACTCCCATAGTTTCGAGTAAAGCCCATGAACAATGTTGTCAAACAGGTCATCTTTCCGGCACACCTGCCCGAGATCATCGCCGATGTCTCCGCGATGCAGCACCGCTGCCTGGAGGCGCGCCAGGCCGGGCGCAGAATCAGCTTCGTGCCGACCATGGGCTATCTGCACGAGGGGCACCTTTCTCTTCTTCAGGAGGGGCGCCGGCGCGGCGATCTGCTGGTTCTCTCCATCTTCGTCAACCCGGCCCAATTCGGCGCGGGCGAGGATTTCGAGAGTTACCCGCGAGATCTCTCCCGAGACGTCGATCTGGCCCGTCGCTGCGGAGTCGACCTGCTCTTTGCTCCCGAAGTCAAGGACATGTACCCGCGGGGCTATAGCACCTTTGTCGATGTCGAGGGAATCACGGACACTCTCTGCGGGGCGAGCCGGCCCGGGCATTTCCGCGGGGTCACCACGGTGGTGGCCAAGCTCCTTGCCATCATTCAGCCCCATCAGGCGTTTTTCGGCCAGAAGGATTTTCAGCAGCTTACCGTTATTCGCCGGATGTGCACCGATCTCAACCTGCCGGTGGAGATCGTCGGCATGCCCATTGTGCGCGAACCCGACGGCCTGGCCATGAGTTCGCGAAACGTCAACCTCTCGCCGCAGGAGCGGGAGCAGGCGCTGGTTCTTTCCCGTGCGATTTCCAAGGCGCGGCAGATGGCCCGCGGCGGGGCACGCGAGATCGCTGAGATCCTGACCGCCTTGCGCTCCATGCTCGAGGCGCAGCCCGCCCTTCGCATCGACTACCTGCAGATCGCCCATCAAAGCACGCTGCAGGAGCAGGAGCGGGTGGACGCGGATTCGGTTCTGTTTCTGGCCGTCTTTGTCGGCCGGACACGGCTGATCGACAACGGTTTTCTCCTTTCATAAGAGAAACAGCCCATGCCTAAGACCCGAGAATCGGCGCGCGCCAATCTGGAAAATCTCTACCGGATTTTCACGGTTCCCGAAGCGCCCGAATCGACGCTCGGCGCCATCGACCAGGCGATCACCGCAAATGTGGCCGGTTTTCTTCAGACCCACATTGTCGCCCTCGAACGAAGTCTCGACGAAATCGAAACCGACTTCTCATCATCTGTTATTCCTGAAAACCCTACCTTCGTTTCAGAATATACCGAATTCGTCCGCGAGAAGCTGGTCGCGCAATCCGTGCATACGGCGGCTCCCGGATTCATCGGCCATATGACCTCAGCCCTGCCGTATTTCATGCTGCCGCTCTCAAGGATAATGACGGCGCTGAATCAGAACCTGGTCAAGGTGGAAACCTCCAAGGCATTCACGCCGATGGAGCGCCAGGTGCTCGCCATGCTGCATCGCCTGGTTTATCGGGAGGACGAAGATTTTTACGAGCGCTGGATTCACGACAGCCGAAACGCCCTCGGGGCGTTCTGCTCCGGGGGGACGATCGCCAACCTGACGGCCCTGTGGGCCGCGCGCAACCGCCTCTTCGCACCGCAGGGTGATTTCCGGGGGATCGCGCAGGAAGGACTCGTCCGGTCTCTGAATCACATGGGCTGCGAAGGGCTCGCCGTTCTGGTTTCCCGCCGCGGCCACTACTCTCTGGGCAAGGCGGTCGACCTGCTCGCAATCGGGCGCGATAACCTGGTCCTCATCGAAACGGACGAAAAGAACCGGATCGACATGGCCAAGCTGCGGGAAAAATGCCGCCGGCTGCAGGATGAGAATATCCGTCCTCTGTCCCTTGTCGGCATCGCCGGGACCACCGAAACCGGCAATATCGACCCTCTCGACGCTATGGCCGACCTGGCCCTGGAGCTCGACTGCCATTTTCACGTCGACGCTGCCTGGGGGGGGCCGACTCTCTTCTCCGAGAGCCACCGCCACCTCCTCGATGGGATCTCCCACGCCGACTCCGTGACCATGGATGCCCACAAGCAGCTCTATGTGCCGATGGGGGCGGGTATGGTGGTCTTCAAGGATCCAACAGCCCTCTCGGCCATCGAGCATCACGCCGCCTATATCCTGCGCCATGGCTCCAAGGATCTTGGCAGCCATACACTTGAAGGTTCGCGCCCGGGAAAGGCGATGCTGGTCCATGCAGGCCTCTCCATCATCGGCCGCAAGGGCTATGAGCTGCTCATCGATATGGGGATCGCGCGCGCCGCAACCTTCGCCGGGATGATCGATCGCCACCCCGATTTCGAGCTGACCAGCGAGCCGGAACTGAACATACTCACCTACCGGTACTGCCCGCAAAGAGTCCGGGAGAAACTTGCCTGGGCGACAGCCGAGCAGTGCGCTGAAATCAACGATCTTCTCGACCAGGTCAACCAGCTGTTGCAGAAATATCAGCGCGAGGCGGGGAAGACATTCGTTTCCAGGACGCGGCTGCGAGTCGCCCGCTACGGGCGCGAACTCACCGTTCTGCGCGCCGTCCTCGCCAACCCGCTGACAAGTGACGAGATTCTGGGTGCGGTTCTCGCAGAACAGGGCGAAATCGTCAAACAGGCCGAGCTTCAAGCACTCGTTCAGCAGATCGAGGCTCTTTGCGCCGGGATGGCCGATCCTCCCGCCTGCGCTGCAGGCCCCTGAGACTCGTTATGCAAAGGGCCATGACACTCTACCTTGCCCGCTATATTCTCCCGATCAACCGCCCTCCCATTGAAGATGGGGCGCTGTTCGTCCGTGAGGGGCGCATCGGCGCCATCGGACGGCGAAAAGAGGTGGAAGTTCCCGCGGGAACAACGGTTGTCGATTTCGGGGATGCGGTCCTTCTGCCCCCCCTGGTCAACGCCCACACCCACCTCGAATTGACCCATTTTCCCCTATGGGCGCGAAATCTGGGCGAAATCGAAGATTCCCGGTCTTTTGTCGACTGGGTAAAAAAAGTCATCCGCATCAAGCGCGCCGTCGATCCGAAGCAGTATGCCTATTCTCTGGATGAGGGGATCCGCGCCTCAATGAAAGCGGGGACCGGCGCGATCGGTGATATACTCTCCTGGTTTCCCGCGCGCAGCGTGTACCGGACGGCTCCGCTCTTCGGACGGGCTTTTTTCGAAACGCTTGGACGCGACCCCGAGCGCAATCGGCGGATTCTGCGCACTTTGAAAAAGATACTGCGGGAAGGGCAGGCGGGACAGCTCGAACTCGGCGTGTCTCCGCACTCTCCCTATACGCTCAGCGCTGAATACCTCGAAGAGATCATCGATTACGCACGGCGCCAGCGCGTGCCGCTGGCCATCCATCTGGCCGAATCCGCCGAAGAAGTTGATTTTCTCCGGGAAAGCCGCGGATCCATCGCCACCGACCTGTTCGCGTTCGTCGGGTGGAGCGATATGGTCCCGCCTGCGCCCCGGCGCGATCCGGTCAGCTACCTGGCAGAACGGAATGGACTGCACAGCGATTGCCTGCTCGTCCACGGGGTTCAGGTCGAGCAACCAGACTGTGAGAAAATCGCCGCCGCAGGCGCTTCTGTTGTTCTCTGCCCGCGTTCAAACGCCAGGCTCGGTGTCGGCAAGGCCCCCGTGGCCGATTATCTGGCTGCCGGGGTGAATCTGGCTCTGGGCACAGACAGCCGTGCCAGCAGCGAAACCCTGTCCGTCTGGGACGAGATCGCCTTCGCGCGCTCGTGGTTCGCACAGCAGAGCTCTGCTTCGGATCTGATCCGGATGGCCACTGCAGGCGGTGCGCGGGCCCTGGGGATCAGCGGCGAAATCGGTGCCCTGGAGCCGCGGATGGGCGCGCATTTTCAGGTGCTCTCGCCGCCCCGGTTGCCCGAGCTGCAGAAACTGGATGAGTTCCTCTGCTCTGCCGGGCGCACCGCCGAAGTCTCCCACCTGTACCTGCGTAATCGTGAAGTGTTGCAAACCGCCTGATCTGTCTTTATACTTCTCGTTTCCGGCAACCCAAGCTTTCCCGCCCGGAACATGTTACACTCTCTAGAAGTGTCGAAGAAAAAGAAGTATCGATTCGAGGCCTTAAGAATGATTGAAGAGACCGGAACTATCGTCGAACTCAAGGGCAAGCATGTCGCGGTTGTCTTGTGCAAGAAGAGCAGCTTTTGCAAAAATTGCGCTTCCCTCGAGAGCTGCCAGGTCGGCGACGACAATACAAGCAAGTTAATCGATGCGCACAATCTGGTTGGCGCCTCGGTCGGCGATGAAGTCAAAATCGCCACCAGCACACGCAGTTTTCTGCAGAGCTCTTTTCTACTGTATGTGGTGCCGCTTATCGCGCTGGTGGTCGGTTCTCTCATCGGTTTTTTCGTCGGCGAGAGTCTTGAGGGCGGTCCCGACCCCAACCTGCTTTCGGCCTTTTTCGGCATTGCCTTCATGATCGGCTCTTTTCTGGTTCTCAAGGTCGGCACCAGAAAAATTTCCCGTGAGAATTTCATGCCGCGCATCGTGGCTGTACTTTCCTCCGACGATGCATTCGTCAAAGATCTGGGCGGCCAGAATGAGTATTAAAATCGTCGCCACCAATAAGAAAGCCTATCATGATTACTTCGTCGACGAGACATTCGAGGCCGGGCTTGTACTCACCGGCACCGAGGTCAAGTCGATCAGGGCCGGCAAGGTCAACCTGAAGGAGGCATTCTGCCGCATCAAGGGCGATGAAGTCTTCATCAACAACATGAACATCAGCCCCTACGAGTTCGCCAGCACTGAAAATGTCGATCCCACCCGTGTGCGCAAGCTGCTTCTGCACCGAGAAGAAATCGACAAGCTGACGCGCAAAGTCGATGAGCGCGGCTTCTCGCTGGTGC
>JAGXHK010000132.1 GCA_024636255.1 Desulfuromonadales bacterium | reverse complement strand
GACTGGGCGTGGTGGGGTTTTCTGCGCCTGAGCGACCCGGGCTACCTGGGAGAGGATGAGGGGGCTCTGCAGCGCATCATCTCGACCGTGGTCACCGTTCTTGGGTACGTGCTTTTCATGGGAGCGCTGGTGGCCATCATGACTCAGGGGCTGCACCGCACCATCTCCCGGCTGGAGGCCGGGCTCACCCCGATCACCGAGAGCGGCCACATCGTCATTCTGGGATGGACAAACCGCACCGCCTCGATCGTGCGCGAGATTCTGCTGGCGGAAGGGCGTGTGAAGCGCTTTCTCCGCCGGGTCGGGGCCGGCAGCCTGCGTATCGTCATACTGGCCGACGAGGTCTCCGCCTCTCTGGTCTACGATCTCAAGGATGAGCTGGGACCGGTCTGGGATGCCGGCAAGATCATCTTCCGCTCGGGAAATCCGCTGCGCCTTGAGCACCTGATGCGGGTCGATTTTCTCAACGCGGCCGCAATCATTCTGCCGTCCGCGGATATAGATGCCGATCGCGCCGAGACCTTCGATTCGAAGGTGATGAAGATTCTGCTGGTGATCTCCAACGTCGCGGCGGCGCAGGATCCGCCCCGTCGCCCGCCTCTCATGGTCACGGAGATCTTCGACCCGAGAAAAGCCGGCCTGGCGCGCAGTGCCTATGAGGGGAACGTGGAGATCGTGCCGAGTTCGGCCATCATCAGCCGCCTGATCGCCCAGAACGTGCGCCACGAGGGGCTGTCACACGTCTATCGCGAGCTGCTCACGCATGGCGCGGGGAATGAGGTTTACATCCGCGAATGCCCGGAGCTGGCCAGCGAAGATTTCGGCGCCCTGGCGCCGCTCTTTGCGCAGGCGATCCCCCTGGGCGTACTGCGCAAGGAAGACGGCGCGAAGCAGGCTTACCTCAACCCGCCTGCCGATTTTCGCCTCGAGAGCAGCGACCGCCTGGTTTTCGTGGCGCGCCGATATGAGCAGACGGCACCGTCAGAAACGAGGAGCGCGGAGTCGGCCCCTGAGCCGGGCGCGGACCCGGTCCGGGTAGCGGGCGAGCGGCGCCGCGTGCTGATTCTGGGCTGGGGGAGCAAGCTGCCTGTGCTGCTCTCCGAGTTCGCCAGCTACACGCAGGAGGATTTTTCCATCGACATCATGTCGGTCAAATCGATCGAGGAGCGCGAGGCGTTTCTGCAGCGCTTCGAGCAGACGCCGAGCAACCTGGCGGTGCGCCAGATCGAGGGAGACTACACCTCCCCTTCCGGGCTGGAGGCGGTGCGCATCTCCGACTACCGCAATATCGTCTTTCTTGCCGGCGACTGGATGATCTCGGAATCGGAGTCCGATGCCCGGACCATCCTCGGGTTTCAACTGCTGCGCCGCGAACTGGCCGCACTCGCGCCGGGTAAGCGGCCGCGGGTGCTGATCGAGCTCATGGACCCTGAAAACGAGCCTCTGTTCGATGGGCGGGCCGGCGAAGTTCTGGTTAGTCCCGTGATCGTTAGCCACATGCTGGGCCAGATCGCCATGCGCCCGGAACTGCGGATGGTCTTCGAACATCTGTTCACTGCCGGAGGAGCCGAGATTTTCTTTCACCACCCCGGCGCCTATCTGGAAACCGGCCAGCGGCGCGTCACCTTCGGCGAGCTCCAGCGGCAGGTCGCCGGCCGGGGCAATATCGCCCTGGGTCTCTTCCGTCCGCTGCAGGCGGATGAGGCGGGCAGCGGCCACCTCTTTCTGAACCCGCCCCGGGACACGCAATGGGACATCCGGGAGATCGACGAAGTCGTGGTGCTGACCGCGCGTTGAGGATAAAGCGACCCTCTTAAAACAGCCGCGCGTCTTGACTTTGCGGACGGACGAGCTGTAATGGATGTCAGCGGAAAAGCAGATGACGTCGTCGACCTACAATGTTCAAAACGCGGGAGGATAGCGATGAAAAGGATCTGGCTCGGTCTGTTGCTCAGTCTTCTGATCGCCGGCTGCGATGGCGACAACGGCAACGCCGCCCCGGTGGCGGAGGATTCGCCGCCCAAAGAGAACGACGGGCCGCGGGCCATCGCCCTGCAGCGGGCTTTTCCCGACCTGAGCTTCTCCCAGCCGCTGGCGCTGGTGCCCCTGCCGGGCTCGTCCGAGCGCTGGTACCTGGTCGAAAAAGGGGGAAAGGTTCATACCTTCACCGCCGGGGACAAGAGCGCGGCCGTCGCCGTCGATCTGAGCGACAAGGTCGACGCCGGGCATTACGAGTCCGGGCTGCTCGGCATCGCGTTTCCCCCCGATTTCGCCGACAACCGCCGGGTCTATCTCTCTTACACGGCGCCCGGCGACCCTCTGGAATCGCGCATCGCGCGATTTGTTCTGCCGGGCGGCGAGAACACCATCGATGCGGGTTCGGAAACGATCCTTCTGAGACTCAAGCAGCCCTTCACCAACCATAACGGGGGACACATCGCCTTCGGCCCCGACGGCTACCTGTACGCCGGCTACGGCGACGGCGGCAGCGGCGGCGACCCGCGGGGGAACGGCCAGGACACAACCACTTTGCTGGGGACCATTCTGCGCATCGATGTGAACGCTCAGGCAGAGGGCGACTACGGCATTCCCGCAGACAACCCCTTTGCCGAAAAAGGGGAAGGCAAGCCCGAGATCTTCGCCTGGGGGCTGCGCAACCCGTGGCGCTTCAGCTTTGACCGCGAGACCGGAGACCTGTGGGCGGGCGATGTCGGGCAGGACCGCTGGGAAGAGATCGACCTGGTGGAGAAAGGCGGCAATTACGGCTGGAACATTCGCGAGGGAGCGCACTGCTTCGAGCCGCCGGAAGGCTGCCGGACCGAAGGGCTCATCGACCCGGTGGCGGAATATCCGAATCAGGACGGAGACTGTTCGGTGACCGGCGGCTACGTCTACCGCGGCGAAAAGATACCCGCCCTGCAGGGTTGGTACGTCTTCGCCGATTTCTGCTCCGGCAGGATCTGGGGCCTCTCCCCCGGCTCGAATGGCACTCCGGCCGGAGACCCGCAGCTGCTGCTCGACAGCGATCTGCAGATCTCTTCGTTCGGCGAGGGCGCCGACGGTGACGTCTACGCCATCGATTTTTCCGGCGGGGGCGTGCATCGCATCGTCGCCGAGACGCAGGAATAGACTGGCGGGGGAAAGGTTTCGAGTTAAGATGGTTCAGATGCATGACGACAGTAGGGATATTCTCGAGGAGCTGCGCGGAGCGATCGCCCTCGCCCAGGCCGAAAACGAGCTCCCCGACTTTCTGGCGCAACGCAGCATGCGCATCGCCGAACAGCCGGAGCGCTACCGGCACCTGGAGGCAGAAATCGCCGAACTGACTGCCAAGCTGCCATTCTACGATACCTACGGGCAGACCGGCTATCTCGGGATGGGCGTGAACGATCTGATCCTGGGCGAAACGCTCAAGCGTATCGAGAAGCGGGCGGCGGGCTGAAGCAACTTACAGGTGAAGCATGGATGTTCTGCTAGTCGCCACCAACCGGTGCCGTGAGCCGGTTCCCGTCGCTCCCGTGGGGGCTGCGCATGTGGCCGAAGCGGCGTAGCGCCAAGGACACCGTGTGCGCCTGCTTGATCTGATGTTCTCGCCCGCTCCGGAAGCCGAGCTGCGGCGGGCGCTCAGGGCATCCCCGCCGCAGGCGGTGGCCCTTTCGGTGCGCAATCTCGACAACACCACCATGGAAAAGCCCGAGAATTACCTGCCGGCGCTTCTTCCCCTGGTGCAGGTCATCCGCAATGAGGGCATCGCGCACCTGATTCTCGGCGGCGCGGCCATCGGCATCGCCCCCGAGCCGATCCTGCGCCTGACGGGCGCCGACTGGGCGGTGGTCGGCGCCGGCGAAGAGGCCTTCCCCCGCCTGCTCGGCGCGCTGGACGCAGGCCGCCCGCCAGGTCTGATCCCCGGAGTGGCGCAGGTGCGCAACGGCACCTTCGGCCTGCAACCGCCGGAGGTGGCGACGCAGGCGCCATTCTCTTTCCCCGATCTCAAGCGCTGGGTGGATCTTCGCCGCTACCGGCGTGAAGGCGGCACCTACCCGCTGCAGTCCAAGCGCGGCTGCAGTTTCGAATGCGTCTACTGCCCCTGCCCGCGCATCGAGGGGAGCGCCTATCGGCTGGCCCCACCCTCGCGGGTCGCAGCGGAGGTCGGCCGGCTGGCCGCCGCGGGCGTGCGGGACATCGAATTCGTCGATACCGTATTCAACGCCCCCTACCAGCACGCCCTGGAGATCTGCGGCGAAATCGCCCGCAGGCGCCCCCGGGCGCGCCTGCACACCTTTGAGCTCAACCCGGCGTTTGTCGATGCGCCCCTGCTCTTCGCCATGGAGGCCGCCGGGTTTGCCGCGGTCGGGATAACGGCCGAATCGGCCGCGGGCCCCGTTCTCGCCGAACTGGGAAAAAACTACGCGCCGGAGCACCTCGAAAAGTCGGCCGCGGCCCTTCGCCGCAGCCGCCCGCCCTGCCTGTGGATCTTCATGCTCGGCGGCCCGGGCGAAACCGCCGGCACGGTCGCCGAAAGCCTGCGTTTCGCCCGCCAGCAACTCGGCCCCAACGATGCCGCTTTCTTTTCGCTCGGCATCAGAATCTACCCGCAGACCCCTCTCGAACGGCGCGCCCGCGCCGAAGGACTCCTGCCGCAGGGCAGGGACCTGGCGGACCCGGCCTTCTACCTCTCACCTGAGATCGAGCCGACAGAGGTACAAGCCATGGTGCGCGAGGCGGTGCGCGCAGATCACCGCTTCATCACCTTCGACATGGAGTCGCTGCGCTTTTTGCCCGCGATCCGCGGTCTCGCCGGCAGACTCGGCCTGGCCCCTCCCCTCTGGCGCCACACGGCGCGGATGCGAAGCGTTCTAGCCCGATTCGGCGTGCGGGAGCAGACCTGCCGTTCACCCGCCCGTGCGGGCAGGCGCATGTGACCGGCGCGTGGATTTTTTATTTCCCTCGCGAAGGCAATAACTGTACATTTCGGGGGAACCTTATTCTCTTCATTGTGCAGAGATCTTGAATATGCTTGATTCCCTCGCTCGTTTTCTTCGCGCCCGTACTCAGGTCTGGATCCTGGTTACGGGAACTCTGCTCCTCCCTGCTCTGGGATTTCTGGATGTTCTGACCGGGGTGGAAATCTCGTTTTCCATCTTCTATCTTTTCCCGGTCTTTCTGGTCAGCTGGTTTATGGGCCGCTGGCCCGGATTTGCGGTTTCCTGCCTGGCCGCAACGGTCTGGCTGCTCGCCGAACTGCTCGGAGGATCCACCTATTCTCACCCTGCGACTCCATTTTGGAACATGGGAGTTCGCCTGTTCGTGTTTATCCTGGTCGCCTGGCTGCTTTCGGAAGTCCAACTCCGCGAGGCACGGCGCCGGGCCCTTGAGCGCATTTTTTTCCACGATATTCTGAATACAACAACCGGCGTGCGCGGTTTTGCCGAATATCTGCAGGATTGCGCGCCGGCCGATCAGAAAGAAATCTGCGCCACTATCCTGGCGGCCGCCGAACAGATGACCCGGGAGATCGAGGGGCAGCGAATCCTGTCGGCTGCCGAAAACCATGACCTGCCGATCGAGCCGACTGTTCTGAATTCGAGGCTATTGCTGGAGCAGGTTCTCGCGTGGTATGGGCACGGGAATGAAGATGAGAAGGCCGCGGTGTGCCTGGCATCCGAAAGCGAAGAGATCACCTTCTCAAGCGATCAGGCTCTGCTCAGCCGCGTTCTTGGCAACATGATCAAAAACGCCCTGGAAGCGACTCAACCCGGTGAAACGGTCACGGCAGGCTGTCGGAAATCGGGGGAGAATGTCGCGTTCTGGGTACACAATCCGCAACATATCCCTGCGCGGGTCCAGGCACACATCTTCCAGCCGTCATTCTCCACCAAAGGGAAGGACCGGGGGTTGGGGGCTTACAGCATGCGCCTTTTAAGCCACGAACTTGGCGGTGATGTTTCCTTCACCTCCAGTCCGCACGAGGGGACCACCTTTTTTGCGCGCTTTCCGCTGCGCCCGAAGCCCCCGCGCGGGACAGGAGCCATGCCGCCTCGATGACGCAGGCGGAATCTCCGGCGCTGCGCTTGAGCATCCCCTCCGGGAACACTTTTTTTGCCAGCCCCTCGAAACGGGTATCGGCATCCTTTTTCAGAACCATGGCGAACCTCCGGATATGTTTATCGTGAAATCGTCATGCACTCCTTTCGAGCTCCTGAAACACCCCTTGTCAAAGACCGCAGGCAACTCCTTTTTCGCACCAAAAGAATGGGACCGGCTTGAAAAGCGGCGCACATTGATTACTGTTGATTATCTGTTGACCCAATATCGGCCGCGAAACCGCCGGGTGCAGTAAAAAGGCAACGCCCGTTTTGCCGCAAGGAGATATCTTTGCTTAAGTTCAGAGAATTCGGACAGGTATTCAAGGATGCTTTTCAGGGATTCCGGGACGATAAAACGACCTGGTATGCTGCCGCCCTGAGCTACTATACGGTCCTCTCCCTCGCGCCCCTGCTGCTCATCGCCATCGCGGTGGCGGGCACTTTTTTCGGCGAACAGGCGGCCCGCGGCGAAATCGTCGAGCAGGTCAGCAATCTTATCGGAACCGAGGGCGCACAGGTCATCCAGACGGCGATCGAAAACGCCGATTCGCCGGGCGGCGGCAGCCTGGTGGCTTCGGTGGTCAGCATCACCGTGCTGCTCTGGGGGGCATCGCGCGTCTTTGCCCAACTGCAGGACGCCCTCAACACGATCTGGGGGGTCGAGAAAAAGCCGGAGAAGGGAGTGGTTATGACCTTCGCGCGCAAGCGGCTTCTCTCGTTTTCCATGGTCCTCGGCATCGGATTTCTTCTTCTGGTCTCGCTGCTTGTCAGCGCCCTTCTGAACGGCCTCACCAAATTCATGAGCGGTTTTCTGCCCGGCACCGACTTTCTGTGGATGATCCTCAACAATGCGGTTTCTCTCGGCGTGATCACACTTCTGTTCGCCATGATCTACAAGTACCTTCCCGACGTACGCATCGCCTGGGGCCATGTCATGGTGGGCGCCCTGATGACCAGCCTGCTCTTCACGCTTGGCAAATTCGCGATCGGCTTCTATCTGGGACGCAGCAGTTTCGGCTCGGTCTATGGCGCAGCCGGCTCTCTGGTCGTGCTGCTGGTGTGGGTTTACTTCAGCGCGCTGATCTTTTTTTTCGGTGCGGAGTTCACCCAGGCCTATACCCGACGCACCGGATCCGCTATCGTCCCCGACAGGCATGCGGTGAAGGTGAAGCGCGAGTAATTCGCAGCGGCCTGAGGCTTTGAAAGCTGCACGTTTTTATCTCTTTCCATCTTCGCGGGCCCGGGTTTTCTCTTCGCTTCCCTCCCAGTGAATGGTAACGGTCCGTTTTCCCCATTCACGAGCGGCCTGCACATCTTTTCCCATGTAGATGTCGATGCGCCGCGTCCAGCGCCTGTGCACCTTGTCCCTGACCGTGTAAGTGCCGGGGAGCCCTTCGATTTCGACCTCCACTCCGTGCCCAAGCCCCAGGGCGATCAGGTCGCGCGATACCGCGATGGCCTTCATGCCGGGCTTGAGCCGGTCTCCCCAGGCGGTCTCGGTCGGGTTGCCCTGGGTCTGCCCGGGCACGCTGTTGTAGGCTGTGGCGGTCACCTCGAGAGAGCGTCTCTTTTCTCCGTGCGCGCACCCCGGGGCCGCCAGCGAGGTCGCCAGCACCATGGCCGCACCAGAGAGAAGGAGCAGTATCCTGAGACTTTTGGGCATAAGGGTCCTTAATAGATCCTGAGAAATAAAATTGGGACTGGCTGCCCGGGACGATATATTTTGCGGTTTTTTAAAGGCCGAAAATTTCCAGAGCCACAAGAACAAGAACGATAAATATCGAAGCAATCGCCACCATCTTAAGCGTATCAATCTTGAACAGTTCCTGCAGGGTGATCTCGCCAAAATTACCGATATGAAGAATATGGCGAGCGAGCCACGGATAAATGACGGCATAGAGCGCCGAGCCTGTCAGCAAGCCGAGGACGCCGCCGAAGAGGGCATCCATCGAGCCCTGGCCGACCGCTCCCGCAGCAGTACCCGGGCAATAGCCCAACAAAGCAAACCCGACCCCGAAAATCAGGCTTCCCAGGACGGTTCCTCCGACCGATCCGGCCTTGGGATGCAGGCTGACCATGTTGTAGCGCTTGAGAATATAAATGCCGATCATTCCGGTCACGATCGCAGAGAGGATGACCTTGACGACGGTGAAATCCTCGAGAAATAATTGTTTCATAATGATGTCGTACTTTGTCACCTGACCTTTCTGCAGGAAAAACCCGAAAAAGATTCCCATGACAAATCCGAGAAACAATTGGAGGCGTCGGTTCAGGCGTATTTCGTCGAACATGCTTGACCCCTTTAGTTTTCATCCGGAAACGGCCCTTTTTCGCAATCTCGGCGGCAATCTGCGGCCTTGCTTGTGCGACGTACGATGTACGTCTCCGCGCAAAACCTTGATTTCCTTGACCTTGCAAAAAATTGCTCGTTTCCAATATGAAAACTGCACTATTCCATCCGGACCTTCCAGATGGAAACCCTTTAGAAAATTAAGAAGGCGGTGATGATGCCGCCGGCGAAGATACCGATGGCGGCGACCCAGCTGCTTGCGACCAGCTGCATCGTGCCGCTGAGCGCATGACCGCTGGTGCAGCCGTTGGCCCAGCGAGCGCCGAGTCCCATGACAACCCCTCCAATAAAGGCAGTGACCCAGCGCAGCAGCCAGCCGTCTCCGAATTCAGCGACCCAGACGTCGGGCATGAAGCGGAAATAGAAATCGCCCGACAAAATCGCTGAAATTGCGGCACCGAAAATCAATCCGATCACCAGCATCCATTCCCAGTCGATCTGTGGCGCGAATCTCTGATAGTAAGGCCTGCTGCGCGCCTTATCACCCCGGATGGCCGTTTCGATCATGCCGCTGGTGCGGGCATAGGCCGTGGAGACCCCCAGAGGGTGGTCCGAGAGCAGAAAGGTAAACCAGCTCAGGACGCCGATACCAACCCCCGCCGCATAAGGCGACCAGGCTTTCATGCTGAGAAAGCTCATCAGGCCGTTCTGGGCATTCAGAGCTTCGTCCCCAACCCCCACCTGGGCCAGGGCAAGGGTTGCAGTGAGTCCACTCAGACACAGCGCACCAGCTATAAATATCGCCAGGAGTTTTCTTCTGCGGGTTTTGTGAAAGTTTTTAACGGGCATTTGGTGACTCCCTTGAGATCACTTTGAGGTGATTTCGCATCCCACCGCCCGGCAGGCGATCATCGAGCCGAGACAGTCTTCCACGTTTTCGAAGCCGTTTTTTTTCAGGATCGACGCTGCGATGATCGCACGCCTACCGCTGCCGCAGAAGGTCGTGATCGGGCGTTCGCGGGGGACCTCATCGAGCTTGTGCGGCAGATCGCCGAGGAAGATCGTTGTGGATCCCGGCAGAATCCCCTCTTCGAGTTCGTCCGGCTTGCGGACGTCGAGCAGGGTAAAATCCTCCTTCTCATCAAGACGTCTTTTCAACTCTCCGGCATACACCGCCGGTATCCGGTCATACTGACGGCCACTCGTCTCCCATTCATGCATTCCCTGGTCGAGCATGGCGATCACCCGGTCGTAACCGAGGCGCACCAGGTGGCGCGCTGCCATTTCCCAGTCGCTGCCGCGCGGCATGATCAGGCCGAGATCGCGGTCATAAGGAACGAACCAGCCGGCGTAGGCCGGCAGCATATCAAGCGGAATGGCCAGACTGCCGGGGATGTAGGCGCCGGCAAAGGCCTCCGGCGAGCGAACGTCGATGGCGAGCATCCCATTCTCGATCGCCCGGGCAAATTCGTCCGCATTGTACGGCTCGGGACGGGGCAGGTTGCCCAGCAAGCCCGGGCCGGCGAGATTGAATTCTTCCATCTTTTTAAAATAGGGGGGCAGGGTATGTTTTTCCCCGACCTTCATTTGGATAAATTCGTCACGGTTTGCGATCTGCAGGGATGGATTGTGCTTGCGTTCATATCCCAGTGACGAGAACTCCCGGGAAGCCATGCCCGAACCGCACACCGATCCGGCGCCGTGCGCAGGATAGAGAAGGATATCGTCGCCCAGGGGCAGGAGCTTGTCGAAGAGACTGTCATAGAGCATGCCGGCGACTTTCTCGGCCTGGTCGGGAAAAAAGTCGGTGCGGCCGACGTCGCCGATAAAGAGGGCGTCGCCGGTAAAGACCCCCAGGGGATCCTCACTGAATTCCTCATCGCTGAGCACGAAGGACAGACTCTCGAAGGTATGACCCGGGGTGGAGAGGACTTTGAGGGTGAGATTGCCGAAGGTGAACCGATCTCCTTCTTTGGCAGTTTCGCCATACTCAAAAGGCAGTTCGGCACCGTGGTATATCTTGGCGCCGGTACGCTCCGCCAGTTCGCAGGAGCCGATCACGTAGTCCTCATTGCGATGGGTTTCGAAGATATGAGTGATGCGCGCGCCTTCGCGATAGGCGATCTCCAGATAGATTTCGCAGTCGCGGCGTGGATCGATCACAGCCGCCTGTTTTCCGTCGCCGAGGATGTAAGAGAGATGGGCCAGGCCTTCTGATTTGATTTTCTCCAAGAACATAGCGCTCCTCCGGTCTATTTATTTTCCTTCAGCCCTCACGATAAAGGCCGGTCTACTCGAGAAGTATTTCCTCTCGTTTTATGAAGGATAGTGTAAATGGGAAGGACTTCAAGGAAGGAGAGAATTATGTGTGCCGCTGTCAACACCTGCAAACGGCCGGAAACATGCCTACGGGTGACCGGCTGAAGATTAGCGCTATCAGGTTATAAAAAAAGCAGGGCTCCCGATTGCCGGGGCCCTGCTTTTCACCATCGTGTGTTTGGAGTGTTTCGCTGTGCCCGCAAGCTACTCGGACTGCGCGAATCTGGCCTTCTCAGTCACCATATCGACGACGGGAAGTTCGGGCACTTCCGTCAGGCCATAGGTTTTTTCAAGGTCGATATCCTCGGGCACGGCCGACAAAAGGGCCTCGGCCACTTTTTGGTCCGCCTGCCGGTAGCGCAGTCTGGCTTCGATGGCGATATCCTGCCCCTCTTCCAATGCAGGCAGCCCGTAGTAAACATCCTTGAAGCCGCGCGGCGGGATGGTATCGTGGCGCGAAAACGAGGTGACCACCCAGGGATCGATGGCGAAATGAAAATCGTTGCCCATCCCTTCGGAGTTGAACATGCGTGTGTTCTCGACGATCTGGCCGTTTTCGTCGAGTGTTCCGCTGGTCATCAGGACATTGCCATCTGCATCCTTCGCCGTGATCTCGAGCCACATCTGGCGTATGTTGGTCAGGGAGGTCGGCAGGTTATGCCCGGCGCGGATATTCTTGACCCGCACCTTCAACTCGGCCAGGCGGCCGTCGCGATATACGGGACTCAGCTCAAGGGCGGCCGCCGCCTGGAGGCGCTCTACGGCCATCTCGTATTTGTGCTGAATGTTTTCGGCGAGCTTTTCATCGCCGGCTTTTCTGGCCGCCTCTGCGGCAAGATGATAGAGCAGGAAGTTCGCGCCGTTGAAGTAGTGATGATATTCTTCGCGTTTGGGATGATAGAAGTCATCGGCCACCTTCTTGAACGTGTCGATGTCCACCATGTGGCAGTCCTGGCAGAGAACGGTGTTCTGGGCGTAGGGGCCGTGCTTCCACTCCAGATAGCTCGACTCGAGCGGGAAGTGGCGGTCGTAATGATACACCTGGTGGCACGAGGCGCACAATTCGGCGCGCAGGTGCAGGGACGATTCTTCGCATTCGTGAAAGCCCATGCCGCAATTCTCGGACGGGGTGAACGGGCCCCGCTTGACCAGCTTGGTCCCCTCGGTGGTGCCATACCCCGGCGTCAAAATCATCGAGCCGTTCTCGGGCTCGTGCGAGGGGGTCTGCCAGTGGGTCGTGCCGCTGATCGAATGGCAGATGTCGCAGGAGACGCCGGCCATGGCCATGGAGCTCAGCCCCTCATGCCCGGCCCCTGTAACCTCGCCGGTGACGACGCCGGCGGGGGTATGACAACCCTCGCACTGGCGGGCGATTTCGGGGCCGACCTCTTTGATTCCTTTATTGAGCTCGCCCTGATAGACCGGGTCCTTAAAAGCCAGCGCGTGCATGGAGCCGGTCCACTCCTCATACTGCTGGGGATGGCAGCCCTTGCAGGTCTCCGGCGGGGTGAACTCGGCGGGCGACTTGTTCCATTTCAGCAGCGACGGATAAAATGGATAGAGATCGTGGTCCACCTCGAATACCGGCGACCTGGCAAAGGCCGTCCCGACCGCGGAGAACACGAACAGCAGAATCGCCAGCACTACGAACCTCTTCGACATACGTCCTCCCATCTGATTAAACCTCCCTTTGCAAAAATGAAATTGCCAATTTATTAAAGATAGCCACAAGTGCAAGGAAGTCAAACCGCCGCAGGCATTTAGATGATGATTTGCATGGATCCCAATCAGGATTTCAAAAAGGGGCGGTATCCCGCCCCTTTCCTCTTGCCTACTTCACCACAGCCGGCTTGAGCTTCGCCTCGAGCGCCTCATTCAGGATCTGAACGCCCTTTTCGGCCGCGGCCTGCGCATCGAGAAGCGAGCGCCGCGCGAGATCGGGATTGTGCCAGCCGTCGCTGTTTTCCGCCGTCCACCACTCCCAGAGCACATGGGCAATTTCATGCTGCCGGCGCGCCTTTTTGAGAACATCCTCCGAGACGCCCTGGCGCGCCGCCTCTTCGTAGGTGTCGATGAGGATGCTCAAGCTGTATTCGGCCTTGCGAATCTTGCCGCGCGTATAGTTGCGCACGGTCTCGATCTGGTACTCGAGCTCTTTGGGGGACGAGTCCTGGTGGCAGCCGTAGCAGGCCCCTTCGATATTATGGGCCGGCCGCAGCATGGCATGGGAGGTAAACTCCTCACCGCCCTCGCCTTTCACCTTCCCCATGTGGCAGTCGACGCACCGCACTCCCGCCTTGTGGTGAGGGCTCTCCCAGTAGGTTTCCATCTCGGGATGCTGCAGCTTGACCAACCGGGCGCCGGTCACCGCGTGGCGAAAATCGCGGAAGCCGATTTCGTCATAATAATCGAGCATATCGAAGACGTTTTTCCAGGGGAACTGGTTAGTCAGCCGGCTCTCGGTGGTGATCTTGCCCTCCCCTTCGGCCGGGGTGCCCGGATTGCAACTGTATTCGACTTGGCACTGGGCGCGCAGCAGGTCGGAGCCGGCTTGCTCCAACAGCCCGATCTTGCGGAAGCCGTCGCGGAACCCAACCACCTGCATCGCATCCTTGCCCGAGTCTTCGGAATAAGGCGTGGCGCCGTCGCGCTCGACCGCCTCGATCAGCGCATCGCGCACCACCCGCGGACTGGCACCGTGGGGATCATGGCAATGAATGCAGCCCACGGGGTTGCTCACCGCCTTGACCAGTTCGTTCACATCGGATGTCCGGCTCCACTTCGCTTCGGGGTCAGGATCGCCGAGGTATTTCCAGTCGAGTATCAGATCGCTCGTCTTGCACTGCAGGCAGACGGGGTAGCCCGCCTTGGCCAGATCGGGGCGGGTTTCGCCGGTATCCTCGATCACGTCCCAGAGTTTGCCCGGGCGGGTGGATGCCCAGGCGTCCTTGTAACGGTAGCGCCCGGCGTAGAAACGATCCACGGCGAGCTGATCAGAAACCATGAAGGCGTGGCTGCGCGGCTCGTTATGCTCCACCGTGAACCCGTGCGGGGCAAGAAGCTTGTCCTGCAGGGGGGAGCGGCCTTCCGGCACCCCTTTCACCTGCCGGGCCTCGGCGTCCCAATTCACCTGCAGCGAGCTTTGGTACTGGTCCTGATGGCAGTTGCCGCAGGTCGCCGGATCCAGGCTCGTTTCCAGCTCATTTGCCGGATCCTCCAGGTGTGCCTGCACATCCCCGTGGCAGGTTTCGCAGCCCAGATCCGCGTGCGGCGTCTCCTTCCAAAGCTCTTGCACCTCGCCATGGCAGCCGAAACACTCATCGGCATCGATCTGCGCCCGGGTCAGTCCCGGCTGCCCCAGAAACGCGAGCAGAACGACGAACGCCAAAATGTTCACTCCCCACTTCCAGCCCTCTTTTTGCGTGGTCGCCTCCCTGTCTTTCGTGATCGTTAAAGAACCTTTCGATGCTAGTGCCCCGTGCGGCTAGTTCCCTTTTCTAATTCTGGCCCTTTTGCCCGCTCTCGGCGTTGCGCCTCCTCGGCTTAGCTCTGGCT
>JAGXHK010000131.1 GCA_024636255.1 Desulfuromonadales bacterium | reverse complement strand
GCGGTCGTCAATATCGACGATCCCTACGGTGCGCGCCTGGCCGCAGAGCTCGGCGACTCGCTGACCTGCGGATTCTCCGAACAGGCCCTGGTGCGTCCCCTGCAGACCGAGATGTCGCTGGCCGGAATCCGTACCCGGCTCACCACTCCGGCTGGCGAGCTTGAGTTGAGCTCCGCTCTGCTGGGCGAATACAATCTGCGCAATCTTCTGTGTGCTGTCGGGGCCGCGCTTGCGCTCGGTCTCTCAACGGAGGCGATCGCTCTGGGGCTCACTCAGGCCCCTCAGATTCCCGGTCGCCTCGAGCGGATCGAGAACGATTGCGGCGCTGCCGTTCTGGTCGATTACGCCCATACCGGGGATGCCCTCGAAAAGGCGCTGCAGGCGGTTGCACAGCTGAATCCCCGGCGCATTATCACAGTCTTTGGCTGCGGCGGCGATCGCGACCCGGGTAAGCGGCCTGTCATGGGCGAGGTTGCGGTGCGCCACAGCACTCTTGCCGTGGTGACCGCGGACAATCCGCGAAGCGAAGATCCTGCCGAGATCATCGCCCAGATTCTCCCCGGCTGCCGCCACGCCGGCGGGCGGGAGGTGAGCGTTGTTGATGGCGTACCTGACGGATCCGGATTCCTCGTCATTCCGGACCGGCGCGAAGCCATCGAGTACGCCGTCTCTCTTCTGTCTCCGGGCGACCTGCTGCTGGTCGCTGGAAAGGGACATGAGGATTATCAGATCGTGGGCACCAAGCGACTTCATTTCGACGATCGCGAAGTGCTGCGCAGCGCCCTCGGGCGCAAGGAGGCGTCCCAATGAAACTCGAACTGCGCAATATCGCCAAGGCCACCGGAGGAACCATTCTGCCGCCCGGCGCCACGGCCACTGTGACCGGAATCTCTACCGACAGTCGCACCATCAGCCCCGGGGATCTGTTCATTCCGCTGCGCGGCCCTAATTTCGACGGCCACGATTATCTGATACAGGCGGTTCGCCGCGGCGCCGCCGCCTGTCTGGCCGAAGAGATTATCGGCGGTTTTCCGGCGCCGGTGGTGCACGTTCGCGATACACTGCACGCTCTTGGCGATCTGGCCACCGCTCGGCGGCTCGCCTTCGATGGACAGGTGGTCGGAATCACCGGATCTTCCGGAAAAACCACGACCAAGGAGATGTTGACGGCCGTTTTGAGCCTGGAGTCTCCGGTGCTTAAAACCGAGGGGAATTACAATAACCTTATCGGCCTGCCACTCACTCTGCTGCGCCTTGATGAAAAACACCGCCACGCGGTCATCGAGATGGGAACCAGTGCGCTGGGCGAAATTGCCCGGCTGACCGAAATTGCCCGGCCGGATATCGGGGTGATCACGAACGTCGGACCGGCACATCTGGAAACCCTGCACGGGCTTGACGGCGTGGCGCGCGCCAAAGGCGAGCTTTTTGCCGGACTGCCTGCGGAGGGCATTGCCGTTGTGAATATTGACGACGAGCGCGTGCGCAGCCTTCCGCTTGCAAATGGCGTGCGTCGGCTTGCTTTCGGCCTGTCTCCCGAGGCAACCGTGCGTGGTTCTGCCATCCGTCAGGAGAAATCCACAATCTGCTTTACCCTGACTCTTCCCGACGGGGAAGCCCGCGTCCTTCTGCGCGCTCCCGGGCGCCACAACGTGCATAATGCCCTTGCCGCTGCCGCGGCGGCGCATGCTCTCGGGCTCGGGGTCGAAACCATCGCTCGCGGGTTGAACCTCTTTCGTCCCGGCAACGGGCGACTGGTTCCGGTGACTCTGCCCTGCGGGGCCCTGCTGTTCGACGATACCTACAATGCCAACCCCGCCTCGACCCGGGCGGCTCTGCAGGTTCTGAGTGAGAGCAATGGCGGACAGCGCATCGCGGTGCTTGGCGATATGCTCGAACTTGGCGAACTGGCTGACGACCTGCATTTCGAGATCGGGCGTGAAGCCGCAAAACATTGTGACCTGCTTGTCGTCATGGGAGAAATGGCCCGCCAGGTCGCTGATGGCGCTCTCGCCGGCGGGATGGACAAGCGCGCGGTGCGGATCGTTCCCGACCACCGCTCTGCCGCCGCTCTGGTGTGCGACCGGGCCGGGCGGCGCGACCGGGTTCTGGTCAAAGGCTCGCGGGGGATGAAAATGGAAAAGGTCTGCGCCGCACTGCGCGAGCGCCACGATACCACGCTGGCAGTGGTGATTTAGGAAAGCCTGGATGCTCTATCATCTACTCTATCCATTGCATACGGAATATTCGGCACTCTACGTGTTCCGGTTCATCACTTTCCGTGCCATTTACGCGACCATCACTGCCCTGGTGATCTCCTTTATTCTCGGTCCCTGGCTGATCCGTAAACTCTCCACCATGCAGATCGGCCAGGCCATCCGCAAGCTGGGACCGGAATCCCATCTGAAAAAAGAGGGGACGCCGACCATGGGCGGCACCCTTATTCTGCTCGCCATCGTTCTGCCGACGCTTCTGTGGGCCGACCTGACCAACCTCTACGTCTGGGTGACGCTGATGGTGACGGTCGGATACGGCGCGATCGGTTTCGCAGATGATTTCCTTAAAGTCAAACGCCGCAGCAGCGACGGGATGCCGGCGCGCTACAAGATGTTCTGGCAGGTACTGATCGCTCTGGCTGCAGGCTGGATTCTCTACACCTATCCGCCGTTTCAGACCACTCTGGTCGTGCCGTTTTTCAAAAACGTACGGCCGGACCTGGGAATGTTCTATGTGCCCTTTGTTCTGCTGGTGATCGTCGGGGCGGGCAACGCGGTCAATCTGACGGATGGGCTCGACGGCCTGGCGATCGGGCCGATGATAATCGCCTCGGCGACCTATCTGCTCTTTGCCTATGTCGCCGGTCATGCCCGGGTGGCCGACTATCTGCAGATCAGTAGCGTTCCCGGCGCCGGAGAACTTGCTATTCTGTGTGGGTCAATGGTGGGCGCGGGTCTTGGGTTTCTCTGGTTCAACACCTATCCCGCCCAGGTCTTCATGGGGGATGTCGGCAGCCTATCGCTTGGCGGAGCCCTTGGCACCATCGCCGCCATCACCAAACAGGAAATCGTTCTGGTCATCGTTGGCGGCATCTTTGTCGTCGAGGCGCTCTCGGTCATTTTTCAGGTGACATCTTTTCGCCTCTACGGCAAACGAATCTTCAAAATGGCGCCGATCCATCACCATTTTGAACTCAAGGGCTGGCCGGAGCCGAAGATCATCGTGCGTTTCTGGATCATCAGCATCGTGCTGGCGCTGGTGGCCCTCTCGACATTGAAGCTGAGGTAGAAAATGCGTCGGGACCTGCACAACAAAAAAGTCGTGGTTGTCGGTGCGGGACGCAGCGGTCTGGCTCTGGCGGACTATTTCCAAAAGTGCGGCGCGGCAGTGATCCTCTCCGACCGGCGCGAGGCCCAGCGCATTGCCGGCCTTGGCGCCTTGCTCGAGCGCGATCTGGTTCTCGATCTCGGTGGGCATACGCCTGCGCTGTTCGCACAGGCGGACTTCGTGGTCGTCAGCCCGGGCGTTTCCCTGGATCTTCCCGCCGTTGCGGCCGCACGTGCCACGGGCATCCCGGTGTACGGGGAGGTGGAGGTTGCGTACCAGGAGCTCGACGCCCCGGTGCTTGGCATTACCGGGACCAATGGCAAGTCGACGACGACGTCTTTGCTGGGGGCGATGCTGCAGAACTGGGGGCAGCGCACCTTCGTTGGCGGCAACCTCGGCAATCCGCTGATCGAGGCTGCTGGGAAGCCGTGGGACTACCTGGTGGTCGAGCTTTCATCCTTTCAGCTCGAAGCGATCAACGCATTCCGGCCGCGCTACGCCATCCTGCTCAATATCAGCGCGGATCATCTCGACCGCTATCCGGATATGGGCAGCTATGTTGCGGCCAAATGCCGACTGTTTGAGAATCAGCGGGAGCAGGACGTCGCGGTGCTCAATGCTGATGACCCCGCGGTGCTTGCCGCGACTGAGGAGGTGCGCAGCCGCAAGGTGTACTTCTCTTCGGCCCGGGTGCTGGCCCAGGGTATGGGGTTTGATGGCGAAAACCTGGTGTGGCGCTGGCAGGGAGGCGAGCACCGTTTCGCTGTTGCGGAACTTGAACTCAAAGGAATGCACAATATCGAGAATGTCATGGCGGCTCTGATCCCCGCGCTTCTCGAAGGATGTCCGCCCGAGATCGCCTGGCAGGCTGCCTGCGATTTCAAAGGTCTGGCGCACCGAATGGTTCCGGTCCGCACACTCAACGACGTCACCTGGTACAACGATTCCAAGGGGACAAACGTTGGCAGCGTTGTCAAAAGCCTGGCCGGATTGCAGGCGCCGGTCACCCTGATCGCCGGCGGCAGGGACAAGGGGGGCGATTACGGCGCGCTGGCGCCGATGGTGGCCGAGAAGGTGGCGCATCTGATTCTGATCGGCGAGGCCGCGCCCCGCATGGAGCAAGCCCTCGGCGGGTTAAGCCATACCGTGCGCGTGAACAGCCTGGAGGAGGCGGTGCGCACCGCCAGCGCGTTGACAGCGCCGGGCGGCACCGTTCTTCTCTCGCCGGCCTGCTCGAGCTTTGATATGTTCGCCAGTTTCGAGGAGCGCGGCGATCTTTTCACCCGTGCGGTCCTTGGCCTGCCGGGGCGCCAAGAGGAGGCGATATAAGCCATGACGCTGAGGAAGGACTTTGATACGGCCATTTTGCTTCTGGCGGTGGTTCTCACCTGCCTGGGAGTCGTCATGGTCTATTCCTCCTCCGCAATCATGGCGGCAAAGAGTCACGGGGACGGATTCTTCTTTCTCAAGCGACAAGGCATGTTCGCTGTTCTCGGCTTTCTGGTGATGGCCGGGGCCATGCACATCGATTTTCGCACCTGGCGCCGCCTGACCGTGCCCGGTCTGATCCTGGCGCTGCTGCTGCTCGCTGCGGTGCTGCTTCCCGGCGTCGGGTCGAGCGCCGGAGGCGCCGCACGCTGGATCCGTTTTCCCGGCTTTTCGGTGCAGCCGGCCGAAGTCGCCAAGCTGGCACTCGTTTTTTACCTGGCGCATTCGCTGGTACGCAAAAAGGACAAGCTCAGAAGCTTCAAGCTCGGTTTTCTGCCGTATATGCTGGTGCTCGGCGTCATGCTCGGCATGCTGCTCGCCCAGCCCGACCTCGGCAGCGCCATGACCATTGCCGGGGTGGCGATGATGATGCTGCTGGTGGCCGGAGCGCGCCCGAGTTACCTGATATCGGTGGCCCTGCTCGCCCTGCCGGTGCTTTATCTGGCTGTCATGCGTGTCGACTACCGGCGGCAGCGCATCATGACGTTTCTCGATCCCTGGAACGATCCCTACAATACCGGATTCCAGATCATTCAGAGCTGGACGGCTTTTGGCCTTGGCGGCCTGTTCGGCCAGGGGCTCGGGGAGGGAAAACAGAAGCTGTTTTACTTGCCTGAGGCGCATACGGACTTTATTTTTTCGGTCATCGGCGAAGAACTCGGGTTTGCAGGAGTGTTGGTTATCTCTGCGATGTTTCTGGTCCTGGCCCTGCGCGGTATCCGCACTGCAGTCCATGTGCCGGATGATTACGGGCGTCTTCTTGCTTTCGGGCTGACCTTCCTGCTCGGGCTGGAGGCGTTCGTCAACATGGGCGTTGTTCTCGGGTTGTTGCCGACCAAGGGGTTGGCACTGCCCTTTCTTTCTTACGGCGGGACCAGCCTGCTGACAACGCTGTTCGCCATCGGGGTGCTGCTCAACATCTCGGCCCATACGGCGGAGGAGAAATCATGAAAATCCTTCTCGCCGGCGGTGGCACAGGAGGGCACCTGTTCCCGGCGGTAGCACTTGCCGAACAGCTGCTCAGCGAGACCTCCGATGCAGAGGTCCTCTTCGTCGGGACGTCCAGGGGAATCGAAAGCCGGGTGATTCCGCAGCGTGGCTGGCCCCTGCGCACGATCGATATTTCCGGCTTCGTCGGTACGGGCTGGCGGCGAAAGTTTCTTCTGCTTCCGAAACTGGTCCGCAGCCTGCGCCAGTCGCTGCAGATTCTCAACGAGTTTCAGCCGCAGGTGGTGGTTGGCGTCGGCGGGTATGCTTCGGGGCCGCTTCTGGCGGCCGCACGGATCAAAAGATACCCGATCCTGATCCATGAGCAGAACGCGCAACCCGGGCTGACCAATCGACTGCTCGGGCGTTGGGTCGACCGGATCTGCATCTCCTTTCCGCGTTCGGCGAAGAGCTTCCCGGCCGGCCGCACGGTGTTCACCGGCAATCCGGTGCGCCAGTCGATCAGCGAATGCCGCCCGCTTCCCCTCGGTCCGCCGCATCTGCTGGTGTTCGGCGGCAGCCGTGGCGCACGGGCGATCAATGATGCCATGGTCGCGGCCCTTGCTCATCTCGAGGGGCTGCGCGAGCGCCTCACCGGCGAGCACCAGGCTGGCGAGGAGGATCTCGAACGGGTGCGTGAGGGCTACCGGAGAGCCGGCTGGGACCCTGAGTTCGTTGTTCCTTTTATTGACGACATGGCTGCTGCCTATGACCGGGCGCATCTGGTACTGTGCCGGGCCGGTGCGACAACGATCGCCGAGCTGGCCGCCTGCGGCCGCCCGGCCCTGATGATTCCTTATCCGTACGCGGCAGCGGATCATCAGAGTACAAATGCTGCCGCTCTGGCCCGCAGAGGAGCGGCAATGCAGCTGCCGCAGCAGGAACTGACACCGGAGAAGCTGGGACATTTGCTTAAAGAAGTTCTCGCAGATCGCGATCTGCTCGTCTCGATGGCCGGGGCGGCTCATGCGCTCGGCCGGCGCGACGCGGCTGCCGCCATTCTCAAGGAATGCCGGTCCATTGCGCGCTCTAACTGACTGTACGAAAAACGAAACGGTGACGAACTCATTTATGTACGGAAAAATTCGCAAGATACATTTCATCGGCATCGGCGGCATCGGCATGAGCGGCATCGCTGAAGTGCTTCTCAATCTCGGCTACCAGGTCTCGGGTTCGGATCTGAAAGAGAGCGAGATTACCCGCAGTCTGCAACAGCTCGGTGGCGAGATCTACTACGGTCATCAGGCCGAAAACGTTCGCGATGTCGATGTCGTGGTTGCCTCCACCGCAATCCGCGGCGAAAACCACGAAGTGCGCGAGGCCCATCGGCGCCTTATCCCGGTGATTCCGCGAGCCGAAATGCTTGCTGAACTGATGCGTATGAAATACGGCGTCGCCATCGCCGGCACTCACGGAAAAACGACGACAACCAGTATGGTCGCCACCTTACTGGTGCATGGCGGCATCGACCCGACCGCGGTGATCGGCGGCCGCCTTGACGCCTTCGGGTCGAATGCCAAACTGGGACAGGGAAAATTTCTGGTCGCTGAAGCCGATGAATCGGACGGCTCCTTTCTGAAGCTCTCGCCGACTATCGCTGCGGTGACCAACATCGATGCCGACCACCTCGACTACTACCGCGATCTGGATCAGATCAAGGATACTTTTGTTGATTTCATCAACAAGGTTCCTTTCTACGGGCTGGCTGTGCTGTGCCTCGACGATCCGAACATTCAGTCGATCATTCCCCGGGTCAAGAAGCGCTTTGTCACCTACGGACTCGCCGGGCAGGCCGATTTCAACGCAACCGATATCGAGCAGCGCGCCGGATGGACCTCCTTTGCGGTGCATTACGGCGACGAGTTGCTCGGACGCATCTCTTTTCAGATGCCGGGGCGGCACAACGTGCTCAATGCTCTTGCGGCGACGGCGATCGCCATGGAACTCGATATCCCCTTCGCTTCCATTATCGAGGGGTTCAAAGATTTCGGCGGCGTGCAGCGCCGTTTCGAGATCAAGGGCGAGCGCGAGGAAATCATGGTCGTCGACGACTATGGTCATCACCCTGCGGAAATCAAAGCGACGCTCGCCGCCGCACGCTCCGGATGGGATCGGCGCCTGGTCATCGTGTTCCAGCCGCATCGCTACAGCCGGACCCAGGCGCTGTTTGAGGATTTCGTCACCGCCTTCTACCAGGCGGACCATCTGGTCGTCACAGAGATCTATCCGGCAGGCGAAGACCCGATCCCCGGGGTCGACGGAGCCACTCTGATCGAAGGGATCACGCAACACGGCCACAAGGATGCCCACTTTATCGCCGACCCGAGTGGCGTCGTGCCCCATCTTGCCGGGGTATTGCGCAAGGGAGATCTGGTGATCACCCTTGGCGCCGGCAGCATCTGGCAGGTGGGTGAACAGTTGCTGCGCTTTCTGGAAGACAGGGAAAGCGGAATCTGAAGGCTGGTTTGACAACCCGATGCTCCTTTCCGCTCCGGTCGGATTCTCTTGCCGGCGCTGAATTGATAGGGAAAGGGTGACATCAGTATGAGACACAATATGTCGCAAGCCCATTGGGGCAATGGATCATCGATGAACCGAGCGCAGTTGCAGCAAAAAAAAATCGCAGTTCTCATGGGCGGGCTTTCCGGCGAGCGGGAGATTTCTCTGCGTACCGGCAGCGCAGTTCTCAAAGCCCTGCAGACAGCCGGTTACCAGGCGCTCGGCATCGATGTCGGCCGGGACCTGCCAGCCCGGCTCAGGGCTGAGAATGTCGAAGTTGCTTTTATCGCGCTGCACGGGCGTTACGGCGAAGACGGCTGCGTACAGGGCTTGCTCGAGATGATGGGGATCGCCTACACCGGAAGCGGCGTGCTCGCCTCGAGTCTGGCCATGGACAAGGTGGCGGCGAAAAAAATTCTCCTGCAGCACGATCTGCCGACTCCGGGATTCGAGGTATTTACCGCCGGTGACAAAATCGAGAGCCTGATCCAGCGCTGTCGTCATTTCCCTCTGGTGGTCAAGCCGTCTCGAGAAGGATCGACGCTTGGCATAACTATCGCCGGAAACGCCGAAGATCTGCGCCGCGGGGCCGCTGAGGCACTGCGATTTGATTCCCGGGTCCTCATTGAGGAATTCATCCCCGGCGCTGAACTTACAGTGGGCGTTCTCGATGGCCAGGCGCTGCCAGTAATTCAGATCGTTGCCGAGGGCGGGTTCTACGATTATCAGGCCAAATATACGCCTGGTCGTTGCGAGTACCTGCTTCCGGCCCCGCTCGAGGCTGCGATCACCACCCGTCTGCAGGCGGCGGCGGTTCAGGCCTGCGAGGCACTCGGATGCCGCGGCGCGCTGCGGGCCGATTTTCGCCTGAACCAGAAAGCGTTCTACTGCCTGGAGGTCAACACCATTCCGGGCATGACCGAGACCAGTCTGCTTCCCAAGGCTGCTGCGGCGGCGGGAATCGATTTCACTGAACTGGTGGAGCGAATCCTTGCAGGGGCGGGACTCGGTCATTAAGCTCACCTTCAGGGACGATGAGAAAGCGGATGCGAGATTACAAAGCCGGAAACGAGCCGAAAATCAGGCGCAACAGGCGCAAGCGCGAGAAACAGCCGCGCGACTGGAAGGGGGCCTTTGAAAGGGTGCTGCGCCTGACAGTGTTGAGCGTGACCAGCGTTATGATTGTGGTCGGCGGCTTTCTTGCGGTCCAGATGCTGGTCCGCTCCGACTTCTTTCGTATCGACCGGGTACGCGTCGAGGCTGCGACTCGGGTCAGCGAGAGTGAGATCATCGCGCTTTCGGACATCGCGGCCGGCAGCAGCATCTTCGACCTCGACCTTGAACTGATCGGCCGCCGCATCGAAGAGAACCCCTGGGTCGCGCAGGCACGGGTCGATCGCATCTTTCCACGCGAGATAATCATCCGGCTGCAGGAGCGGGTTCCCCGGGCGATTATCAATTTTGGCTATCTCTATTATGTCGACGCCAGCGGAGAGGTTTTCAAGGTCCTCAGCAGCGGTGATCGTCTCGACTTTCCGGTGCTGACCGGGATCGAGCGAGATGACCTGATCGAACAGCCCGAAGACTCCCGGGCGCTGCTGCGCCGGGCGGTATCTCTGCTGGAAGAGCTGCGCGAACGGCGCCATTTCAACCTCGAGTCGGTATCCGAGGTGCATATCGACAGCAGCGAGGGTTTCGTTCTTTTTACCTATGCCAGCGGCGTGCCGGTGCGACTTGGCAAAGAGGGCTTTGCCGCCAAGCTCGATCGGCTCGAGCGCATCTATAAAGAACTCGAGCCACGACTGGCGGTGCTTGACTACATCGATCTTAACGTTGCTGACAGGATAATCGTCAAACTCGATAACACACGAACACGGGCCAAAGGATAGTCATTTGTGACCGGGAAGGGAAAGGGCATGAGCAGCAAACAAGAGAATCTGATCGTCGGACTCGATATCGGCACCACCAAAATCTGCGCCATTGTCGGCAATCTTACAGACGAGGGGCTCGATATCGTGGGCATCGGTATCAGTCCCTCAAAGGGATTGCGCAAGGGGGTGGTGATCAATATCGAGAGTACGGTCGCCGCCATCCGCAAAGCAATTCAAGAGGCGGAGCTCATGGCGGGCTGCGAGATCAAGTCCGTATTCGCCGGCATTGCCGGAGGTCACATCAAGGGATTCAACTCGCAAGGCGTCATCGCGGTCAAGAATCGCGAAGTCACCAAGGAGGATATCGCCCGGGTTATCGATGCCGCAAAAGCGGTGGCGATTCCCATGGATCGGGAGGTGATCCACATCCTTCCTCAAGAATTCATCATCGATGATCAGGACGGCATCAAAGAGCCCCTCGGCATGAGCGGGGTTCGTCTCGAAGCCAAGGTGCATATCGTGACCGGCGCGGTAGCCAGCGCGCAGAACATCATCAAGAGCTGCAACCGCGCAGGCGCCGATGTGGCCGATATTGTGCTCGAACAGCTCGCCTCTGCCGAAGCCGTGCTCTCCTCCGACGAAAAGGAACTTGGAGTGGCCATGGTCGATATCGGCGGCGGGACGACCGATATTGCGATTTATTTCGACGGTGCCATCAAACACACGGCCGTTCTTTCGCTCGGCGGCAACCATCTGACCAACGATATTGCGGTGGGGCTGCGCACTCCGATGGGCGAGGCTGAAAAGATCAAGCATGCGTATGGCTGCTGCCTCGGCTCGATGGTCGGCAAAGACGAAACGATTGAAGTCCCATCCGTTGGCGGCCGCGAGCCCCGCGTCCTTTCGCGGCAGCTGCTGGCGGAAATTCTTGAACCGCGCGTCGAGGAGATCTTCACGCTCGTCAACCGGGAACTTGTCAAGAGCGGCTTCGAGGATCTGATCGCCTCCGGAGTCGTGATTACCGGCGGCACATCGATACTGCCCGGCATGCCGGAACTGGCTGAGCAGATTTTCAACATGCCGGTAAGACGCGGCGTGCCGCGCGATATCGGCGGCCTGACCGACGTGGTCAACTCGCCGGTCTATGCAACCGGCGTCGGGCTGGTCAAGTATGGCTGCAAGAACATGGAAACGCGCAACTTCACCATCGGGCAGGGAAATATTTTCGACAAGGTGGTGCGTCGCATGAAGGAATGGTTCGGAGAATTTTTCTGAGAACAGGTTTTATTCGCATAAGCAATGCAAACCTGGCCGGGGGCGGAGACTTCGGCCGAAACGGGATCGGAGGGAGATTATGTTCGAATTTGAGGAAGGCCTGGATCAGGCAGCGAAAATCAAAGTGATCGGAGTCGGCGGCGGTGGCGGAAATGCTGTCAACACGATGATTGCCCATCATGTCGATGGTGTTGAGTTTCTGTGCGCCAACACGGACGCGCAGGCTCTGCGCAACAGCCTGGCGGCGACGAAAGTCCAACTCGGCTCCAAGCTGACCAAAGGGCTCGGGGCCGGAGCGAATCCCGAAACCGGGCGCGAGGCCGCTCTTGAGGACCGGGCGCGCATCGCTGAGTTTCTCGATGGTGCCGATATGGTCTTTATTGCCGCGGGCCTTGGCGGCGGGACCGGAACCGGCGCGGCGCCGATTATCGCCGAGGTGGCACGTGAACTCGGCACCCTGACCGTCGGTGTGGTGACCAAGCCCTTCAGCCGGGAGGGCAGACAGCGCCAGAAAAAGGCCGAGTCCGGGGTGGAGGCGCTCAAGAAGGTGGTTGACTCGCTGATCGTTATTCCCAACGATCGTCTTCTCGGGCTGGCCGGAAAGAACATGAGCATCCTTGATGCCTTCAAGCCTTCGGACGATGTGCTGCGCCAGGCCGTGCAGGGTATTTCCGATCTGATCACGACCAGCGGTCTGATCAACGTCGACTTTGCCGATGTCAAGGCGATCATGAGCGAACGCGGCATGGCCATGATGGGAATCGGCATGGCGGATGGAGAAAAACGCGCAGCCGAAGCCGCTCAGAAAGCGATCAGCAGCCCGCTCCTCGAAGAGATCGATATTTCCGGCGCCAAGGGCGTTCTGGTCAACATCAGCGGCTCGTCCAGCATGACCATGGAGGAGTTCGATGAAGCGTCGCGAATCATTCACGACAAGGTGCACGAAGAGGCCAACATTATCATCGGCCTGGTCGTGAACGACGAACTCGGCGACTCCATCAAGATCACGGCCATTGCCACCGGTTTCGGTGAATCGTTCGAAAAGACCAGAGTTGCTTCTGAAGAGCTCAAAAATTCGATCGTCAAGGGAGCGAAAGTCGATCGCGATGTGCCTGCGTTTATTCGCGAGCGCCAGCGCGACAGCATTCGCAATGTCCGCTCGGGAAACGCTGAGGAAGATGAATACGACATCCCGACGTTTCTGCGCAAAAGGGTCGACTAAGCCCTTCTCAGCGTGGTGCTGATTTCCGAAAAACGCCCGTGCCGCAGGCTTTTTCTGCGGCCGGAGGCTTCCTTCGCGTTCGTCCCCGGTCCGGTTCTCCGCCCGGCCTCTGGGGATTGATGTCCTGGTCTGTCTTTCATCTCTATTACTCCCTCTACCGCTCATGGGCCGCTTTTTGCGGCCTTATTTTTTATTTTGTGAGAAAATGCCCGTCTCGACGCATTCAGACCGCGCGCGAAAGAGTCCCACTTGCAGGAATTCCAACCTCTAACCAGAAACGGCGACGCCTCGCATGTCCCGACGACTTCTAGATAAAGCCCGCCGGCGCCTCGCTGGTGAAACCGGTTGCCGCTCCAAGCCGTGGGGAGGGCGTTTGAGTGTCGCCCTGGTCTACCCCAGCACCTATCATCATGCAATGAGCAATCTCGGTTTTCTGAGCGTCTACCATCTGCTCAACAGCCAGGAGGGCACTTTATGTGAGCGCTTTTTCCTGCCTGATCCTGAGGACATGGCTGAACACCAAAAGACCGGATATCCACTCTTTTCTCTTGAATCCCACCGCTTTCTGGACGAATTCGATGTGGTGGCGTTCTCTATCTCGTTCGAAAATGACTACCTCAACCTGCCCCGCCTGTTCGAACTGGGACATCTGCCCTTCTGGGCGATCGAGCGAAATGAAGATCACCCCTTGGTGCTGTGCGGCGGGGTTTGCGCCTTTTTGAATCCGGAACCCCTGGCCGAGGTGATGGATATGTTCGCGGTCGGCGAGGCAGAGCCGATACTGCCCGGACTGATCGCCGAAATGCAGAGAAATTTATCGGATCGAAGCGAACTTCTGAAAATCGCTTCCCGGCTTCCGGGCATTTATGTGCCTTCCCTGTATCAGATCGATTATCACGAGGACGGCACTCTCGCCGATATCCACCCTAAAAACGGCGCGCCTCCCCGGGTGCGCAGGCAGTACCTGGCCGATCTCGATCGGTTCGCTAGCCGCTCTTTTGTCGCCACCGAAGACACCGAATTCGGCGATATGGCACTGGCAGAGGTCTCGCGCGGCTGCTCGCGCGGCTGCCGCTTTTGTGCCGCCGGGTTCATCTACCTGCCGGCGCGCGAGCGTACCTTGGATCATATGATCGAACAGGTGGAGGAAGGCCTGTGCCGGCGCGACCGGATCGGGCTGGTGGGGGCGGCGGTTTCCGATTATTCGCAAAGCGATGCGCTGAATCGTGCGATCCTTGATCGCGGCGGCACGGTTTCGATGGCCAGTTTGCGCATCGATGCGCTTTCAGAAGCCGAAGCGCGGACCCTTAAGGCTTCCGGCCATCGCACTGTTGCCCTGGCCCCCGAGGCGGGAAGCCAGCGCCTGCGC
>JAGXHK010000130.1 GCA_024636255.1 Desulfuromonadales bacterium | reverse complement strand
CAGTCCCACCCGATCACCCGGGTCCAGCGTTTCCCCGCCCGCAATGTAATGGGTCTTGCCAAGCAGCTGTTCCTCCACCACCGTGACCGTCCCGCCGAGCAGGATGCTGTCCACGCCCACAGCAACGTCATCTCCCGCCATCAGTGTGCCGCGAAACGGAAACACCAGCGGCCGACCGGCAACGTCCACCAATAACAGCGCCCAGGCGCCGAGACCGATGTTCCTGCCGGCCGGCGTTTCGATGCGCCCGACGGACTCATGCCTGCCGGCCAACAACACCTTCGCAACTGCCGTCGCAGAACGGCTGATCTCCGCTTAGGCCGCATCCGCATATATAAATTTTCTTGGGCCTTGCGATTTTCCGCAGGTGCAGCGGTAATAAGTTCCCGACCTGCGCTACGAGATCCGCTACGTCAGCCCGTCGGGGGGAAGGCCCCTCTTTCGTCTCGTCAGCAGCCCGTCAGTGGAACCGTAAAGGAAGATAGAAGTTGACAACCCCGCAAGTTCTTGCGCTTCGTTCAGTTACCGGCGCCGCGTAGACTCCGGGCGCGATCTTCACCAAAAGTGGTATCTTTTTAGTGCAAGGCTTCCTGCGCCGGCACCGCCCCGGCCTTGCCAGGATCACCCTGGCGAGAGCACGTCGGGCAAAGACCGGTCTACCCGGGAGGACATCATGGGAAAAGATAAAACGAGCCAACTGCGGACCCTGCACGGCCATCTTGTGGATATCGCCAACGATATCGCTGTCATTGCAACGCCCATCGAACAGCTCAATACCCAGCTCGGAGACGTCATCGATCTTCTGGGCAAGCCAAAGACGTTCAGCGACGATCTGAAAACCATCGGCGAGATCCTCGCTAAAATCCAGTCCATCGCCAGCGACGCGACCTGGCTGCCCGAAGTCGGACAGGTCGCAGGTTCTCTATCGAAAGCCCTGCTGCCCATTGTGAAGGAGCCGCCGCCTGCCGGTGGCATCGGCGAGATCAGAACCAGTCTCAACGAGATCGACGTGGTGCTCACGCCCCTGCAGAACAAACTCAAAAAGGCCCAGAACGCTGTCCAGAACATTCTCAAGGTGATTCACGGCGTTGAATTCGACGTCCACTCGCTCGTCAACGGCACGCACGCCCTGATGCAGCGCTATGCAGAACACCCGCCAGAAAACGTCGAGAAATGCGCCAAGGGACTCAACGAAGGGATCGAGACGGTTGCCGGCGAGTTGCGCAGCGCCAGAGAGCAGGTCGCGAAGCAGCTCGATGAATACCTCTCGCCCTTGAAGAACGTCGAAAACGCCTTCCACCGCGTCGACGGCTACCTGAAGATGATCCAGACGGTGTACGAGGACCTGAGTCTCTATACCAAGGCTTTGCGGGAGGTGGAAGACGCGGTCAGCACGGCCGCCTCCTATGGGAAAAAGAAGGTCGAGTATCTCTTTACCTGGGTGGGTCGGCATACCTATCCGGATTTATACGAAAAGATCAAAAAGAAGCTGGACAGCGCCAACACGTACGTCAATCAGATGGTGGGCAAAATCGCGAATCTCGCATTCGCCCCCATCAGGCAGGCGGTCAGCGCACTCGAGGACGAAGTCGCAAGAGAGGTGAACAGGATCCCGGGGGTCGAGGCCCTCGAGGACGAAATGGCCTCCGCGCAGCGGACCTTGGAAAAACTTGAGCACGAAATGGTCGCTGCTGTTTCGGGGGAATGTGCCAAAATACTGGGAGAAGATCAGTTTTCCTGCGGGTAATGGCATGAGTGAAAGGCAACGGAGTGAATTCCCGTGGGCAAAGTCCAACCGCCTGACCGAGTGCGGGCCGCAGCATGAATTTACCTCAAAGCGCGCCTCGTCCCCCGAAGCAGCAGCAGTTCGCGCACTTGCCGCGTAGCGCTTGGACACCCCCGATTAGAACTGTGGGAGTTTTCCCCCAAGGGGTGCTCCATCGAAAAAGTCATTCGCGCCGCCGGAGCAACGGCGAATCAGGCTTTTTTGCGCTTCTTCGCCAGCTCTTCGGGCGAGGCCCCGGTAGCCCGGACATTCATCACTTTTTTCAGGATATCGAACCAGAACGGCGCCCCCAGGGAAACGGCCACGGCAGTCAGCAGCAGGCCAAAGAGCTTCGCGACCCAGCCGCCGAACCCCTGGGGAGTCGTCTGCCAGCCCAGCGGCAGGCCGAACTGGCGCAGCTCTGCCAGAGACTGCTTCAGACTGGCGACGCTTGGCTGGGGTGATAATCCGCCCTCGCCTGCCTCCTGCGCTGCTGCACTCCAGTTCTCCTGTACGACCCGCTCCACCACGGCTTTGCGCAGATCGTCGTGCACCGCAAGCGAGCGGGCGATCTCAAGGGTGTCCGCATTGGCGGCCACGGTGATCAAAAGAGCCAGAAGCAGGAGAACGGCCTGGGTTTTCTTCCGGTACAACGCGGCCACCCGATCCATGGACGTGTTGAACCAATCCTCGAGGTTTTCCTTGAACGTGTCCACATCCTCCTGGGCGTCTTCGAGAAGCGCCAGCAGAAGGTCCTTCAGATCATCCGGCCCCCGAAGCTCTCTGACGCGCTGCCGCAGGTGGGACATATCATGGATCTTTTCGGAATCGCCGCTGATGGCCTTCAGCAAGGCGAGAACGAAGACCTTCGGAGGCAAGTAGGATGGAGCGCTTTGCAAATCAAAAAATCTTTTGACCCGTGCCTTGCCGTAGAGGTATTCGGGAACGAGCAACGGCTTTTTCAGCGGCTTGTTCAGGGCCTTGATAAAAGGATCTCGAAAGAAGCGGCAGGCGACTTCCGATTCGGTTCCGCTGTTCCTGAGCAGATTGTTCAGGCCATGGACGAGGTTTCTGGCGCGCGCGTTTACGAGCCCGGCGATCAGCTCGTTGGCCGCCGTACAGATCAGGCCCAGAAGAAGATAGATGACGATCAGCCCGAGGGCGACCTCGAGCAGAGCCCCGAGCATGCAAAACCTCCTTTGTTCGGATAGTGTCCCTGTATCCGGGACTTTCTCAGGGGACCAGATGCTCTGATAAAAGTGTATCCGGATTTCCGAAGGCGTAAACCCCGGGCAGGAATGGTAAACCCAATCCGCGCCCGAAAGAAATTTTTTGATCATACTCGCATTTTATTCAGGGAAAAGCTCATAGGACAACCACCTTTTTTTACTGAATTTTCAATAAGAGTATTTAATTCTGTGTTTTATTGACAAATGTAAACCGGTCGATACATTCACAGTATAAGAAGGAAAAACATGAGAAAGAAAAACCTTAAATATTGACGGTTGTAATTTCGTTTTTTTGTTTTACCGTTCAGGGCAACTGGTGACCGTTGGTTTCTTTGAACACAAAAAAAGGAGATAGAGATGAGAAACCTAAGTATTTTTACTTTAGCACTGTTCGCTTTTGGCTTGTTCATGGTTCCCTCGACCTTTGCGGGCGAGCATAAAGCTGGTGAGCAGGGGCAGAAGTACTCGACTGAAAAGCAGCAACAGCAGAAGTATTCGACCCAGGGGCAAAAACAGAAATCCCAACAGCAGAAGTACGCGGGTAAATTCCAGCAGCAGAAAGGTAGTCTGATTACAGTTGACCACCTGATCGGCGCCGAGATCCAGAACCAGAACAATAAAACTCTAGGCGAAATCGATCAGGTTCTTCTGGATATCAAGACTGGTCAGGCCGGTTATGTCACCGTCTCCGGCGGCGGTCTGCTCGGTGTGGGCGTTGAAAAGTACATCGTACCTTTCAACGCGCTGCAGACCCAAATGCCGGCGGGCGAGTTCGCCGAAGCAGGCGAGCGTGAGCTGCGCGAAATGGTCTTCACCCTGAAAACGCAGAAAGACCAGCTCAAGGAGTTCGAGGGCGATATCGAAACCGCTCTGACCGGGGACGAGATGACCGAAATCAATGAATACTATGGCGTCTCCCCGTACTGGGAAGAGGGCTCGTTTGATGATGAAGGTCTTGACGAGGAGATCAATGAAGGCCTCGGTGAAGAAGGGTTAATGGAAGAGGAAAATACGCGCGAAAAGAAATACTAATCTTGTGTCACAAATGCGAGAAACGGCCAATTATTTGCCGTCAACGTATCGCCAGTGACTGATAAAGCCGATCAGGCACCTCTTGCCTGATCGGCTTTTTTCGGCCTGGCTGTGAAATCATCCGGGACCTGACATCTAATCTCTTCCCATGCCCTCCCCCAGCCCCGCATCGACATTCCCGGCCTGCTGCAGCATGTGTCTTTTCGTGGCGTTGCGCGTAGCGATGTCTTTCTCGCTGACGATGATCGCCAGAACTTGGTCAGCCGGCTCAGCCTATTGTTGGCAGAAACCGAGACCTGCTGCGGCGGCCCATCCGTTAGTCGCTGGCGGAGCGGCGGCTCTCCGTTGGGGCCGGGTGTGGTCAGGTGGCAGGCGGAACAGAGCGCTTTTCTTCTTTATCGGCATCTGGTTTGTTGGCGCTCTCCCGTGCCGCGCATCCAGCTCTTCGGGCCCGCCGGAGGCGATACGCTCGCTGATAACACTGGCTCCAGCGTCGGGGACAGCGGAAACACTTTCAAAGCCGATTACCGCGCTTATTTTCAGTTAATTTCCGCAGGCGCGATCTCTTCCTTTCCGTTTGACGAATCCCCTCTCATACGTCTAAATTCAGAGTTTTACAGAACCTTCGATACGGATAACCGCCGATGGCACTCGATTTTCAGACACTCGAACTGCTGCGCCGCAACCATCCCGCCTGGCGATTGCTGCGATCGGACCATGCGTCACTCGTGGCGAGCTTTCTGCAACGCGTTTTTATCGCCCCCAACGTGCGCACCATGGCGCAGGCGGAGCTGGTCGAGGCGCTGGAGGACGAACTTTTCGCTCTGCGCGACCGGTACGGAGAAGAGACCTTTCCGCGTTCGGCCGCAGCCTATCTCAATGACTGGGCGGAGAACGAGAAAGGCTGGCTGCGCAAATTCTATCCCACTGGTTCGGATGAACCCCATTTCGACCTGACTCCGGCCACGGAAAAAGCCATCGCCTGGCTGGAGAGCCTGACCGAGCGCGCTTTCGTGGGGACCGAGTCGCGGCTGCTTACCCTGTTTGAGCTGCTGCGGCAGATGCGTGAGGGCAGCCAGACCGACCCCAAGGCGCGCATTGCGGAGCTGAATAAACGACGGGACGAAATCGACGCCGAAATTGCCCGCATCCTCGATGGAGATATGCCGCTGCTGGACGCGACCGCTCTGAAGGACCGCTTTCAGCAGTTTCTGCAACTCGCACGCGAGCTGCTCACCGACTTTCGCGAGGTGGAGCATAATTTCCGCACCCTCGACCGGCGGGTGCGCGAGCGCATCACCCTGTGGGAGGGCGCCAAGGGCACACTGCTCGAAGAGATCATGGGCGAACGCGATGCCATCGCCGACTCCGACCAAGGCAAAAGCTTTCGGGGCTTCTGGGATTTTCTCATGTCCCAGAGCCGCCAGGAGGAGTTGAGCCATCTGCTCGAACAGGTTCTCGCCCTTGAACCCATTGCCGAGATGCGCCCCGATGCGCGCCTGCGGCGGGTTCACTACGACTGGCTGGAAGCCGGCGAACACACGCAGCGCACTGTTGCGCGCCTGTCGCAGCAGCTGCGGCGTTTTCTCGACGATCAGGCTTGGCTGGAAAACCGCCGTATCATGGATATTCTGCACGACATCGAAGCGCGCGCCCTGGCCGTGAGAGAGACTCCGCCCCCTCGGGATTTTATGGAACTGGCCGAGAGCGCCCCGCGCATCGAACTGCCGTTTGAGCGCCCCCTCTACAGCCCGCCGATCAAACCGGTCATTGCCGATGTGGAGCTGGAAAGCGGCGAAGGGGACATTGATACGGCGGCCCTCTATGCCCAGGTGGTGGTCGACCGCGCCGAACTGCTGCGAAACCTGCGTCAAGCGCTGCAGGAGCGCTCCCAGATCACCCTCGGCGAGGTGATTGTCCATCACCCTCTGCGCCAAGGTCTGGCGGAGCTTCTGACCTATCTGCACCTGGCCGGCGACTGGCCCGAAACGGTGGTTGACGAAGAGCAGCAGGATCTGATCGAATGGCGTACCGATGAGGGGACGGTCCGACGTGCCCGTCTGCCTCGCATTCTCTTTTTGAGGACGAATGGATGAATGGATATCAGACCGAACAGGTTTTCGCACAGGAAAGTGACAACGACCTCTCCCAGGTTGTCATCCCGCTCCTCAAGGGGGTCATTTACCGGGATGAAAATCCCCCCCAGTGGAACGACCTGCTCAACCTGCAGAGCCGGGTGCGCGATTATGTCGCCGTGCTGGGGCTCGAACTCATACTTGATGAGGCGGAAGGATACGCTTTTCTGCGTTCTCGCCCCGATGATGATGAAGAGCAGGGCGCCAGATTGCCGCGCCTGGTGGCTCGCCGCCGCCTGTCTTTTCCCGTCAGTCTGCTGCTGGCCCTGCTGCGCAAGAAGCTGGCGGAATCCGACGCCGGGGGCGGCGAAACCCGTCTGATTCTGTCCCGCGACGAAGTGGTCGACCTGACCCGGGTTTTTCTGCCTGCGGGCAGCAACGAGACCCGCTTGATCGATCAGGTGGACACTCATCTCAACAAGATCGCCGAGCTCGGTTTTGTCCGCCGTCTGCGCGGGCAGGAGAAGATGTTCGAGGTGCGCCGCATCATCAAGGCGTTCGTCGATGCCCAGTGGCTGGCCGAGTTCGACCGGCGGCTGGCTGAATATCAACAGGAAGTGACCGGGCAACAAGAACTGACTGGGGAGAACGAGGGCAGCGATGAGTGAAACCCTGGAGCTTGAATTCATCGGCGACGACAAACTGGCCGGATTCCGGCTGCAGCGCCTGGAGGTCCTGAACTGGGGCACCTTTGATTCGAAGGTCTGGACTCTCGACCTCGACGGCAGGAATTCTCTCCTGACGGGCGATATCGGCTCGGGCAAATCGACCCTGGTGGATGCCGTCACCACCCTGCTGGTGCCGAGCCAGCGCATCTCCTACAACAAGGCCGCCGGGGCCGAGGCCCGCGAGCGTTCGTTGCGCTCCTACGTCCTGGGCTACTTCAAATCGGAGCGTCAGGACACCCTCGGCAGCGTCAAGCCGGTGGCCCTGCGCGGCCACAACAGCTATTCGGTCATTCTGGGCGTGTTTCATAACGCCGGTTACAACAAAACGGTGACCCTGGCCCAGGTGTTCTGGATGAAGGATGTCCAGGGGCAGCCGGCCCGTTTTTATGCCGCCTGTGAGCGCGACCTCTCCATCTCTGCTGATTTTTCGCGTTTCGGCACCGATATCGCGCAGCTGCGCAAGCGTCTGCGCGGCGACAAGGTGGAGCTGTTCGACAGCTTTCCGCCCTACGGAGCCTGGTTCCGGCGGCGTTTCGGCATCGACAACGAACAGGCCCTCGATCTGTTCCTGCAGACCGTTTCCCTGAAGTCGGTGGGCAATCTCACGGATTTCGTCCGCAATCACATGCTCGAGCCTTTCGATGTCGCTGCGCGCATCACCGCCCTGATCGGCCATTTCGACGACCTCAATCGTGCCCACGAAGCGATTCTCAAAGCCAAGCGCCAGGTGGAGATGCTCGAGCCTCTGGTCGCTGACTGCGAGCGGCACGGCGAGATGGTGCAGTCCCGGGATAATCTGCGCGCCTGTCGCGAAGGTCTGCGTCCCTGGTTTGCCGGTCTCAAGACGGCGCTGTTGGATAAACGCCTCGAATCGTTGGACGAAGAGCTTCAGCGTCACCAGACCCGCATCGCTCGCCTGGAAGAGCAGCGGCGCGAGCAGCAGATGCGCGAACGTGAACTGCGCCGCACCATTGCCGAGCAGGGCGGAGATCGCATTGAAACCCTCGCCGAGGAGATCCGCCGCAGGCAGGATGAGCTTCAGCGTTGCCGGCATAAAGCCGAGCGCTATGCCGAATTGATGCGGGGGCTCGATCTTGCACCGGCCGATAGCGAAGATGATTTTGTCTCCGGCCGCCGGCAGTGCGCCGAGCTGCGTGAGCAGAGTCTGGAAACCGAAGCACGGATTCAGAATGAACTCAATGAAGCGGGAGTTTTCTTCGCCCTGCAGCGCAGCGAGCACGAAAAGCTGCAGGAGGAGATCAGCGGCCTGAAGGCGCGCCGCAGCAACATCGACGAAAAGCAGGTGGGGGTGCGTCGCGCGCTGTGCCGAGCCCTTGATCTTGCCGAAGAGGATATGCCCTTTGCCGGCGAGCTGCTGCAGGTCCGCGAAGAAGAGCGTGACTGGGAAGGGGCTGCCGAACGCCTGCTGCGCAATTTCGGGTTGTCTCTCCTGGTGCCCGATCAGGACTATCCGCGCGTGGCCGAATGGGTGGATGCGACACACCTGCGCGGGCGGCTGGTCTACTTCCGGGTGCGCGAAAGGGCGCCTGCGCAGCTGCCATCCCTGCATCCTCACTCTCTCGCCCGCAAGATTCTGATCAAGCCTGATTCACCCTTTTACGACTGGCTTGAGCGAGAAATCGCCCATCGTTTCGATCTGTCCTGCTGCGCCAGCCAGGAGCAGTTCCGGCGCGAGACGAAAGCCATCACTCGCGCCGGCCAGATCAAGGCGCCGGGCGAACGCCATGAAAAAGACGACCGTCACCGGCTCGATGACCGCAGCCGTTATGTGTTGGGCTGGAGCAACGCGGCCAAGATTTCCGCCCTGGAGGAAAAAGCCCGTCACCTGGAAGCGGAGTTGGCAAAAACGGGTGGGCGCATCTCCTCGTTGCAGAAGGAGCAGAACGCTCTCAAAGGACGCCTGGGGCTATTGTCCAAGCTTGATGAATATCCTGATTTTCGCGAGCTTGACTGGCGTCCTCTGGCGCTTGAAATCTCCCGCCTGGAGAATGAAAAACGCGACCTTGAAGCTGCATCCGACGTTCTCAAAACGCTCGCCGACCAGCTGCAGGAGGTGGAAGAGGCGCTGGCGGAAACCGATCAGCAACTCAAGGAGCGCTACGACAAGCGCTCCAGGGCCGAACAGAAGCGCAGCGATGCCCAGGAGCTGCGCCGCCAGGCCGAGGCCGTGCATCAGGATGCGACTCCGGACCAGAGGGCGCAGTTCGATCAGCTTGCCATATTGCGCGACGAAGCGCTGGGCGAGCAGCAACTCACGGTGGAATCCTGCGACAACCGCGAGCGCGACGTGCGCGACTGGCTGCAGACCCGCATCGACGCCGAAGACAAGAAGCTGGTGCGCCTGCGGGAAAAAATTATCGATGCCATGCGCCAGTTTCAGACCGATTATCCCCTGGAAACCCAGGAGGTGGATGTGGCGGTGGAAGCCGCCGGGGACTATCGCGCCATGCTCGATCAGCTGCAGTCCGACGATCTGCCCCGTTTCGAGGCGCGCTTCAAGGAACTGCTCAACGAAAACACCATCCGCGAGGTGGCCAATTTTCAGTCGCAGCTCTCCCGGGAGCGTGAAACCATCAAGGAGCGCATCGCCCGCATCAACGAATCGCTTATCCAGATCGACTACAATCCCGGCCGCTATATCGTGCTGGAGACCCAGGCTGCCCCCGATATAGATATCCGTGATTTTCAGTCCGAGCTGCGTGCCTGCACAGAAGGCGCCCTGACCGGCTCCAACGACGCCCAGTACTCCGAGAACAAATTTCTGCAGGTGCGGCGGATCATCGAGCGCTTCCGCGGGCGCGAGGGGCAGACCGAGCAGGACCGGCGCTGGACCGCCAAAGTGACGGATGTGCGCAACTGGTTCGTGTTTGCCGCCAGCGAGCGCTGGCGCGAAGACGACAGCGAGTACGAACACTACGCGGATTCAGGTGGCAAGTCGGGCGGGCAGAAGGAAAAACTCGCCTATACGGTGCTTGCAGCAAGCCTTGCCTACCAGTTCGGGCTCGAGTGGGGCGCTGTGCGTTCGCGCTCCTTTCGCTTCGTGGTGATCGACGAGGCCTTTGGGCGCGGTTCCGATGAATCGGCCCAGTACGGACTCAAGCTCTTTTCTCAGCTCAATCTGCAGCTGCTCATCGTCACGCCATTGCAGAAAATCCACATCATCGAGCCATTCGTCTCCGGCGTCGGTTTTGTGCATAACGAAAACGGTCGCACTTCCGTCCTGCGCAACCTGAGCATCGAGGAGTACCGGGCCGAGAAAAAGCGGCAGCAGGCATGAATTGGACGTCCCCCGCCGATGTGCGCGCCCAGGTGCAGAAGCTCTGGAATCGCGGCCTTGTGCCGGCGCAGGTAGTGGGCGGCGAGGAGCTTTTCCCGCGGAGACTGACCCTCAAGGGGCCCGGCTCTAAAGAACTGGCCGAGCGTTTCGACGAGGTGCGCAGCTGGATCGCGCGCCTTGACCGCGAAGCGAAGCACTACCGGCTGGTGTGGCGCACTGTCAATCACCGCATTCTCGGCGCCAATGCCGTGCCCGCCGAAATCTGGATCGATTCCCTGGATCACGCCCTGAGCCTG
>JAGXHK010000129.1 GCA_024636255.1 Desulfuromonadales bacterium | reverse complement strand
CTACAAGCATCATCGTGTCGTCGCTGGAGACACCCTGCTGAAGCTGGCTCAGAAATATCGCATTCAGGTGGATGACATCGTGAGCCTGAACCGGATTACCGATCCCAGGGCCCTGCAGATCGGGACCGATTTGATTCTGCCGCTCAAACAAGGATATACATCCAAGCCTCTCGATGAACTGGCGGACGACTACGTGCGCACTCGGCGCAGAAGCTATACCGTGCGCGACGGCGACAGTCTCTGGAAGATCGCGCAGCGCTTTGACGTGACGGAAAAGCAGCTGCGGGTCTGGAACAAGCTCGGCTGGAGCAATCTGATCCGCCCCGGGCAGGTCCTGGCCGTGTCCGCAAAAGGCGGCCGTGGGAGTGGCGCCTCCGGTGCGGAAAAAAAAGTGCTCTATAAGGTTAAGCCGGGCGATACGCTATGGGAGATCGGCCGCCGCTACGATGTGGCCACCCGCGCGATCATGAACTGGAACGATCTGGGCGAAGACCACGTGCTGCGCCCCGGTGACCAGTTGACACTGATGGTCAAAGATGGCTCAAGCGGCTAAGCTTGAACGGGCGCTTTTTCTGGACCGGCGACCGGCAAGGCTGCCAACCGGTTTTCAGCGCATCTACTGCGGTGCCGAATTCTGCCCGGGGGCAATGCCCGAGGTTGAACTCCTGCGCAGCGCTCTGATGCTCTGCCGCACCGAAGGGCTGCACTTTACCTTGGCGACCCCGGTGATCACAGAACCGTTTCTGCCTCGCCTGCGGCTGATTCTTGAAGAGCTCCTTCCGCATTTTACGGAAGGGGACGAAATCCTGATTTCCGATTTCGGCGCCCTTGCGCCGATCCGTACGATCCGCCCCGACGTCACCGTCATTCTCGGCCGCGTTCTGTCAGGGCAGAAGCGCGGACCGCAGATTCTCGAACTAGATATGCCGGACGAAGCGGCCGAGTATTTCCGCTGCTCGGCCTGGTCCGGTGAGCAGGCCCGCTCGCTTCTTGCCGAGATGCAGATAGCGCGTATCGAATTGGATAATCTGCTGCAGGGAATCGCCTCCGTGCCGGACGGGTTGCACGGCTCCCTTCACTATCCCTACATTTTCGTCACATCGGGGCGCAACTGTCCGTTTCACGAACGCAGCTCCGCTTGCTGCGCAACGGCCTGTAAAGACGCCTTTCGCCTCGAGAGTGCGCACTCCGCCAGGCCTTTGCTGCAGGGGGGCAACACCCAGTTTGTTGAGCATCAGGACATTCCTGCCGAACTCTTTTCTCTAGGGATCGATCGTTTGGTGTATCATCCCGAGCTGCCGCGTTAAACAGAAAGCTGAACGCCTCAGCTGCGATATCTTTTGACAATTTTCGACACCTTTTGGTAAACTCACCGGGCTCTAAATCGACCGGAAAGGATTCCCTATACAATGCTTAACTTGCTGATTTCTCTCACCCTGTTTGCTGCCACCTATGCGATCGCGTTTGCTGTGGCGGGACTCAACATCTGGTATTCCACCATCATTGCCCTTGTAGTTTTCACTCTTTGCTACTTTCTGCTTACCCGTTTGATCATGAAGCGCATCGCCGCATTGATGGAGGAAGCTCAGCGCGACATCCAGGCCAACCGTGCGGAAAAGGCGGTCAAAACACTCGAGAGCGGTTACAAATACGGCACCTGGCAGTTCTATATAAAGCCCCAGCTCAACGCGCAGATCGGCACGATCTACTTCCTCAAGCGTGACTTCGCTAAAGCCTTCGGATATCTGCAAAAAGGCTTCGTCCGTCATTGGGTCGCGATGGCAATGCTCGCCATCTGTTATATGAAGAAAAACAAAACCACGAAGATGGTCGAAACATTCGAAAAGGCCGTCTCCGGAAATAAAAAGGAGCCGCTGCTTTGGAACCTGTATGCGTACTGCCTCGAACAGGTGGGAGAGCATGAGAAGGCAATCGGTGTGATGGAGAAAGGGGTCAAAAAAACCGGCGGCGACGAAACCCTCGAAGCCAACCTGGAACTCCTGAAAGCTGGAAAGCGTATGAAAATGCGCGCCTACGGCGACCTATGGTATCAGTTTCATCTGGAAAAACCCGGCGCGGTGGCCAAGCAGCAGACCAGAGCCTATACCGGACGCCGCAAAATCGTACGGCGCTGAGGTGGTCCGGTGAGTCGCAAAAAGAAAGGTTCTCAGAGCCAGAAAAATTTCAACACCAGCCCCTTCAGATCATTGAAGGGGCTTTGTGTTGAAGCCAGCCCCCAATCGGCATCGCCGCGGAGACAAAAGGTACCCAAAGCCCCTTTGGCGGCCGACGCCGATCAGTTTGACCGCGAAATGGAGCTGCTTGGTGTGCGTCCGCTCGAGGCGCGGTCCCGTCCCTGCGCCGAGTTCCCGTCCGCACCGCTCCCGGAGCCGACGAAGGAGCGATGCGGATCGGATGAAGATGTCTTCCTCGCGGCATTGGGCGAAATGGATGCGCACTTTCACGACGATTATGACCACGAAACTGGGAACGAAGCGCAAGATCCACAGCAGCCTCGGCGCATGCGCAAGGTGCGTCGCGGCCAGCTCCTGCCTGAGGCGCAGCTCGATCTGCATGGTTTGGGGCGCGAGACGGCGCGCCAGAAGGTCGAATATTTTATCGATAATGCAATCTTTCACGGCTTGCGCATCGTATTGATCATTACCGGACGGGGCAATCATTCCGAAAATAAGCCGGTACTGAGGACCAGCATAGAAAATTATCTGACCGAGGAAGCATCTGAGAAGGTGATCGAGTGGGGCAGGGCGCCGCAGCGCCTGGGCGGCGAAGGTGCTCTGGTTGTTTTTCTCAGAAGGCGCGATCACAGCGCGGAATAAGCAGAAAGGCCGAAGCGTGCGCTCCGGCCTTTTTTTGTTAAACCCACCCTATTTTTCAGAACCTTCTTCTGAAGAATCCTGTTTATCAGAACCTTTGGCAGCCTTTTCGGTCTCGTCCTTTTTCTTTCGCGGTGTGCGTTTCCGCGCGGGTTTGCCAGGAGGGGACTGTTGGCCGGTCTCATCGAGTGGTTCTTTGTTTTTAGCTGCTGCGCTTCCCGCTCGGGGAGTTGCCCTGCGCCGAGGCGCTGTCTTGCGCCTCGCGCCGCTGGCCGTGTCCGGGCCCCCTGCAGGGTCGGCCTCGCCATTGGCATCTGGCGATGGCGCCGCCCCTTGCGATGAAGACCTGTCCGCCTCTGTGGCCGGTGCCGGCGATGCGCCCTCGGTTGCGGCGGTTTTCTTGTCGGCGGCACCTTTGGGGGCGGAAGATGCGGTGCGCTTCCTGCGCGCAGGAGCTTTCTTCTCGGCCTCTGGAGGAGCGGGCGTGGTTTCGGTGGGTACGTCCGAGGACGGCTGTGCCTCCTGGACGGCAGATTTTCCGACCGAGGTTTCCTTGTTCTCGCTCGCAGCGGGTTGAGTCGTTTTTTTGCGCGCCGGTGTGGTGCGCTTGCCGCGTGCAGGTGCAGAGGCCGGTTTTTTCTCCTTACCCGCACCCGGCTGGGCTTGGTCCGCTTGCGGCGGGGACTCCTCGGCCCCGGGGCCCGGTTCACTTTTCTGCTCCGTCTGCGAAGCGGGCACTTCGCTGGGCCTAATGGGCGGCTGCTGACTGGACTCGGAAGGGGCTTCGGGCGGCCTGGCCTCTTCTTGACCTCGTTCTTCTTCCCTGGCTTTCTTCGGGTCCGCTCCCTCGTGCTTTTCAGCGGATGTCGATTCGCGCGTTGTCGCTTCCGCAGCGGTTTTGCGCGTCGGTCGCCGCCCTCCACGCCGTGAAGGTCGAGCGCTTTTTGCTGCAGGTTTTTCTTCAGCTTCCGGGGTCGTCGCCGGTAATTCGGCGTCCGCCTTGACCGGGGCTGTTTCCGCCGGGGCTATTTCTGTCGCAGGTGTTTCGGCCGGCGGCTCTGCCGGGGTCGGCTGAGGGGGCGCCGATTCCTTGTCCGCCACTTCAATCTTTTCTGCAGATTCGCCCGCCGCGGCAGCCGCCGGGGGCTCTTCGGTTTGTTTCCTGGGCCTGCGCCGCCGCCGGCGTTTTTTTCGCACCTGATTTTCTTCTTCGGAAAGCGCTGCAGCTTGCTCCTTCGGAATCTCCTCCACCTGCTCGGCAACGGTTTCGGTGATGGCCGCAACCTCAAGGGGGGTGAGTACCGGTTCTTTTTCTTCTTTATCCTCTTTGTCGGGCAGTTTCTCCCGTTTGTGCAGCTTCAGATCCGCTTCGTGCGGGAGAAGCTCGGTCCTGCCGACAAGACGGATCTCGAGATCGTATTTACGCTCAAGCTCCGAGAGCTCCTCGCGTTTGTCGTTGAGCAGGTACAGAGCGGCAGCCAGCGGCAGCTCTCCTTCCACCAGGCCGATCTGCCCCTTGGCGATCGAGGTCTGGATGCGCCGCAGAAATGCGACTCCCTGTGCCTCGACGCTTTTGAGCCGGCCGCTTCCCTGGCAGTGCGGGCAGGCGATGTAGGATCCCGCCGCCAGTGTCGGCTTGAGGCGCTGGCGGCTCATTTCGAGCAACCCGAACTGACTGATGCGCCCGACGGTGACTCTCGACTTGTCGCTCGCGAGGGCCTCTTTGAGGCACTTTTCCACCTCTCGGATATGCTTGCGATCGCGCATGTCGATAAAGTCGATGACGATCAAACCGCCAAGGTCGCGCAGCCGCAGCTGACGCGCCGTCTCGGCCGCGGCTTCCATATTGGTTTTGTAGGCTGTGGCCTCGAGTCCCTGTTCGGTGGCCATTTTCCCGGAATTGACGTCCACGGCAACCAGCGCCTCAGTGCTGTCGAGTACGATGGAGCCGCCGGAAGGCAACTGAACCTTGTTCTGACTGATGGTTTCGATCTGCTCCTCAATCTGATAGCGGGAGAAAATCGGGCGTTTTTCCTGGTGCAGTTTGACCACGCGGGTGTGATCGGGCATGACCATCTGGAAAAAGTCCTTGGCGTCGCTGAAGACCTGCCGGTCGTCCACCAGAACTTCGTCCATATCCTCTCTGAAATAGTCGCGGATGCAGCGAATAATCAGATTCGACTCGCGAAAAATCAGAGTCGGTGCCTTGATCTCGCGGGCGCGCTCCTGAATAGTGCGATAGATTCGCACCAGATAATCGAAATCGCGCTTGAGTTCCTCGGCGCTCTTGCCGATGCCGGCCGTGCGCACGATATAGCCGATGTTCTCAGGTAGATCGAGAGAAGCCATGGCCTGTTTGAGCTGTTTGCGATCACTTTCGTTATCGATCTTGCGCGAGATCCCCTTGCTGTCGCTCTCGGGCATCAGCACCATATAGCGTCCCGCCAGCGACAAAAAGGTCGTCAGGGCCGCGCCCTTGGTGCCGCGCTCCTCCTTCACCACCTGCACCACCAGTTCTTTGCCCGGGCGCAGAATCTCGTTGATGCGCGGTCGGTTCTTGGCACTTCCGTTTTCGTTGGAAGGGTAATAGAAGGGGTGAATCTCCCCGAGCTGCAAAAAGCCGAGGCGCTCGCCGCCGTAATCGACGAAGGCAGCCTGAAGGCTGCTCTCGACGCGCACGACAGAGGCTTTATAAATGTTGCCGCGCGTTTGTTCTTTGCCGGCGACCTCGATGTCGAGCTCGCTCAGAAGGCCGTCTTCGACGATCGCCACCCGCAGTTCCTCAGGATGGGTGGCGTTGATGAGCATTTTGCGTGTCATGAAATTCCTTTCGGCGGCGTCTTTGATGCCAGCCGGGTAATGGGTCAACGGGCTGTTTTCCCGTTGATCGCTCCGCGGTCGACGGCAGTGTCCTGCCAACAGGGGATTCTTTGAGAATCCCGTGCATCCCTGCCGGACGCGTCGGGGCGATCATGACCAGAGTCTGAGTGTTCATACCTGATGCAGAGGAGCTTCGGGGCTTGAGCCGCGCCGAGGCGCATCCGCACGGGCGATAAACTGCCGGTATCTCCGCCCTTCGGCCAAGTTTGTGATGCCGGCCGGTAAATCATCTAAGGGCGGGAATAAATTTACATATTTATAACAGAGAACAGCGGATTTGGATAGAGGTAAGGCATGTTTAATGCCATTTTAAAATGTTTTCCGCCTTTTTACCTTGTGCTATAAAAGGGATATGTTTCAGCTACGTCATGTCAGCAAATATTTCGCCGACCGTCCCCTGCTCGACCGTGTCGAACTGACCGTGCGATCAGGTGAGCGCATCGGCCTGTGCGGTGAGAACGGCGCCGGCAAGACCACCCTTTTGCGTATCCTCGCGGGGCAGGTCGCGGTGGATGAGGGACAGGTCCAGGCCACGCGCGAAACCGCGATCGGTTACTTGCCGCAGGACGGTCTCGAGCACCGCGGGCGCACTCTGTTCGACGAGGTGCGTCAGGCGCTGGGGGGGCTCTTCGCCCTTGAGAACCGCCTGCGCAAGCTCGAGGCAGGCTTTGCCGAGGACCACGATCAACAGGAGCTTGAGCATTACGCCTCGCTGCAGGAGGAATTCGAACGGCGCGGCGGTTACACCCTGGAGGCGGAGATCGGCAAGGTCCTCAGCGGTCTCGGCTTCTCGGAGCAGGATTGGGCCAAGCCGTGCGAGCATTTCTCAGGTGGCTGGCAGATGCGCATCGGTCTGGCCAAACTGCTGCTTCAGCGCCCCAACCTGCTGTTGCTCGATGAGCCGACTAATCATCTCGACCTGCCTGCCCGCGACTGGCTCGAGGACTATCTCGCCAGCTATCCTCACGCCGTCGTCCTGGTTTCGCATGATCGCTTCTTTCTCGATCGGGTGGTGACCCGCATCGTCGAGGTCTGGAATGCCAGGCTCAGCGAATACCCCGGCAATTACAGCCGTTATCTGGAGGAGCGCGAAGCGCGCGTCGCCGCTCTGCGCGAGGCGAAGGAGCGCCAGGATGAGGAGGTCGCGCGCATCGAGGCGTTTATCAATCGCTTTCGCTACCAGGCCAACAAGGCGTCCCTGGTGCAGAGCCGGGTCAAGCAGCTCGAGAAAATTGAACGGATTAGCGTGCCGCCTCAGCGGAAAAAGATCGCCCTGCGTTTTCCTGCACCGCCCAAGGGCGGACGAACCGCAATTGAGCTTGAGCGGGTGACTCATGGGTATGGCGACCTGACTGTTCTCGAAGGGGTTGACCTGACGGTGGAGCGCAGCGAACGGATTGCGCTGGTGGGTCCGAACGGTGCCGGCAAGTCGACGCTTATGCGGGTGCTCGCCGGTGTCGAAGACCCCTGCAGAGGCACGCGCCAGCCGGGCCACAATCTGCAGCTCGCCTATTTCGCCCAGGACCAGGCCAAAGTTCTCGATCCGCAAAAAACCGTCCTCGCGCAGATCACCGATGCAGCGCCTTTTGAGATGGTGCCGCGGGTGCGCGATATTCTCGGCTCCTTCCTGTTTACCGGCGACGATGTCGAGAAGAAGGTTTCCGTTCTCTCGGGAGGTGAGCGCAACCGCCTTGCCCTGGCCATTTTACTGCTGCGCCCGGCGAATCTTCTGCTGCTCGACGAGCCGACCAATCATCTCGACCTGCAGTCGAAAGAGGTGCTTCTCGAGGCGCTCAGAAAGTATGCCGGCACGGTCGTTTTTGTCTCTCATGACCGTTATTTCGTCGACGCTCTGGCCTCCCGCGTCGTCGAGGTCGGCGCTGGTCGGCTCGAAAGTCATCCCGGCAATTATGAGGATTTCCTTCTCGCCAAGGCGCGGCTGGGCGATGCGAGCCATTCGCGCGAGCGTGTCGAGCAGCACGCATCGCAGGTGGCCAATGCAACGCAGGAGCCGCAGGAAAAAGAGGCCCGTCTGCAGAACCATGCCGAGCGCAAGGAGGCCAAACGCCAGGAGCGCCGCCGACAGCGCGAAATCGGCGAGGTCGAGGAAAGCATTGAAGAGCTGGAGCGGGAACAGGCCGAACTCGAAACCCATATGAGCGATCCGGAGTTTTTTCGCGACGGTGAGCGGGCGAAGGCCGCCACCGAGCGCCACCAGCAGCTGCAAGGAGAAGTCGCTGGCCTGTATGCGCGCTGGGAAGAACTGCAGCTCGAGGAGACGGGATAGCGCCGCATGGATAGCGCCTGCCCCTTTGTGGTGGCCCTCGCGAGCGAAAAGGGCGGCGTGGGAAGACAACCATCGCCACCAATCTGGCTGTTTACCTCAAGGCGTTGCGCGAGGATCTCCCGGTCACTATCGCCTCTTTCGACAACCATTTCAGTGTCGATGCCATGTTTGCCATCGGGCGCACTCGGGGCGTCTCGGTGGCTGGACTCTTTGCCGGGGCCGCGGCAGGCGAGCTCGCACAGCTTGGGGAGTACGGCGTCCAGTTTCTCGCCTCCGAGCGCCGGCTCGAACCGCCCGATGATGACCTGCTGCACCTTTCCAGGGTTTTGGCCCATGCGGATCTGCCTGGCATCCTGGTGCTCGACACCCGACCGGTCCTCGATTATTTTACCCGCTGCGCGCTGGCCGCGGCCGATCTGGTGATCGTTCCGGTCAAGGATCGTCCTTCCCTGACCAATGCGTCTTCAGTCCGCGCCGCGCTCTGCGAGGCCGGCGGGGAGGGCGCGCGAATGTGGCTGCTGCCCAGCCTGATCGATGCCCGGCTTAAATTGCGCGAAGGGATAGGGCTTCACGAGTTTTTAACTTTTTCGGCCCGCGAGCGCGGCCATCAGGTCCTCGATATCGCGATCGCCAAAAGCCCCAAAGTCGAAGGGTTGGCTACCGGTTTCAGTCGGCGCGTGCACCCTGTCCTGACTCATGGCCGCGGGACCGCGGTTCATCGTCAGTTGCGCGCCCTCGCCGATTTTGTCCTCAAGCAGTTTGAGGCAGCCCCCACCCCTGTCAATCGCCAACGGCACCTGGAACGCGCAGCCGCCATGCTCCCGGCCGGGCGCCGTTTGCGAATGCTTCCTGAGTGCCCGTTGTGTGCCCAACGCTCGCCCGGGGGCGAGGTGCGGTTCTTTGAAAGTCTTCCCAGCCGCAGACGCGGCTATCTGCATCAGCGTTGTCTCACCAGAGTGTTCGGACAGACCGGCCTGGCACAATTCGACTCCGGTACAAATCCCCTGTTGTTCGTCATCGGCGAAGTTGGCCTGGCGGAGGAGCATTCGTCACTCGGGATTCATCTTTTATCAGCTGGTGGCGAACTGATCGAGAATGCCTATCTGCCCTTCTCCAGCGCCGAAGCCTTCGCCCCTTTTCTGCGCAGCGCAACCGGGCGCCTGCCGCAGGAGCTGCATCGCCATGCGATCGTGGCCGGTCCTGTCGAAGCCGTGCCGGGGCAGACTCTTGACCCGGATGGTTACCGGAAGTTCGCTGAACTGCGGAAACGGGCGCTCAGGACCATGTTGGAGCGCATCGGGAGCGCGCCGCCCCCGGACCGCGCGATCGACGCGGAGAGATGATGTCTGGGTTGGGCATTTTGGGTTCGCATTGAGGTGCGCATGATTTTCCTTCCGCGGGGAAAGCCCGTCAAAGAAAAGATAAAACCCGGCAACGTCAATCTTCCCGGTGCATTGAAAAAACTCCAGTCCGGAAGGTTCACCGGATACCTTTGCTTCTCTGGGGCGCCGCGAACAGGCATTATCCTCTTCGAAAAGGGAAGGCTGATCAGTGCCCTTTATGAATCCGCAAACGAGCGTACGATCGACTGCGCTGCCGTGGTGCGCATTTTTGAAGAATCCCTTCTTGGCAATCTGATCCTCGATATCTATCAACTCTCCCCCGAGCTGGCCCTGAGCGTTCACTCTCTTCTTCACGGCGAGATGCTCTATCAGGGACAGGATCTTAAGCGCATCGATATCAAGGCCCTGCTGGCCCGCATCCGCAAAAATCGCTTGAACGGCTGCCTGCGCATTTACGCAGAGGATCGCATCGCTTTGATTTTCTACGAAAAGGGCAATGCGCTCGGGTTTTTTCACGATGGCTCCACCGAGATCGAAACCACCGCAGACACATCCGTTTCGATCGCCAGGCTCTCGGGTGCCAAACTCGATGTCGTGGCCACAAAGAGCCTAGAAGAGTTGATGCTGATCGATCTGCAGCACTCCATGGATTTCATTTCGCTCTGGCGTGGTGTGCGGAAGAAGCTCCAGGAGCAACGCCGCAGGCAGCACGCCGTCGAGAGCCGGGGCCCATCAGATGCTGGATGAAATGAAAGAGGGGATTGCACCGTTTGTCAGGTAAACCCGAAAGAGAATGGATATGGAATGGAATTTATTGCAGCGGGTTCGCTGGGGGATCGCGGAGTTGACGTCCTTCATCAGTATAGGCCACGCCCGGTCTGGACCCGCATCGCACTCGGATTCTTCCGGATACTGATCGCCGGGCTCTGCGCCGGCGGGACGTTCATTTAGCTGGCGCGTCTGCCGCGCTGGTTTCCGGTTGAGTTTCGGCTCGCTTTTTCTCGAGGGGCGCGAGCACGATCATAATGCGGCGGTTCTCGGCGCGTCCTTCGGCGGTATCGTTATCGGCGACAGGACGGTACGGCCCAAAGCCGCAGGCGGCGAGGCGATCGCCCGGTATTCCCGTCTGATCCTGCAGAAAGTGCACGACATTCGTGGCGCGGGCGGTTGAGAGCTCCCAGTTGGTCGGAAACCTGTCGACGAGTCGCGAGCTGATCGGGATGTTATCTGTATGTCCCTCAACACGTATTTCTTTGTCGGTCACGTTCCTGAGAATGTCGCCGACACGACTCAGCACCTGGAGGCCATCCGGTTTGATCTCGGCCTGCCCCGAATCAAACAGGATGCGCTCAACCATATTGACGGTCAGCTTGCCCTGTAGATCAGAAATGGTGATCTCTCCGCGCTCGATCTCGGCCTCAAGTTTTCCGACCAGTTCGTTGTAGGTACTCTTCATCTGCGACAGTCGTGCTTCCCGGGCGAGCTGCTGTTTTTCGAGTTCGGTCGAAAGGTCGCGGTTCTCGGCCTGCAGCCGATCGATGGTCCGGCGCATTTCGGTCATGGCCCGACCGGTTTCTTCGCCGCGGGAGCTGAGCAGTTTTTCGAGGCGGTCGAGGTCAGCGCGCGCTCTGAGCAGATCCTGGCTCAGGGCTGATTTGTCCGCAAGAGCGTTGGCCAATCTCTGCTCGATCTCACTTATGCGGCCGCGCAGTTCGCTGATTTCCGATCGCAGTTCTGTATTGCGCGTCTCGACCGTCTTGATGCTCTGCTCGCGCAGAGCCGCTTCCTCGACCGCTTCTTCATAGGTCTTCTTGCTGACGCAGCCGCTGGCGGCGAGCAACGACATCAGCATGCCGGCAATGAGAATAGTGCGCACGCTTTCTTCTCCCTTTGCAACTGTGCAACCGGAATTTCAGCCCCGATTGCCTTTACTGTGGAGTTCGTATCCGCAGCGGGAACAGAAGGTCTTAACGACCTTGTTGTCCCGCTTTCCTGGGGTGGGCCGCGTTTTCTGGGGACGCTGCGGAAGGCTGTAATCATCAGCGACATTGCGCGAGGTGGCCGTTGCCAGCACCTTGCGCTGTTCAGATCCGAAGCAGTTCGGGCAGACGAGGGCAGCTTTGGAGTTCATGTGACACCCTGAAAAAGCTTTAAAGGTTTTTTATTTTCGCTTTAGTTTGTATCAGAAATCCTGAAATTGTAAAGCAAAATGAAGACTCACGCAGCCTCCTTTCCGGTTGCGGGGCCTGCGCCGGTATGCTATAAAAAACTACTTTTCCTGAGGACTTAAGGAGCTTCGCCATGCTGGAGATCGACCGCATCATCTGCACTGCGCTTGCCGAGGATATTGGCCCTGGCGATTTAACCACCGAAGCAACGGTCGCGCCGGAAACCCCTGCCCGGGCCGAACTGGTGGCCAAGGAAGATTTTGTCCTGGCCGGCATCGATGTCGCCCGACGGGTCTTTGCCGCTCTCGACCCGCATGTCGCCTTTGGTGCCGTGGCCCACGATGGCGAACGTGTCAAGAAGGGAACGGTCCTGGCCGAAATCGAAGGGCATGCCGCCAGCCTGTTGCAGGGTGAGCGGGTGGCTTTGAATCTGCTGCAGCGCATGTGCGGAGTGGCCACCCTGACCGCCCGTTTCGTGGCTGCGGTTTCCGGCACCGGGGCGCAGATCGTCGATACCCGCAAAACCACTCCCGGGCTGCGCGTCCTCGAGAAATACGCGGTGCGCATGGGCGGCGGACGCAACCATCGCATCGCTCTTTATGACGGTGTGCTGATCAAGGAAAATCACATCGCCGCAGCCGGAGGGATCACCGCCGCCGTCAAGCGCGCACGCACACGCCTCTCGCACATTCACAAGATCGAGATCGAGACCCGGAATCCGGATGAGGTACGCGAAGCTCTGGCGGCGGGCGCCGATATTATTCTGCTCGACAATATGGACAATGCGGCGTTGCGCGCGGCGGTGCAGATTATCAACGGACAGGCCCTGGCCGAGGCGTCGGGCGGCGTCAACCTCGATACGGCGCGCGAGGTTGCGGAAACCGGCGTCGATCTCATTTCAGTCGGCGCTCTGACCCATTCGTATCGGGCTGTCGATATCTCAATGCTGATCCGCTGAAGGAGATGCCGGCTATGAGCAGCAAAAGTGCCCGGAAAGAGATCCTTGCGCTGTTTCATCAGCGTGGCGATGATTTCGTCTCCGGCGCACAGATCAGCAGGGCGCTTGGCGTTTCGCGGACTGCAATCTGGAAGCAGATCGAGGCGCTGCGCAAACTCGGCTACGACATCGAAGCGGTCACCTCACGCGGCTATCGCCTGCGCGCGACTCCCGATACTCTTCTCCCGGGCGCGATCCAGGCCGGATTGCAGACCACTCTTATCGGTCGCGACATCGTCTACCTCGAGTCCACCGATTCCACCAATCAGCACGCCTACACATTGGGCGAAAGCGGTGCTGTCGAAGGGACCACCGTAATCGCAGATTTTCAAAGCGGCGGAAAGGGCCGCCTCGGCAGGCGCTGGTGTTCTCCCGCCGGGGTCAATTTTTACGGCTCGATTCTGGTGCGGCCCGTCATCCCTTCGTATTGTGCTCCCCGGCTTACGTTCGTCTCGGCCGTGGCCGTTGCCGAGGCGATTCAAGCCAGCAGTGGACTGCCGGCACGGGTCAAATGGCCGAACGATGTGCTGATCGGTGGGCGCAAGGTAGCCGGACTGCTTAACGAGATGAGTGCCGAAACAGAGCGCATTCACTTCGTGGTTTTCGGTATCGGGGTCAATCTCAACATGGACGCCGAGCAGTTCCCCCCCGATCTGCGCTATCCGGCCACATCTCTGCGCATAGAACTGGGTCGTTCGGTTTCGCGGGTTGCCTTCGCCCGCGAACTGCTGCAGCAACTCGATCACTGGTATCGCCTCTACCTGCAGGACGGAATCGCCCCGGTCCTTGCCCGCTGGCAGGAACTTTTCGATCTGATGGATCAACAGGTCGAGATCGAGACTCCGCAAGGGCCCCTGCGCGGCGTCGTTGCCGGACTCGATGAAGATGGCGCTTTGCTGCTGCGGCTTCCCAGCGGTGCCCGCGAGCGCATTCTGGCAGGCGACGTGCGTCCCCTCGCGGGCAAGGAATAAATGCATCTGCCGTTGTTCCCTTTTAATGGGCGCAGCGCTTCTCTACCGCGGAGTGATTCTCCATGCTTCTGGCTATCGACATCGGCAACACCAACACTGTTCTCGGCATGTACCAGGACGGCACCCTGGGGCGCAGCTGGCGGCTGACCACCGACAAGGGGCGCACAGTCGACGAGTACGCTATTCTGATCCATGATCTGTTCCGGCTGGCAGATATCCATTTTTCCGATATCGACGATGTGATCATCTCGTGCGTTGTCCCACCAATTCTGAATACATTTGAAGGCTTGTGCCGTCAGTATTTCGATAAAAAACCCTACATCGTCGGTCCGGGCATCAAGACAGGCATGCCGATTCACTATGACAACCCGCGCGAAGTCGGCGCCGATCGCATTGTCAACGCCGTCGCCGCCTATGAGAAATTCAAGCGCAGTCTGATCATTGTCGATTTCGGCACGGCCACCACCTTCGACTTCATATCGGCACGCGGCGAGTATCAGGGCGGAGCCATCGCTCCCGGGGTCAATGTCTCAGCCGAGGCGCTTTTCGAGCGGGCCAGCAAGCTGCCGCGAGTCGAAATCGTCAGACCGCCGCACGTGATCGCCAAGACGACGGTAAACAGCATGCAGGCGGGTATTTTCTATGGCTACCTCGGTCTGGTGGAAGGGATCGTGAGTCGCATGCAGCAGGAGGCCCGCGATGAGCCGCTGGTGGTGGCAACCGGGGGGCTGGCAGGCCTTATGGCAGAAAATTCAACACTCATCGCCCGAGTCGAGCCCGACCTGACTCTTGAGGGGCTGCGTATCATCTATGCGCGCAATCGGGCAGACTTCTGACATTCTTATCCGTATTGGCAGGCGATAAACTTGCGTCTCTTTTTAAAAAATCGAAGACGTAAAGTGCTCTGTGCTATTCGGGTGCCGCACGGCGTCCTTGCAGTATCTTTCCGGCAGTCCGTTTTTCGTTGCAATCTCACCTTTTGAAATGGAGAGGAGAAGCCATGGGAAAGTACGACACGTCCAAGCTGAGAAACTTCGGCATCGTTGCGCACGGCGGCGCAGGGAAAACCTCCCTCACGGAAGCCATCCTCTATGACTCGGGCATGGTGGATCGCCTGGGGCACGTCGATGACGGCAGCTCCATCATGGATTACGATCCCGAGGAGATCAAACGCGGCATCACCATCAGCTCAAGCCTCCACCACTGCGAATGGCGCGATCACAGTCTGCATATCGTGGATACACCCGGCTTTTCCAACTTTCTTCCTGATACCCGCAATTGCCTGCGCATCCTCGGAGGCGCGGTCGTTATCGTCTCGGCTATCTCCGGGGTCAAGGCGCAGACGGTCCAGATCTGGGAATGGTGCGAGGCGTTCGAAGTGCCGCGCATCGCCTTTGTCAACAAAATGGACCGCGAGCGTGCCAACTTTCTGCGCGCCCTCGACGATATGGCCAAAGCCCTGGGCAACCGTCCGGTTGCGGTCAACATGCCGATCGGCGCTGAGACCGAGTTCAAGGGGATTATCGATCTGGTGCACATGAAAGCCCGCTTCTACCAGTTCGACGAGCAGGGGGCCTATGAGGAGCAGGACATACCGGCTGAATACCGGGAAGAGGCCGAACGCATGCGCGCGCTGCTGCTCGAGGCGGTTGCCGATGCCGACGATGCGCCTGTCTCTTATACACATCTGACGCT
>JAGXHK010000015.1 GCA_024636255.1 Desulfuromonadales bacterium | reverse complement strand
GGAAGCAAGAGTTTCTCCAAGGACCTGATGGCCAGATACGAGATACCGACGTCTGCCTATCGGACATTTTCCGAGCGCGACGAAGCGGTCGCCTATATCCGCGCGCAAGGCGCGCCGATCGTGGTCAAGGCCGACGGGCTGGCCGCCGGTAAAGGCGTGATCGTCGCCATGAGCGAAGGTGAGGCGGTGGCGGCGGTCGATGAAATCATGGTTGATGGGGTCTTCGGTGCGGCCGGCAGCAAGGTGGTTATCGAAGAGTTCATGGAGGGCGAAGAGGCTTCTTTCTTCGCTTTTACCGACGGCCGCGACATCCTGCCGCTGGCCTCCTCCCAGGACCACAAGCGCGCCTATGATAGCGATCAGGGGCCGAATACCGGCGGCATGGGCGCTTATTCGCCGGCCCCGGTGGTGAGCCCCGCTCTATATCGGGAGATCGTCGACACCATTGTGCGTCCGACCATCGACGGGATGGCGCAGGATGGCTGCCCGTATGCCGGCATTCTTTATGTCGGGCTGATGATCAAAGACGACCGTCCCCGCGTGGTCGAATACAACGCCCGTTTCGGCGACCCCGAGGCCCAACCGCTGCTGACGCGCATGAAGTCGGACATTGTGCCCGTGCTGCAGGCCTGCGCCCGCGGGGAGTTGAAGGATGCCGCGCTGGAGTGGCACGACAAGGCGGCGGTCTGCGTGGTCATGGCCTCCGGCGGTTATCCGGGCCGCTATGAGAAAGGTTTTGCCATCCAGGGACTCGAGCAGGCCGCCAAGTTAGATGATCTGATCGTCTTTCATGCCGGCACCGCCGCAAAGGACGGCAGAGTCGTTAACAGCGGCGGCCGCGTACTCGGTGTCACCGGCCTCGGCCGGACGGTGGCCGAGGCCATCGACAAGGCTTACGCCGGCGTCAAGCTCATCTGCTGGGAAGATGTTCACTATCGCAAGGATATCGGCCGCAAGGCCCTGAACCGCTGAAACTTTAACCATCCGGAGAAACGAAATGAGCAAACAGCCTCTCGTCGGTATTGTTATGGGCAGCGACAACGACTACGGGATCATGGTCGAGACCGCCAAGGCCCTGAAAGAACTCGGCATTGCATTTGAGATGACGGTAACCAGCGCGCACCGCACCCCCGAGCGCACCGGGAAGTACGTTCGCGAGGCCCGCGAGCGCGGCTTGAAAGTCCTGGTCGCAGGGGCCGGAGCGGCAGCGCATCTGGCGGGGGTGGTCGCTTCCGAAACCACCCTGCCGGTCATCGCGGTCCCGATCGATGCGACCTCCCTGCAGGGGCTCGATGCGTTGCTGGCCATGGTGCAGATGCCTGCGGGCATCCCCGTGGCAACCATGGCGATCGGCAAAGCCGGAGCACGCAACGCCGGTATCTTTGCCGCTCAGATTCTCGCGGCCGGCGATGAAGAGATGGCCGGGCGGCTCTCCGCCCAGCGCAAGAAAATGGCGGAAGGGGTCGAGGCCAAATCCCGCAGCCTGCAGGAGCGGCTGGCACAAGATGGATTCGCAGACTGAACTGGTCCTTTTTTCTTGACGAGAGAATGAGGCTGGGTTAATTTTGTCGAATCTTCTTTCAGGCAGGGGGACCCATGTACAAAAGACTGCTCTGGTCAGCATTGCTGGTTTTTGCCATGGTCTCTGTGGCGTCCGGTACGGCTCAGGCACCTGAAAAGCTCATCTTCGCGACCGGTTTCGGCGAGGTTGCCTTTGACCATGGAGCCCACCAGCAGCGCCTGGTATGCACAACCTGTCACCATACGGGTGAAAGTGTCGCCTGTGCAACCTGTCACGGAGAAGAGCTGGACATCCCCCGCATTACCGATTCCATGCACATGCAGTGCAAAGGCTGCCATAAGGAAAGCGGCGGACCGACCAACTGCCGTGATTGCCACAAAAAATAATCCGCTGAATATCTGTTTAGAGCAAAGAACCGGCCTTTGGCCGGTTCTTTGCGTTTCCAGGCACATTAACCGGTTCCACGGGAAGTGTTTGCAGCGTACCTGAAAGAGCGAATCCGCGGATCGCCGGGTTTACTTTCGTATTTTCGTTGCGTATAGTTGGCTCATTTTTCAGGGAGATTGCACGTGGCGAAGATTATAGACGGAAAGGAAATTTCCGCCCGCATACGCGCAGAGGTCAAGACGAAGGTCGAACATCTCGCCGCTCGGGGCATTACGCCTGGGCTTGCCGCGGTGCTGGTCGGCGACGATCCGGGCAGCAGGGTCTATGTTTCGATGAAGGCCAAAGCCTGTGCCGCAGCCGGGATTCTTTTCGACGAACACACTCTGCCGGCCGATATCGGCGAAGACAGCCTTCTCGCTCTGATCGAGGAGATCAATAAGGATGAGCGCATCGACGGCATACTGATCCAGCTGCCGCTGCCCGCTCATATCGACGAGCGCCGAGTGCTCGAGTCGGTCTCCCCGCATAAGGATGTCGATGGCTTCCATCCCTTCAACGTTGGACGGCTCGCGCTTGGCAATCCTCTTTTCCGTCCCTGTACCCCCTATGGGATCCTGAAAATGCTGGACGAAAGCGGCGTCTGTCTGGACGGTAAAGATGTGGTCGTGGCAGGACGCTCCAATCTCGTCGGCAAGCCGATGGCCATGATGTGTCTGGCCCGCAACGCCACAGTGACCCTCTGTCATTCACATACCCGCGACCTGGGCCGGAAGATAAGCGCGGCCGACGTGGTGATCGCCGCCCTCGGCCGTGCCGAGATGGTGCGCGGGGCGTGGATCAAAAGGGGGGCGGTGGTGATCGATGTCGGCATAAACCGTATCGGCGAGAAAAAACTTGTCGGCGACGTGGAATTCGAGGCGGCCAGCAAGCGTGCCGGGGCCATAACTCCGGTTCCCGGCGGAGTCGGGCCGATGACCATCACCATGCTTCTGAGTAACATTGTGGAGAGCGCCGAACGCCGTTTTTCCCCGTGGCGGGCCTGAAAAGGTCTGGATTCTCTGCTAAGCTTGCAGATGCCGGTCGCCCGATTTGAACGAAAACACATGAACAGGAGATCCGGACATGCTGAAAACGACCCCGCTCAACCAGGTGCACAAAGATCTCGGCGCGCGTATGGTGGAGTTCGGCGGCTGGCAGATGCCGGTGCAGTATCGCGGGGTGATCGAGGAGCATCAGGCGGTGCGCAATGCCGCAGGCCTTTTCGATGTCTCCCACATGGGAGAAATCGAAGTCAAGGGCCAGGGGGCTCTGGCTTACCTGCAGGAACTGACCATCAATGATGTCAGCCGTCTTGAGAACGGCCAGGTACAGTACACGGCCATGTGCTACCCCACGGGCGGTGTGGTCGATGACCTGACTCTCTATCGCTTCAACGGCGAGCACTTCATGCTGTGCGTCAATGCCGCCAATACTGAAAAAGATTTCGTCTGGATGGAGGAAGTCCGCGAAGACGGCGATTTTGGCGACCTGACCCTGCGCGATGTCAGCGAGGAGTTCGCCCTGCTCGCCTTGCAGGGTCCTGCCGCTCAGGTCATCCTCGAGCGCCTGACCGACACGAACCTCGATGCCATCCGCTTCTACCATTTCTATGAGGGGCTGGTTGCCGAGGTTCCGACGATCATCTCGCGTACCGGCTACACCGGCGAGAGTGGTTTTGAGCTCTACTTCACGCCCTCGTTCGCCGAAAAGATCTGGAACGCTCTTTTCGAGGTGGGCAGCCGCGACGGCCTTGCCGCGGTGGGGCTCGGTGCGCGCGATACTTTGCGACTCGAGATGAAGTATCCTTTGTACGGCCACGAACTCAGTCCCGAGATCACCCCGCTCGAGGCAGGTCTCGGCTGGGTCACCAAGCTCGACAAAGGCAATTTTATCGGTCGCGATGTTCTGATGAGAATGAAAGAACAGGGCGTCCCGCGCCGGCTTGGGGCGTTCAAAATGACTGAACCGGGAGTGCCCCGCGCCGAATATCCGGTTTTCGCAGACGGGGAGCAGGTCGGATACGTCACCAGCGGAACCATGTCGCCGACCCTGCGTGAGGGGATCGGCCTGGCCCTGGTGAAAAGCGATTTCGCCGCCATCGGTACAAGACTGCAGATCGGCATCCGCAGCCGCCGGGCCGCGGCTGAGGTGGTCAAGCCCCCGTTCGTTCGAAGATAATCCGCGTCAATGTAAGGCGAACACGAATAGCCAACAACGGTGACCCCTTGGCAGGGTATGACTTTTCCCTAAAACGCAGGAGGAGATGCGACATGGAATTCCCCGAAGAACTAAAATACACCGAGGACCATGAATGGCTGCTGGTTGAGGATGATGTGGTCACGGTCGGGATCACCGATTTCGCTCAGGACTCCCTCGGCGATGTCGTCTTTGTCGAGCTGCCCGAGGTCGGTCGGCAATTCGAGGCAGGCAAGCCGTTCGGCGTGGTCGAGTCGGTCAAGGCCGTTTCCGATGTCTATGCGCCGATTTCCGGGGAGGTTGTTGAGATTAACGAAGAACTGCCCGATGCACCGGAGGTCCTCAACACGTCTCCCTACGAGGATGCCTGGATGGTCAAACTGCGCATCAGCGATGCCCAGGAACTCGAGGGGCTGATGGATGCCGACGCCTATCGCACCTTTGTCGAAGAGCAGGAATAAGAAGAGCAGGAATAAAAAAGCTCAGGAGTTTTTTCATCATGCGCTACATTCCTCATACTGCCGAGGACGTCCGTCGGATGCTGCAGACCGTCGGGGTGGATTCGGTCGACGAGCTGTTCGTCGAAATTCCGGATTCGGTCCGGCTGCAGCGTCCGCTTAACCTTGACGACTCTCTAAGCGAGAGCGAGCTTCTCGTAGCGCTGCAGGAACTGGCACAGCGCAACGCGACCGTTTCGCAGACAGCGTCCTTTCTCGGCGCCGGCGCCTACAATCATTTCATCCCTGCGGTCATCGACCACCTGGTCTCGCGCAGCGAATTCTACACGGCTTATACGCCTTATCAGCCGGAGATCAGCCAGGGAACGCTGCAGGCCATTTTCGAATACCAGACCATGATCTGCCAGCTCACCGGCATGGATGCGGCAAACGCTTCTATGTACGATGGGGCCTCGGCCTGTGCCGAAGGTGTGCTGATGGCCTGCCGCGCTACCCGCAGGCGGCGGGTGCTCCTCTCTCGTGGGCTGCATCCCGAATACCGCAGTACGGTCCAGACCTACTGCCGGTATCTCGATGTCGAGCTGGAAGAGATCCCCGTCGATGCCGCGACCGGGCGCACCGATCTCAAGGCACTCGGCGCAGCCCTTGACCAGGATTGTGCTGCGGTCGTGAGCGGCTATCCCAACTTTTTCGGAATCATCGAAGATATCGGATCTCAGGCCAAGCTGGCCCATGAACACGGCGCCCGGCTTGTTGCCGCTGTCCAGGAGCCGATCGCGCTCGGCCTGCTCAAGTCGCCCGGCGAACTCGGGGCCGACATCGTGCTGGGCGAAGGTCAGAGCTTCGGACTGCCCCTTTCCTTCGGCGGGCCCTACCTTGGTTTCTTTGCTGCCCGCCAGAAAGACATCCGCACCCTGCCGGGACGTCTGGTCGGCGAAACTCTCGATCTGGAAGGGCGCCGGGGGTTCGTGCTGACTCTCGCGACCCGCGAGCAGCACATCCGGCGCGAGAGAGCGACCTCGAATATCTGCTCCAACCAGGGGCTGTGCGCCCTGATGGCGACGATCTACCTGTCTTTGATGGGCAAAACAGGTCTGCGCGAAGTGGCGCAGCATAATTTTTCAAAAACGCAATACGCCAAGGAGCGCATCGGCGCCCTGCAGGGCTTTAAAATTCCTTTCTCCGGCCCCACCTTCAATGAGTTCGTGGTCAAAGCCGAAGAGGGTAGCGCTGCGGTTCTGAGTCGCCTCGAACAACAGGGAATGCTCGGCGGCATTGCCCTTGAGTGTTTCTACCCCGAATTCGATCAGCACCTGCTGGTCTGTGTCACCGAGCAGAACAGCCGGGGGCAGATCGACGCCTTGGTCGATGCCTTGGCGGGAGGTGCGTCATGAGAGCCGGTACGCGCGGACTGATTCTGAAGGAAAAGCTGCTCTTCGAACACTCCACGCCGGGACGCAAAGGGTATCGCCTGCCGACCCTCGATGTTCCCGAGGCGCAGTTGCCCGAGAATCTGGAGCGTGCTGAGATCACCGGCTTTCCCGAGCTCTCGGAAGTCGATGTGGTGCGCCATTTCACCCGTCTGTCAACCTGGAATTACGGGGTCGATTCCGGCTTTTACCCTTTGGGCAGCTGTACCATGAAGTACAATCCGAAGGTGAACGAGGCGGCCTGCCGCCTGTCTGGATTCGCTCAAGTGCACCCGATGGTCCCGGATCGCCTGGCGCAGGGCGCTCTGGAAATGATGCATGACCTGCAGGAAGCCCTGGCCGAGATTTCCGGCCTGCCGGCGCTGACCCTGCAGCCGGGGGCGGGCGCTCACGGCGAGCTCGCGGGCATGCTGGTTATCCGGGCCTTTCACGAGGCGCGCGGGCAGAAGCGCCATAAGGTGATCATCCCGGATACGGCGCACGGCACCAACCCGGCGACCGCAGCCCTGTGCGGCTACCAGGTGGTTCCCGTGGCCTCTGACGGCATACTGACCGCGGCAGCGGTCGCCGAGCACATGGATAATGAGGTTGCTGCCCTGATGATTACCAATCCCAACACCCTGGGATTGTTCGAAGGGGAGATCGCCGAGATCTGCAAAGTCGTCCACGACCAAGGCGGTTTGGTCTACTGCGACGGCGCCAACCTCAACGCCTTGATGGGAATCGCGCGCCCTGGCGATATGGGGATCGACGTGATGCACTTCAACCTGCACAAGACGTTCTCCACCCCGCATGGCGGCGGCGGACCGGGATCCGGGCCCGTCGGAGTGAGCGCAGAGCTCGCGCCGTTTCTGCCGGTGCCGGTGGTTGTCAGGGATGAGGATGGCTTTCGCCTCGACTTCGATCGCCCCCGCTCCATCGGGCGGATGAAAGGGTTCCATGGCCATTTCGGAGTCCTGGTCAGGGCGTGGGCCTATATCCGCACCATGGGTGGCGCAGGGCTCAGGGAGGCCACCGAGATGGCCGTTCTCAACGCCAATTATGTGCGCGCCCGCCTCGAACCCGCATTCCATCTTCCTTACAAGCGCCGCTCTCTGCATGAAGTGGTCTTCTCTGACCGCGATCTGCAGGGTGGCTGCAAAACCCTCGATGTGGCCAAGCGTCTCATTGACTACGGCTTCCATCCCCCCACCGTCTATTTTCCTCTGGTGGTCGCCGGCGCGCTGATGATCGAGCCGACGGAGACCGAAAGCGTCGAGGCCCTCGATGAGTTCTGCGAGGCGATGCTGGCCATTGTCCGCGAAGCGCAAGAGGACCCGGAACTGCTCAAGCAGGCGCCGCGGGTGCCGCACATCCGCCGGCTCGATGAGACGCGCGCTGCGCGCAAGCCGCGCCTGCGCTGGCGCGCAGAGAACGAGAACGGGTGAGAAAAAAAGAAGGGAGGCTCGCAGAATCGGCCTCCCTTCTTTGATGTATGTGCGGTCGGATCGCAATCCTCAATTCGCACCGAACATTACGGTCCGTCCGATCCGGTACTGAAAGTGCGCAAAGATTGTCAGTGTTTCTCTCTCATAGGCACGCGGCAAAGGGCCGTAAGGTGCCCCTTTCCAGACGGCGGCTGCGGCTTCGTCATCAAGCAGCGGCGCGCCGCTGGATTCAGCCACCCGAACATCCTCCACCGTGCCGTCGCGGCGCACCGTGACCCGCAGCAGGGTGGTCCCTTCCTGCCCCCGCTCCGCGGCAGGGCGCGGATAGTTCCAGACATTGCAGATATTGTCGCGGAAGCGCTGGAAGAACGAGATGAGGATGTCCTTCTCCATGTCGAGCCAGACCGCATCCCCCTCCTCGACCTCTTCGCGGAACTTGGTGCGCTGCTGCCCGCTCAAACGCGACGTGGTCTGCTGCGGAAGCTTGAGCAATGATTCCATATCGGGAAGTTTTTCGGCCTTTTCGGTTTTCTCAACCGGCTCGCGTTCTTCGGCCCTGGGCGTAGCGGCCGGTTCGGTGACGCGGACGCTCTCTTCCCGGGGCGCCGGCTGCTCTTTTGCCGGCTCCGGCTCGGGTGCCGGCTTTTGTTGTGGCTCGGGCTGCTCTGCCGGCTTCGGTTCGGGCGGGGCGGCCGGTCGCGGGGGCGCCGGCGGAGCAACTGCAGATGGGGCGCGAACGTCTTCGGTATCTTTCCCCTTGGGGGCGGTTTCTTTCTCGACGATCTGGTCCTGAGGCCCCAATCGCTTGGCTGGCGTTTCCCGGGGCCTCTCGGGCTCGGGGCGCGGCGGCACGTCGAGTTCCCGGCTCAGCTTCGGGGCTGGCTGAGGAGGTCGGATCTCGACATACACCGGCTCCTCAGGCGGGGAGCTCAGAGAGGGGATGTGTGGCAGCAGCTGCAGCAGCAGAAAGTGCAGAAGCAGCGAAAGGGGAAGCAGCCACCAGAGCAGAAGTGATTGTCGCGGGTTGAAATTCATCGGCTATATTTTATTTCCCGGGGTTTCAGTCCCGTGATTATACATGATGCCCCCCCGCTGAGGCCAGAGGCGAAGCGGTGATTCTTTCTGCTGGTTTCCTAAAGGGGTTGACCCTCGTTTCCCGCATCGGGTATAAAAAGGCCCTGTTTTATAAAACTTTGTTCTGAAAAAGGAGGACATTCATGCACCTGGTAGATCAAATCAAAACCAAAGCGCGGCAGAATCTGCAGACGGTGGTCCTGCCCGAAGGGTATGACGACCGCATGATCCAGGCCTCCGGGCAGATCGTGGCCGCCGGACTGGCTCATGTGGTTCTTCTCGGCAGCTCCGCATCGCTGCACGAAAGAGCCGCTGCCCTGGGCTGTTCTCTGGACGGGGTGACGCTCATCGAGCCGGCGCAATCGGATAAGCTGGATGCATATGTCGACGAACTGGTGGAGCTGCGTAAGAAAAAGGGACTGACAGCGGATGAGGCGCGCTCGTTGCTGACCGCAGAAGACAATCTCTATTTCGGGTCGATGATGGTGCGCAAGGGCGATGCCGGCGGCGCTGTCGCCGGGGCCTTCAATACCACAGGGGATGTGCTGCGCGCAGCCTTTCAGGTAGTCGGCACCGCCCCCGG
>JAGXHK010000128.1 GCA_024636255.1 Desulfuromonadales bacterium | reverse complement strand
GGTCAGAATGGTCATGCCTCCTCCTTGAGCACGATGACAAAGCGGTTGGCCGCCGCCTCCGGTTCGATCATCCCGCGCAGCGCCGGCCGGCGCGCCAGCAGCAAAAAGCCTGCGAAGGTCGTCAGCGAACCGAAGAGAATGGTCAGCAGGTAGGCGATGAGTAAAAACGGTGGCCAGGAGATGATTGGTTTACCGCCGGTGATCAGCGGCCACGACAGAACGGTGAGGATTGTCAGCAGGAGCCCGCCGGCAAAGCCGCCAAGGCCTCCGGCAAGACTGAAAAATCGCATGGCGCCGGGGCCGATCCCGAGAATCTCTTCAACCTCGGGAACCGGCCAGGGCAAAATCAGTTCCAGGTCGTAGCGGCCATATCCCTGCTCCCGCAGGTCACGCAGCTTATCGAGAAACGCTCTCTGGTCGACAAATTCGAAGGTGCGGCTCATTCCATGTGCTCCTTGATTTCGGTCATCGACAGCACGGGCAGTGTCTTGAGGAAGAGCAGGAACATAAAAAAGAACAGGCCGAACGATCCGACGGTGATGCCGATCTCCACAAAGCTCGGCATATAGGTTCCCCAGGCATAGGGATCGTAGTCGCGGGCCAAGGAGCTGACGACGATCACGAAACGCTCGATCCACATACCCACGTTGATCAGTATCGACAGGGCGAAGAGCCAGCTGAGGTTGCGGCGCAGTTTTTTGAAGAACAGGGACAGGGGAAGCACGCTGTTGCACAGGATCATGATCCAGTACAGCACCGCGTAGTCGCCGAAGGATCGGTAGCGGAACTGCTCCATCTCGAAAAGGTTGCCGTGGTAAAAGGCAAGGGACGTCTCGGTGATATAGGAGTAGCTTACGATCAGCGATGTGAAGAGCAGGATCTTCGCGATCGCTTCGAAATGATCAACGCTGATGTACGGCTCGAGCTTGAGAATCCGCCGCGTCGGGATCATCAGGGTCATCACCATCGCGGTGCCGGAGAAGATCGCTCCAGCCACAAAATACGGCGCGAAGATGGTGGTGTGCCAGCCGGGCACGATACTGACGGCAAAATCCCAGGAGACGATAGAGTGCACCGAGGCCACCAGCGGGGTGGCGAACGCAGCCAGGAACATGTAGAGCTTGTTGTAGTGGCGCCACTCGCCCAGGGTGCCACGCCAGCCGAGGGAGAGCGCTCCGTAAATGTGGCGGGCCCACCCTTTGACCCGCCGGCGGGCGATGGCGAGGTCGGGGAGCATGCCGACATAGAAGAAGATGAAGCTGACGATCATGTAGGTGGTCACGGCAACAACGTCCCAGACCAGGGGGGAGCGGAAATTCGGCCAGAGCTGGCGCTGGCTCGGGTACGGCAGCAGGTAATAGAAAATCACAACCCGGCCGAGATGGATGAGGGGGAAAAGCCCGGCCACAGTCAGAGCGATGAGCGTCATCGCCTCGGCCGGCCGATTGAAACTGGTGCGGAAACGCGCCCGGAACAGATAGAGAACGGCCGAGATCAGGGTTCCTGAATGGGCGATGCCGACCCAGAAGATGAAGTTGGTGATGTAGACCCCCCACTTGACCGGATGCATCAGCCCCGTAACCCCCAGACCACTGTGGATCTGCCAGCCCCACAATCCCACCAGCAGCAGCACGCTCGCCCCGCACAGGCCAAGCGCCGCCAGATAGGGCAGACCGGGACGGCGCATGGCGCCAAGCACGTCCTGCTCGAGCTGCTCACGGGATGCGAGGGCTTTTTCCTGATCAGCCATGGGTTCCTTCCGTTTTGCGTGGTGCCAGATAGTGAATCGAAGGCACGGTGCCGAGTTTCTCGAAGACAGTGTAGGCGCGCGGATCGCCGGCCAGCTTCGCGACCCGTGATGTCTCATCGTTGAGATCGCCGAAAGTGATGGCGTTGGCCGGACAGCTCTGCGCGCAGGCCGTGGTGAACTCTCCGTCGCGGATGGGCCTTTCCTCGTCGCGGGCCTGATCGCGAGCGTTGCGGATACGCTGGATGCAGAAGGTGCACTTCTCCATCATCCCTTTGTCGCGTGCCACCAGATCGGGATTGAGCATCAGGTCGAGCGGCTCAGGCCGGCGGGGCTGCCAGAAGTTGAACCGGCGCACCTTGTAGGGGCAGTTGTTCGAACAGTAACGGGTGCCAACGCAGCGCTGGTAAACCTGCACGTTGAGCCCCTCGGGATTGTGATAGGCAGCGTAGACCGGGCAGACCGGCTCGCAGGGAGCAAAGTGGCAATGCTGGCAGAGCATGGGCAGCAGCCCGACCCGCCCGTCTTCTTCATAGAAAGGCTCGATGCGCAGCCATGACATCTCGCGGCCCTTGAGGTGGTCTTTCTTCCCCACGACCGGCACGTTGTTCTCGATGTAGCAGGCCGCCACGCAGCCGCTGCACCCGGTGCACAGCTCCAGGTCGATGACCATTCCCCACCGGTATCCCTCATGCACGTGCTCGGGGTAGAGGCTGTAGCGCTTCTCCTTCTTATCCTTCTCTTTCAGATGGACCGGATCGGGAATAAGGCCCCGGCCGTGCTGCGAAGCGGACCCGGCGAGAACCGGCAAAGCGGCACTCCCCTCCACGCCACGCAGGCCCAGACTGGGGACCGTCATGATCAACTCGCCGGTGCGCGCCTCCACCTCCAAGGGGAGGCCATCAAGACTGTCACGCTGCAGCGCAAGCACATCCCCACTGAGTCCGGGCTGGGCCTTGGCCGGCAGAATGATGCGCCAGCTGCCGGCGCTCAGCTCCAGCAGATCGCGCTTTTCGGCGCCGAGTCCGGCCAGCGCTTCGGCGGCCAGACTGACCCAGGCGCCGTAACTGATCGTGGTCAGGGGATCGGGAATCTCGGCGGTATGCGGCAGGGGCCGGCTTCTCCCGTCGAAGGTGCGCAATGACGGAGCGACCACCAGCGCCGCTCCCCGTACGACAGGCGCCTGCAGGCCGGATTCCAGTGTTCGCGCCGCATCCTCAACGCGCAGCTGCGCTGCTGGCCTCTGCGGCCGGGAAAGGACGAAGCCCTGCACCGCCAGTTCGCTGATCTGCTCCTCCGGATAGAGCCGGTCCCAGTTCTGCAGAAGATATTTCTGCCAGCTTTCGGCCGGAACGGCTCCCACCTCGAGCGCCCGCCAGAGATCGAGAAGAATATCGCCCTCGGTGCGCGTATCGTGCAGTTGCGCGATCACCGGCCGCAGTGCGCTGCGCACGCCACTGCGCGGGACCGCATCGCCCCAGCTCTCGAGGCCGTTTGAAAGCGGCAGAATCAGATCGCAGGCCTCGAGGGTTTCATCCATGATTTCGCCCAGGCCGACGACCAATGGAACCTTCTCGAGAGCTGCGGAAAAGGCGAAACTCAGCGGAAGATTGTAGACCGGATTGCAGCGCGAGACGAAGAGCACACCGATCTCTTCGCCGCGCAGGCGACGGGTCAGTTCCTGCATCGTATTGAGGTCGGCGAGCCCGGCGTAATTTTCGGTGCGCCGCCAGTCGGCCCTCTCCCCTGCGGGGTCAAGCAGGTTCTGCAGGAGCAGCGCCAGCAGGGCCGCCTCGAGGGCCTCGCTGTGCCCGAGGCCAACGCTGCCGGCAATGACCAGGGGAGCGCCGGCGCCGGCAAGGCGCTGCGCCAGGTCTTCAAGCGACTGCTGCGAAACGCCGCTGCGGCGGGCGGCCTCGGCGGCGGAGAATGACGGGAGCGCATCTTTCAGGCCGGCAGGGACGCGATCCTGGAATTCACTGCGCTGCGCGAGGTCATTGAACAGGTAGAGAAGAACGGCCGCCTCGCTGCCCGGGTTCAGTCTCAGGCGCCGGTCGGCGTTGGCCCCGGTCAGGGAGAAATGCGGCTCGAGATGCCACCAGGCGAATTCTTCCTTCAGCCGCACATCGCTTAACCCTTTCGTGTAGGCGACAGGCTGCACAAAGGTTTCAGCCAGATCGGCGCCGAAAGTGACGAGCAGGTCGGCCTTTTCCGGTTTCCAGACCGGCAGGTCGGCGACCCCGAAGAGCATCCCGGCGGCCTGGCGCAGAGCCGCATGACTGTAGAGCTCGTATTCGGCGGAGCGTTCGATGCCGGTCCCGGCCGCAAAGGCCTCGAGCAATTCATCCAATGTGCCGGTCGTGCGTCCGGAAAGCCAGGCGGCAGAACGCCCGGCGCCCTTGCGCTCCTGGACCTCTCGGACAATGCGGGAATAGGCATCGCCCCAGGAGAGGGGCTGCCAGCGCCCCTGTCCATCCTTCTGCAGGGGCTCGCGGATGCGCTCGGGATGGTAGAGCCGGGCCAGCGAGGCTTGACCGCGCAGACATAATCCGCCGCGGCTCACGGGATGCTCGGGCAGCCCTTCAAGCTTGACCGGGCGGTTCTCGCGCAGCCGCACCAGCAGACCGCAGTGGGCGGGACACTCGGTACAGGTCGAGGGGACATAGCGTGCCTCGCCGGGGATCACCCCCTCGTCGGGGGGGACCAGGGTCGAAATCAACTCGCCGTGCTTGTCCCGGCTACACCCGGGCAGCAGGGTCGCGCTGGAAAAGAGTCCAAGCATTCTCAGAAAGTCCCGTCGTTCCATGACACCTCGATTACAGATGGCAGGTCCAGCAGTCGGTGGGAGCGTTGCGCACCTTGTGACAGGTCACGCAGAAACCCATCGTCAGCGGACGGATCGGCCGCACCTCGGCCATGGCCGCCACCGGGCCGTGGCAGGCAAAACAGTCGACGTCCGCGCTGATATGCCGCTTGTGCGAAAAATAAATGAAATCGGGAAGTGCGTGCAGACGCACCCAGGCGACCGGCTCCCGATCTTCCCAATAACGGGTCAGCTTCTGGATTTCCGGTTTTTCGGTCGCGATCTGCTGATGGCAGGCCATGCATTTGGAAAGCGCGGGGACCCCGGCGCTGCGAGCGGTCTCGGCATAGGGGTGACAGAAGGTGCAGACCATGCCGAGTTCTCCGGCATGAACGGTATGAGGAAAAGCGATCGGCTGAGCGGGATAGTGCGTCCCTTCAAGACGCCAGATCCCCAGAGCGCCGCCCAGCAGCACAACGGCACCGAAATAGCCCACTGCAACCATCGCCAGGGCGGCACGCAGCAGCTTCTTTTTCTGAGCCTCATTCAACGCCATGGCTAGTTTGCCCCTCCTTCCCCGTGCCGCTCGAGCAGATAAGCGGCCACAGCCGAGATTTTTTCGTCGGCAAGCCCCAGGTCAGGCATGGAT
>JAGXHK010000014.1 GCA_024636255.1 Desulfuromonadales bacterium | reverse complement strand
GAAGGGGGGTTCGTCTCCCATCAATGCAGGGAAGGGACCTACCATGTCATGGACGGGAATCTGGAGGTCGAGTATCTGCGCGATGGCGAGCCGGTGGCCGAAGGGGAGGACGGGGAGATCGTCCTGACCCATTTCGACAACTGGGGCATGCCCTTTATCCGCTACCGGACCGGAGACGTGGCGCAGCCGGCAGCCGATGACTGCGCCTGCGGGCGCGGCCTGAGCGCGATGCAGAAGATTCGCGGGCGCACCACCGATTTCATCGTCACTCCGGACGGCCGCTGGCAGCATGCCCTCTCCCTGATCTACGTGGTGCGCGATATCGAAGGGGTTGCGGAGTTCAAGATTCTACAGGAAGAGGTGGATGACCTGCGCGTTCAACTGAAAACCAACGATGGCTACCCGCCCGATGGGGATGCGCGGATCGCGGCGGGTTTCAGAAAACGCATGGGGGAGGAGATCGCGGTCCGCGTAGAGCATGTGGAGGAGATCCCCCGCGACGCCTCGGGAAAATACCGGTATGTCGTCTCGAAAGTCGCCCAGAAAGGATTCGCCTGAACAGATGGGATTCGGTAGAAAGCTATTTCATGTCGCCCGCAATGCTCTGGCCCTTTTCGGTCTGCTCTGTCTTGTCGCAGTCCTCCTGGCCGGGTTCACAATCCTGCGCGCGTACGATATGCCGCCGAAGGTCCTGGCGACGAAGGCCTTGCAGAGGGCCGGTCTGGAGGACAGCGCCGTGGCCGCATGGGTGAAGCCCGAGCGGCTCAGGCCGGAAGACGTGCGGCTCGCGCCGCTCGACGATGCGGACTGGCGGGGGCAGGGCGCGCGCAGGGACCGGGAATTGAAGCATCTCTATTATGCGGAAGGGGGGCGCGCGGTGCCGGAAGACTGGTTGCGCGAAGGCGCGTTCAAGGAGTCGGTCAGCACCCCCGGTGAAGAGCGGATCGTCCGAGTGGCGAACGAAAAGGAGGTGTTGCGGGCTCTCAAGGAGGCCCTGCCCGGAGATGTCATCACGCTTGCGCCCGGCACCTATCGCTTCGATATGTACAATATCGACATCACGCGTCCGGGGACTCCCGAAAAGCCGATCCGCTTCAGAGCCGAAGAGCTCGGTCAGGCCCGCCTGGAGCTGAACTCCCTGGAGGGATTTCTGGTCGATGCTCCATTCTGGGTCTTCGAGAACCTGGATGTAAAAGGGGTCTGCCGCGATGACAGCCGCTGCGAGCATGCGTTTCACGTAGTCGGCAAGGGGCGGGGTTTTGTTCTGAGAAACAGCCGGGTGCATGATTTCAACGCCATGATCAAGGCCAATGGCCTGGAGGCCCGTGATGGCTCCACAGAATTTCCGAATGGAGCCTTGATCGAGGGAAACAGCTTTTACAACTCACGGGTTCGCCGCACCAGCAAGCCCGTCACCTGCATCGATGTGGTCGGCGCCGACCGGTGGACGATCCGGGAGAATCTGCTCGCCGATTTCGCCAAGGGCGAGGGCGACCGCATCAGCTACGCGGCTTTTATCAAAGGCAATGCATCGGGCGGCGTCTTCGAGAAAAATCTGGTGGTCGGCGAATACGCCCATACGGGCGGAGTGCGCGTCGGTCTCTCCTTCGGGGGCGGGGGGACCACCGAGGCGGCTTCGCGGGATCATGACAACGCGATCGAGCATTCCGACGGCATTCTTCGCAACAACATCGTCATGTATTGCAGCGACGCCGGGCTTTACCTGAATAAAGCCCGCAACACGCAGGTTCTGAACAATACTTTTTTCCGCACGATGGGGATCGATGTGCGTTTTCCCGTCAGCACGGCGATCGTCAAGAACAACCTGTTTGACGGGAAAATCCGCGATCGCGACGGCGGGACCAGTATCCGGGAAGGGAACCTGAATCTGGAAGGGGGGCTGTTCGGGAAAACATTCGACGACGTTTTCGAAAATCCGTGGGCGGGGAATTTTCAACCGGCCGACGCAGACGTGCTGATCGATAAAGGAATTCCGAATGATCTGATTTCAACCGATTTCTGTGGGGCGCCCAGGCAGAATGCCCCTGATATCGGCGCCATCGAAGTACAGCTTCAGTCGAATTGCGGGCCTTTTACTATAGGCAGGGACCCACTCTGAGGCGATCCAGCGCGAATGGCTGTTCACCGGAAGGGAGCGGAGAAATGGAACGCGTCACATCGAAGGTCACGTTGAGAAGGATCCTTCTTTCTCTGTTTGTCTGCTGTTCGCTGCCGCTTACGGGGTATGCGCTCGAACCCGCTGAAGTTGCTGTGATCTGCAACAGCTTTATCGAGGAAAGCTCCGAGCTGGCTGAATATTATATGCAGGCCCGCAGCATTCCGGAGCGCAGTCTGATCAAAATCCGCCTATCGGAGACGATGTCCATCAGCCGGCAGGAATACGATGAGAATGTCGCCGCGCCTGTGCGCAAGGCCCTGCAGACACGATTCGCGCCCGGTGAAATCAAGGCGCTGGTTGTGATGTACGGCATGCCGCTCAAGGTCGGGGCGCCGCAAACCGTCAGGCAGAGACGGGAGGATCTCGAAAAGCGGATCGGCGCGCTCAAGGGCCTTCTGAAAACCGGCACCGAGCCGGAGCGGAAGGACGAGCTTGAAAAGCGCCTCAAGGGTTTTCAAAAAGAGGCCGAAAATTATCGCGATGCCGCCTATCGCGCGTCGCTCGATTCGGAGCTGGCGTTGATTCTGGCGGGGGACTACCCGCTGGCGGCTTGGGTGCCGAATCCGTTCTTTCTCGGGAATAAGGGCAAATCGGCCGATCTGCCCGTGCAGAAACCTTCCGTTCTGATGGTCGGCCGGCTGGATGGGCCGGGCCCCGCGGTGGTAAAACGCATCATCGATGACAGCCTGGAGGCGGAAAAGGAGGGACTGTCCGGCACGGCCTATTTCGACGCGCGTTACCCGCGCCCGGCAAAGACCGATGTGAAAGGCACCGCCTATTACGATCTCTCGATTCACCTGGCGGCCGAGCGGGTTCGCAAGAGCGGCCGGCTGGCGGTTGTCGTGGACGACCAGAGCGGGTTGTTCCAGCCCGGTGACGCGCCGGATGCCGCCCTGTATTGCGGATGGTACAGCCTGGCCCGTTATGTCGATGCGTTCACCTGGAAGAAAGGCGCGATCGGGTATCACATCGCCAGCCAGGAATGCCAGACCCTGAGAGCCGGCAGCAGCCAGGTCTGGTGCAAGCGCATGCTCGAGGAAGGGGCTGCGGCCGTCATCGGGCCGGTCGGCGAGCCGTACGCGCAGGCATTCCCCGTGCCGGAAGCGTTTTTCGGTCTGCTGGTCGATGGATACTATACCCTGGCGGAAAGTTATTTCTTGAGTCTGCCGTGGCTGTCGTGGAAGATGGTCCTGGTGGGGGATCCGCTGTACCGACCGTTCGGAGCGGGACGATGATGGATGTGGCGTGGTTTTAACAATTGGAGTTGAAAAGCATGAAAGCAGTTCGTATTAATTATTCCGTCGCCCTGGGCGGGATACTTTTTATCGCCGCTTTTGCCTATCTCTACGGGCAGGCGATAGCGGGAATGGTCTACGATTGGGAAGTCGATCCCAACTATTCCCACGGTTTTCTGGTGCCGGTCATCGCCGGGTATATCGTCTGGATGAAGCGGGAGAGTCTTGCCCGTCTGCCTGTCGAACGAGCCTGGAGCGGTCTGCTGGTCATCGCTCTCGGGCTCGGGCTGTTTCTGGTCGGCAATGTGGCCGGCGAATCGTTCACCATGCGTTTTTCCATGCTGGTTGTACTCGGCGGCAGCATGCTCTTCGCCCTGGGCTGGCCGATCTTCCGGGAGCTTGCCTTTCCCTACGCCTTTCTGGTCTTCATGATCCCGCTGCCGTATATTCTCTACGACAGCATCGCTTTTCCGCTGAAGCTGATGATCTCGGAATATTCGGTTGCGACGCTGAAGATGCTCGGCATCCCGGTGCTGCGCGAGGGGAATATCATTCATCTGACCACGACCACCCTGGAGGTCGCAGATGCGTGCAGCGGTATTCGCTCGATCATCTCGCTGCTGGCTCTGGCTGCGGCGATGGGTTACTTTTTTCTGGATCGTTGGTGGAAGCAGGTTGTGCTTATCGCCCTGGCCATCCCCATCGCGGTGCTGGCCAATGCGATCCGGGTGATCGGCACGGGCATTCTGGCGAGCCGCTACGGTGCCGAAGTGGCGCACGGCTTCTTTCACGATTTCGCCGGACTGGCAATTTTCGGCGTGGCGATGGTGATGCTGATGGGGTCATCGGCTCTGCTGAGCAGAATCGGAGGGAAGACAGATGGGTAAGCGACTGTTGATTCTGGCGGTGGTTCTTTTCGGGTTCGACTGGTACGTTCACGGACACACCTTTCATCAGAAAGTGCCGTTGAAGGCGCCGCTTGAGACGTTCCCCCAGAATATCGACGGCTGGCAGGGCCGCAGCCAGTTTTTCAGCAAGGGGGTGCTGGACCAGCTGCGCGTTTCGGATTACATCATGCGCGAATATCGCAGCGAGGACGATCGGGTCGCCATCTACCTCGGCTACTATGAAACGCAGGGCGAGGGGAGGCAGATCCACTCGCCCAAACACTGCCTGCCGGGAAGCGGGTGGCACAGCGTTGCGGAGCAGGTGCGCACGGTGGATGTCGGCGGAGAGAAAATCAACCTGATCCAGGCCGTCTATCAGAAGGATGAGGCGAAAGAGGTTTTTCTCTACTGGTACCAGATGAAAGACGAAACCATCACCAGCGACTACACGCTCAAGATGAAGATGGTGCTCAATTCTCTGAAATACGGCCGTAATGACGCAGCATTCGTCCGGCTCTCGGCGCCGGTGACCTCGACGGTTGATGAGGCCGTGCGAACGGTTGAGGATTTCATGGGCGATTTTCTGCCGCGGCTTGCGATGTTTCTGCCGGAGTGAGCGTGGCGCCCTGATCCCTGGCCGTCAGGTCCGGTTTTACGAATGCTTCGCGCCTCCGGTTGAGATAAAGATTGGATTCATGGTTCATCTTTCATTTGTTATTCTTTCCGTCAGCCTGGCCGTCTTGTACGGCCTTTTCCTGTTGTTCAAAAGAGGGCGTCCAGCCCTTTGGGTGGTGGCCCTTGGCGGCGCGTTTGCCGCTACCGGTCTGCTTGAAATCTTCGACTATCTTTCACTCGCCCGGCCGGAGCAGCTCTACCTCTACAAAAAGTGGGCGCTTATCGCAGAGTCCTTCCTGCCGCTGACCTGGCTGCTTTACTCGCAGAAATTCGCCCGCGCGGGGCGCAGTTCGTGGCTGCAGCGCATTTTCCTGATAACGGCAGCGCTGGTGCCGCTTGCGGCATTCATGATCCCCCTCGAGCAGTTTTTCTACAGCCCCGATTTCGGGGAAGAGATGCTGCTTTTTCTTGGCGACCCCGGTTACTTTTTCTACATCGCCATTCTCCTTTTCCTGATCTTTGCGCTGGTCAATCTCGAGGTCACCCTGATGAGCGCTCCGCGCACCGAGCGCTGGAAGATCAAGTTCGAGGTGATCGGGGCGGGGCTGATCGTTGCCTTTTTCATCGTCTATTACAGCCAGAGCCTGCTCTACCGATCCATCGACATGAGCCTGGCCCCGGCGCGGGCGATGATGTTTTCGATCGCTGTGCTGCTCATGGCCTACTCGCGCATTCGGCGGGGCGATATCAGCGGCGTGCGGCTTTCCGCCGATATGGCTTACCGCTCGGTGGTGATCTTCGTCCTCGGCCTGTACTTTATCGGGATCGCCCTGCTCGGAGAAGGGCTGCGCTATTTCGGAGAGTCGTCGCAGCGCACCTTTTTCATCGTGGTCGCTTTTGTCGGCTGCGTGGCGATGATCGCTTTGCTGCTCTCCGACAAGGTCAAACGCAAGATCAAGGTCAACCTGCATAAGCATTTCTATCGCTCAAAGTACGATTATCGCCAGCAATGGCTCGATTTTACCCGCGGCATCGCCGAGGCGCGGCACAGCAGCGAACTCCACGGGAACATACTTGCGTTTTTCTGCGAGACTTTTGCCGTGCGGGGAGCCGTGCTTTTTCTGCGGCAGGACGATGCGAGCTTCCGCTGCGTGCATGAATTCGAGAAAAGGTCGGCCGAAGAGATGCTCGCGCCCGCAGTCGAAGCCCTGCGAAAGCTGGATGAGAGGGATTGGGTGGTCGATCTGGAAGAGGAGAGCGAGGGGTGGGGGCCGGTCCTGGCAGGAAAGGACGCCGGGTTTCTCGTGCCGCTGCGTTCGGACAACCGGATCGAGGGATTCGTCGCTCTGGGCGAAAGAATCAATCCGTCCGAAAATCTGACCTATGAAGATTTCGACCTGATGAAGGTTCTTGCGCGTCAGGCGGCGTCGGCCATCCTCAACCTGCGACTCTCGGAAGAGCTCTCCGCCGCCCGCGAGATGGAACTGATGGGGCGGGTTTCGGCATTTGTCCTGCACGATCTGAAGAATCTGACCTCGAACCTGGGGCTGGTGGTCGACAACGCGGAAAACTATCTGGATGATCCGGAGTTCCAGACGGATATGATGGAGACCCTGCGCGGCACGGTCGGAAAAATGAAAGGGCTGATTCAGCGATTGAAAAATCTGCAGGAGAAGTCACAGCTCAACCGCAGCCCGGCCGATCTGAAGCAGATCGCAACAGATGGGGGTAGGATCGCCTCGGAAAAAATCGACATTGAAGGGGAGGGCGTCACGGCCGACGTCGATGCGGAGGAGATCGAAAAAGTGGTGCTCAACCTGGTTCTCAATGCGCGGGAAGCCAGCAACGGAAAAGGACGCGTCCGGGTTGAGGTGGGACAAGAGGGTGGCGAGGGGTTCATCCGGGTCGCCGATCAGGGCAGCGGCATGTCCGAGGATTTTATCCGCAACCGTCTCTTTAAGCCGTTCGAGACCACAAAGAAGAAAGGCTTCGGCATCGGCCTTTATCAATGCCGGCATATTGTCGAGGCCCATGGCGGACGGATTGAGGTGGCAAGCGAAGAAGGGAAGGGCAGCACCTTTACGGTCTGGTTGCCTGTCTGAGCGGAAACGATTAAAGGCAAGCAGGCTGTCGGACATTGGGAATCGTCACGAGAAATTGGCAAATCGAGAACAGATAATTTTCGAATTCTTTTCATGATTCACTCAAATAAAGAGGTCCTAGAGAATGAAAAATCTGCTTGTCACCGGCGGCTGCGGGTTCATCGGCGCTAATTTCGTGCGCCTGGCCCTGGAAAAACTTCCGAACAGCCGGATCATCAACCTCGACGGTCTGACCTATGCCGGCAATCCCAATAACCTGGCGGATATCGAAGGGAATCCGAACTACCGGTTCGTCAAGGGGGATATCTGCGATCAGGAGCTGATCGGAAAAATCTTTCGAGAGGAGGCGATTGACGCTGTTGTGCATTTCGCGGCGGAAAGCCATGTCGACCGCAGCATCGACGGTCCGTCGCAGTTCATCCAGACCAACATCGTGGGCACATTCAACCTGCTCGAGGCCGCCCGCAGCAGCTGGCCCCAGGGTGAAGGCTCGCCGGCCACCGAACACCGCTTTATCCACGTCAGTACCGATGAGGTTTACGGCTCATTGGGCGAGACCGGGTATT
>JAGXHK010000127.1 GCA_024636255.1 Desulfuromonadales bacterium | reverse complement strand
GTGCTCATCGACGTCCCCAAGGACATCGTCGACCCCGGCAACCCGGCGTCCGCCATGAACTGGTACTGGCCCACCGACGAAGAGGTGGCCGCCGGCCTCCCCGGGTACCGGCCCACCACCAAGGGACATCCCCGCAAGATCAAGGAGGCGGCCGAGCTGATCCTGACCGCCGAGCGCCCCGTCATCTACGCCGGCGGCGGCATCCTCAAGGCCCGGGCCGCTGACGCCCTGCGGGCGCTGGCCGAGCTCACCGGCATCCCGGTGGTCACCACCCTCATGGCGCGGGGCGCCTTCCCCGACGACCACGAGCTGTGCCTCGGCATGCCGGGCATGCACGGCAACTACACCGCGGTGATGTCGTTCCAGGAGACGGACCTGCTCATCACCCTGGGCGCCCGCTTCGACGACCGGGTCACGGGACGCATCGACAGCTTTGCCCCCAATGCCAAGATCGTGCAGATCGACATCGACCCGGCCAGCATTCGCAAAACGGTACAGGTACATCTGCCCATCGTCGCCGATGCCGGCGAGGGGATGGAGAAGCTGCTTGAACTGATCAAAGAAAAAGACCGCAGCGCCTGGCTCGAGCAAATCGATCAATTCAAGAAAAAGAATCCGCTACCACGCCCCGAGCGCGACAATCTGGTCCCCCACGAGATCATGGAGGCGATCAGCCAGGCGGTTGGCGAGACCCCGATCATCGCTTCGGACGTCGGCCTCTCGCAGATGTGGACGGCCAACTTCTTCCCCTTTTCCGCGCCGCGCCAGTACATCACCAGCGGCGGGCTCGGAACCATGGGGTATGCGCTGCCGGCAGCGCTCGGCGCGGCCGTTGGCAACCCGGGACGCACGGTCCTGGCGATCAACGGCGATGGCGCCTTTCAGATGAACATCCAGGAGCTGGCGACCTGCTCGTACTATAAGATCCCGGTCAAGACGATCATCCTCAACAACGGCACACTCGGCATGGTGCGCCAGTTTCAGACCGTATTTCTGAAAAAGCGCTATGCGTCCACCGACCTTGGCTCGCATGTCGATTTCTGCGCCGTGGCCCGGGGCTTCCAGGTGGATGCCTTCAAAGTCACCCGCAAAGATGAACTGGCCGACACGCTCAAAAAGGCGATGGCCATCGACGGGCCGGTGGTCGTCGATATCGATATCGATCCCGACACCTACTGCTTTCCCATGGTCCCGCCAGGCAAAAAGTCGGTGGAGGCGATCTTCTCCCCCGAAGACTGGGAGAAAACCTGACCTGAAATGACGAACAAAGGCCGCCGGTGCAAACCGGCGGCCTTTGTCATCTCGATTGAAAAGCCCCTGGCACAGGGTTCGGTTATTCGGCGCTGCCGGCGCGCTCATCGGCGAGTCGCCGCGCCTCGTCAACCAGGGCGTCCACCATCTGAGTCTCCGGCACCGTGCGCACCACTTCTCCCTTGCGAAAAAGCAGCCCCTGCCCCTTGCCGCCGGCGATGCCTACATCGGCCTCGCGCGCCTCGCCCGGTCCGTTGACCACGCAGCCCATGACCGCGACGGTAATCTTCTGCGGCAGATCCTGCAGGCGACGCTCAACCTCTTCGGCCACCGAAATAAGATCGACCTGGCAGCGGCCGCAGGTCGGACAGCTGACGAAGACCGGCCCGCGCTCGCGCAACCCGAGAGATTTGAGAACCTCCCAGCCAACGCGCACCTCCTCGACGGGATCCCCGGTCAGCGAGACACGCAGAGTATCGCCGATGCCGTCGTAGAGCAGAACCCCGAGACCGACGGCGCTCTTGACCGTGCCGCTCCAGGTGGTTCCGGCCTCGGTGATGCCGATATGCAGGGGATAGTCGACTTTCCCGGCCAGCAGGCGATAGCTCTCGACCGTGCGGCGCACATCCGAGGCTTTGAGACTGACCTTGATGGCCTCAAACCCGAGATCCTCGAGAATGCGGATATGCCCCAGAGCGCTCTCGACCATCGCCTCGGCGCTCGGATGACCATAGCGTTTGAGTAACTCCGTTTCAAGAGAGCCGGCATTAACGCCGATCCGGATCGGCACGCTGCGCTCACGGCAGCCACGCACGACGTCCTCGATTTTCCAGCGCGCACCGATATTGCCCGGATTGATCCGCAAACCGGCGATGCCGCCCTCGAGCGCCTGAAGAGCAAGCCGATGGTCGAAGTGGATATCGGCGATCACGGGCAACGGACTTTGCGCACAGATCGTTTTCAGACTGGCCGCCGCCTCCGAATCGGGAACGGCGCAGCGCACGATCTCGCATCCGGCCTCGGCCAGACGGGTAATCTGCACCAGAGTGGCGATCGGGTCGCGGGTATCGGTACTGGTCATCGACTGCACCGAAATCGGGGCGCCGCCGCCGACAGTCACGGGACCGATTTTCAGGGAGCGGGTCTGACGGATCACATGTAACCTCCGAATATGGGGATTCAGGGAGTGTAGCCAGTGCCGGAAAGGAAAGGCAAGCCAAGAAAAGAGAAAGGCATTGACAGGGCCGCGGCGCGCGGATTACTTTGCCGGCATTATGGAGAAGAAAAATGCGTAAAATTCGCGACATGAAAAAAAGTGCCGGCCGCCCGGCGCCAGCGGGGCGCACATCGCTGCCGGCGATCGAAGTTCTCATCGATCGAATTGATGAGAACGGCATGGGATATGCCATGCACCGCGGCAAAGATGTCCAGGTCGCCGGCGTGCTCGCCGGCGAGCGCGCCGTGGTCGAGATCGAGCATGAGGGACGCCAGAAGATCGCAGCACGCCTGGTCAAACTGCTGCAAAAAAGTGACCAGCGCACCAGCGCCCGTCCCTGCACGAGAAGCGAGCAATGCCTGGGCTGCCCGCTGATCACGCTCGACTACCCGCAGCAGCTTACGTTCAAGCAGGAGAAAGTGCGCACCGCTCTGCGCGCCTATCCGGCCCTGCAACAGGTTGCGATTCCACCGGTCTGGGAGGCCCCGGCTCCGCTCGGTTATCGCACAAACGCCAAACTGGTCATCGGCAAGCACCGTGGTCGGGTGCAGATCGGCCTGTATCGCCGGCGCAGCCATGACATTGTCGATATTGGCGACTGCCCGCTGCACCACCCGCTGATCAACCGCATTGTCAAGGTGGTGCGCGAAGAGATCGCGCGGCAGAGCGTGTATGTCTACAATCCAGAACGCGGCAGCGGTCTGCTGCGCTATCTTGTGGTGCGCGTCAGCCCGTCACGCAACGAAGCGATGGTCACGTTCGTCACCAGCGAGCGCAACTTCCGGGAGGTGACACACCTGGCCAAGTGGCTGACACGCAAAGTTCCCGAGGTGGTCTCTGTCCAGCAGAACGTCAATGCTTCGGCCGGCAATGTTCTCATCGGGCGCGAGACGCTCAAAATGCTCGGCCAGCCGGCTCTGCTTGACCAGGTGGGCGATCTGAAACTGCGCATCAGCCCGACCTCTTTCTTTCAGGTCAATCACGATCAGGCACAGCGCATCTATGCGCTTGTGCGACGCTGGGCCGCGCTGCGCGCGGGCGAGTCCGCCCTCGACCTCTACTGCGGCATCGGTGGCATCGCCCTGAACCTGGCGCGGGACGCAGGCCGGGTGATCGGCATCGAAGTCGTCGAAGAGGCGGTGCGCAATGCCGCCGACAACGCGCGCCTCAACGGCTTGCGAAATTGCACCTTTCGCGCCGGAGATGCCGCCGAGCTCATCGACAATCTGGCCCTCGAAATCCCCCCCGGGGCTGTGGCGACAGTCAACCCGCCGCGCAAGGGGTGCGAGCCGGCCGTGCTCGAAGCTCTTGCGGCGCTGCAGCCGCGCACTCTGATTTACGTCTCCTGCGACCCGCAGACCCTGGCGCGCGATCTCGATCTGCTCGCGGCCCGCGGGTACCGCACCGCCGAGGTTCAACCGGTGGACATGTTTCCGCAGACGCCGCATGTGGAATGCGTGGCGCGCCTGGTTCCCGCAGATCCGCAAACCGGAGAGTGACGCCCGCACTGCCGATTTCTTTTCATCGACCGTAACCGCTCGCCCGGATCGCAAACCTCCGGGCGTTACTCTTCAGGTAGGCCCCGCAGACGCGCGCGGGCTTTTTCGGCATACGGGGAATCGGGGTGTTTTTCAATGATTTCACTGTAGAGCTGCCGGGCGTGGGCGATGTTGCGCTGGCGCTCTTCAAGACGGGCCGTATCGTACATCTCTGCAGCTCGGTCGCTGCAGGCCAGAAGCAGAAAAAAAAGCAGGCCGCAGAATAGTCTTCTCATGAACCGGTGTCCTCCTTCGCGTAAGCAAACGGAATTTCAATTGTAAATGCGCCACGGATATCCCCTTCTGCGAAGCCGGTCGCCCGGTCGTGAGGATAATGCCTGGCCAACTCTTCTTTTACCGCGGGCGAGAGGTTTTTCCCATGGCACTGCAGGCAGAGCGCCTGGGTGGGAATCGCTTTCATGAAGCGAAACCTCTTCCGGCCATCGACCTCAACCATCTCGCCGTATTCGAGTCCCTTCACATCGGCCCCGGCGCTGCGCCTGCCTTCAAAACTCTCGAGAACACCTCGTTCCCACGGCTCCGGCAGGTTGCGGGTATTGCGCAGCCGCAGACTCGTGCGCCCCACCTCCCAGCCCTGCTCGCGGGAGATCCGGGAGGCAATGCCCGGTGCCACCTCACTGCAGACATTGATGGCATGCGCCGGACCGCCCTCTTCAATCGCCGCGGACAAATGCCCCTTGAGCGTCTGCATAAATTCCTCGACCGCGCTTCGCGCCTTCTGCTCCAGCCTTGCCTCATGTGAAGCGCTGGGAGCAGCTCCCACGCAGAACAATCCGCATACGGCCAGAATTAAAAGTCTGCCCATCGTCTGACTCCTTTCGCTCCTTGTGCATCTGTGCGCCCCTGCCGATCATTCTAGCAGGCAGCGCGGCAAGAACCAGCAGGCGTCGCTAAGGGAATTGTAAAGGCATGAAACAGCGTGATGATTCATGTTTGGTCACATAAAAGTCGTATTTAACATATCATCCGCAGCTTGCAAAGTTTATACGCCTTCGGGTATATTCATCGCGTGCAAGGAGGCGGAAGAAACAAACGATTATGAAGATACTCGATTGCAGGCGACACAGATGCCCCCAGCCCGTGGTGGAAACCCGCAAACGGCTTCTCGCTGAGGCCGGAGAACCTCTGCGTGTCCTGGTGGGCGATGACACGGCGCGGGAGAATGTCTCACGATTTGCCGGTAGCCAGGGATATGATGTCCAGACCACGACCATCGAAGATGGTTTCAGTCTTGAACTATCCCCCGCTGCTGCGCCGGAACAGAAGGTTACAGCACCGGCACGCGGCGAAACCGTCGTCTTCATCTCCGGCGAGGTCATGGGGAGCGGAAACGACGAGCTTGGCCGCATTCTGCTGAAGAACTTTCTTTTCACGCTGGCCGAAACCGATTCACGGCCGGATACGCTGCTCTTCGTCAACGCCGGTGTCAAACTCGCCTGTGAAGAATCCGAAGCCATCGAAGCTGTCTCTTATACACATCT
>JAGXHK010000126.1 GCA_024636255.1 Desulfuromonadales bacterium | reverse complement strand
GCGCAGCCCAGATAGCTCCGAAAGGCAGGCTGGCAGCGCCACCGGTGACGACCGAGACCCCGATCGGACCGAAGTAGGAGGTGAGGCCGGTTCTGAGCGCTTTGCTGAAGGCGGTCCAGAAAATATCACCGAACTGAAACTGCGGGTTGTCAAGGTCGCCGCTTATGGGAATATCGAGTGCGATATTCCCCTGCTTGTTGCGTACCGTGTCGAGGGCCCTGTTCAGCGGCATACCGAGTGTCCCAGTGAATTCGTCACGCTCCTCGGCGGCGACACGTTCGAGCTGTAATTTGGCGATGAACAGGTCGAACAGGGCATCGATGCGGTTCTGATCGATCTCCCACCGGATTTCGCTGTTCAGCTGCCCGCTCTGGATACGGTAGCCGATGGCCTGGCGCGTGTACGAGGTCAGTGGAACCAGGTCGAATTCCGCGAGATCGCCCTGCAGCATCATGGAGATTTCTTCTGAGAACGGCTGCATTGTTCCCTTGATCTCCAGGGACCCCTTCGGCCCCAACTGCCCGTTCAGGGAAATCGGGCTTTTTTCAGAAGGGCGGGGACTGTCGAGGTTCTCGATGCGGCCCTCGAACGGCGCGAGTTCGATCTTGAAGTCGGGCTCGACACTCAGATCGGTAAACACCAGACGGTTTTCACCTGTGATCGCAAGTTCGGAGAGGGCAAACGTAAAACTGGCCTCTTCCTGCTTTTCTTCATCCTCGACGCCTTCCTCCTCTTCTCCCCCCGTCCATGCGGCTATCTCCATGCTCTCGTCGGCGTTGCGCTGCAGCCATGTCTTTACGCCCTGAATCTCGGCCGTAGCGATACTTAATCGCTGCAGATCGATAAGCTCCAGTGCTTCAAGGGAAATACGTTCTCCGGCGACGATGAAGTCCTCCCCGTCTCCGGCTTGCGAGCGTTCCAGACCCCGCAGGCCTGAAGCGCTCATCTTCGCGACCGCGATGCTTTCAGGCACCTCCAGAGCGATGCCGGAGAGTTCAAGTTGGTCCAACGCGAGAAGGATTCGCTCCAGGGCGGTGTCGGTGACCTCCATCTCTTCCAGGGTGCCCTCGGCCGAGAGGCGGATCTTCGGTTCGGCATCCTCGGCAGCGCCGGTGTAGGAGAACTCACCGGTGAGCAGGAGCGATTGCTGGCGAATCTGCAGATGCTGAGGGTCGAGACGTCCATTTATGCCGGCGGCTGAGAGTTCTCCTTTCCCCTCAATGTGCAAAAGCGCCGCTGCTGTCTCGCCAAGAATCACGCGGCCTTCCCAGGCCAGGCGTTCCTGCTCAAGTGCGAGCTGCGGAATTTTGAGCTGCAGTTTTTCCAGAGAGGCCGGACCCTGCAATGACACCTGCGTCGCGGTTTCTCCGGGTTTTTTCTCGGCTTGCAGAGACAGATCCGCCTGAACGCCGGCGGCGAAACTCTGCTGTTCATCCTGCCAGGCGACGCGGGCGGCATTCAACTGCAGTTCGCCCTCGCCTGAGAAGGATAGATCCTGCGGATCCGAACTTTGTTCGGCGCTGAGCGGCCCCGTCCAGGACAGGGTAGCCTTTTCGATTCGCAGATCGTCGCGTTCAAAAACGAGGTTCTGCAGGTGCGTTTCACCGCTGGCTCTGACTTGAAAGTCCCCACCCTCGAGCCCTCGGGCGTTGAAGTCAGAATCCAGACTCAAAGTACCGGACAGGGATGAAACATTTGCCGCCTCAAGGTAGGGCTGCAGCCAGTTCAGCGCCAGCTGGTCAAGGGTCGCATGGCCATCAATGGCGGGGGCGGCGGCGAATGGGGTCGCCTCGCCCGTGAGAGTGAGTCTGTCGTCATTTATAGTCATCAAAACATCGAACGTTCCGCTTTTTTGTGGGTTCCAGCTCTCCATGGACGAGATTTCCGCCCGCTCGATCACGACGGGGATCGTCGCCTGCGGATCACGATAATGAATGCGGACGTTGTTAAGGTTGATCTGGCCGAATCCGAGCTGCCATTTGCCTGCGTCTTTCTTTTCCTGCGGCGCATCTTCGGGCGTCAGCTCCGCAGGGATCTCGAGGCGCCCGATCATCCAGCTTCCGTCGCTTCGGCGCTCGACCTCGATGAGTGTATCCCTGATGGTCAGATTGTCGAGGCGTATGCGCTTATCCCAGAGCGGAGCCCAGTTGAGGTGCAGCGAGACCTGGGCGACAGCGAGCAGTTCCTGCTCCTGCTCGGGGTAGCCGCGAAACGTTTCGATCGTCAAGCTGCCGCGAAAGGGATTGAAATCGACATTCTCGATCCGCGCGTTCACGATGCCGCGTTGCGCGAGAGCTCTCTCGATTCCCCATTCGATGGCATAGGGAAGCAGGGCCAGGACCGCTATGCAAAGAACCGCAGCGATCCCCGCGATCCACAGGAATATACGCATGCCCCGCTTTGGCTTGCTCCGCTCCGAGCTGACTGTCTCGTCGTCTTTTTTCATGGCCGCAACTCAGAGCCGGTCGGCGAGATCATCGACCGTTCGCTGCGCTTCTTCTTCACTCATGCCGTATTTTTCCTGCAGCTTTCCGACCAGCAGCTCTCGCTGCCCGTCGATATAATCGATGTCGTTGCCGCTCAGTTCGCCCCAGAACTCTTTGAGCCGCCCCCGGATCTGCTGCCACCTGGCCTTGAATTCGGCACTGTCCATTGCCTTGCCTTTCACCTCTACGAAGTTAAAATGAATATGCATATGTTTTTATTGTATCGAGCAGATCCGGCAAAACAATCAACAGCCGTGAAAAAAAGGTGTCGAAATGAAGTGGCTGCGTCGCCTGTTGGGGCGAAAACCGCAGAACGAACTCCCCGCAAGTCTTCTTGATCTGCGCAGAGGCGATCCCTGCTGGTGCGGCAGTGGGAAAGCCTATGCGCGCTGACATCGTCGCGAAGATCGCGCGCGCATGCGCGCACTCGGTTTGCGCTCCGATACCTGGCGCCAGGATCCCTTCCTGTGAAAACCGTGCAGCAGGGATGAGGTCTCATCCCGCAAAAAAAAGTTATATAAGTCGGGTCATCCGAAAGATTTTTCTTGATTCGGTGGTGGGATGGGTTATAATGCGACGGTTTGGCTCGCGGCCGGTTGTTTTTTCCGGACGCCACGTTTCATCGCTCACTGACCCCCCTATCTGCTCTTACCCGGTAATTTCCCTTTACTTACCTCGGCAGCGCAAAACGGTTGGCGACGATGTCTTAAATGCCGATCGTAATGTGCATGTGCCGCCCCAGGTGCCAGGCAGTCGTTTGCCCGGCCGGCCTGCATTCCATCTTTTTGTCGATGGCGACGTGTCTCCGGGCGTGTCGCTGTCGCGAGGATTTCTCTATGAATTTCAGTGATTTCGCAATCAACCGTCAACTTCTCGATGGTGTGTCCAGCTGCGGTTTTTCCGCACCGACTCCGGTTCAGGCTGAGGCCATTCCGCTCGCTCTCGCTGGCCGTGACCTCATTGCCTCTGCGCAGACCGGCACCGGCAAAACTGCAGGATTTATGATCCCTGCGCTCCAGCGTCTGTCCACCCCGGGCAAAGGCGCCAAAGGCGCCCCCCGCGTTCTGGTTCTGACCCCGACCCGTGAGCTGGCCAGCCAGGTCATGGAGGCCTCGCGCGCGCTCGGCCGCAATCTGAATCTGCGCACCGGCCTGATTCTGGGAGGGACGCCCTACCGGGAGCAGTTCAAAGCACTCTCCCGGCCCCTCGATCTGCTTGTCGCCACCCCCGGTCGGCTCATCGACCACCTCGATCGCGGCAGCCTCGATCTCTCGCGTCTGGAAATGCTGATCCTGGATGAGGCCGACCGCATGCTCGATATGGGCTTTGTCGACGATGTCGCCAGAGTGGCGGCCGTGGCGCCGAAAAATCGTCAGACGCTTTTTTTCACCGCCACCTGGAACGATGCCCTGGCACGCTTGGCCGGGGACCTGCTGCGCGACCCCGCGCGCATCGCCGTGGCCGGCCGGCAGAAGACCGCCGACAATGTCGAGCAGCGCCTTCATGCCGTCGATGGTCTGGGGCACAAATACCGGATGCTTCACCACATCGTGAGCGAGACTGAGGTGACCCGGGCGATCATCTTCTCGGCCACCAAGCGCGATGCCGACAACCTGGCCCGGGAACTTTCCGACCAGGGGCATGCCGCAGAGGCTCTGCACGGCGACATGAAGCAGGGGGCCCGCAACAGAACTGTCCAGCGTCTGCGCCACGGACGGGTCCGACTGCTGGTTGCCACCGACGTGGCGGCCCGCGGCCTCGATGTCAACGGCATCTCGCACGTTATCAATTTCGATCTGCCGAAAAACGCCGAAGACTATGTCCATCGCATCGGCCGCACCGCGCGCGCCGGAGCCTCAGGGGTCGCCATTTCTTTCGTCTCCTCGCAGGATATGATCTCGTTCGAAAAGATTCAGCGCTTTGTCGGGCGCAGCCTGCCGATGCAGGTCATCCCCGGGCTTGAGCCGCAGCGCCCGCTGAGCGCGAGCCGGCCCCGGCCGAAGCGCACCGGCGCACCGGCACGCAGATTCGGTCGCAGCGATCAACGGCCGGGAAGCGAAGCCAGGAGCGGTTTCAAAGGGGGCGCCAAGCCCGCCAGAAAAACGGCCCAGGATAGCCGCGGCGGCCGTTCAGACGGCGGATACTCGGGCCGTCCGCAGCGGCGGAGCTGACTCTCAATCAGATCTCTGCCGTAAAAACATGGAAAGCAGACAAACGGGGCGCCTTATCGAGGCGCCCCGTTTTCGTCTTGAGCCGGTCATCCGCCGCGCGACAGGGCAAACCACCAGGTACAGACGGGCATCAGCAGCGCCGCTGTGACCAACACGGCATTGTAGAGGGGGCGGGGATGTTTCCACCCTTCGGCAAAGTGAACGATGGCCACTCCCATGCCGGATCCGACGACAAACCCAAACAGGTGCGCGCCGAGATCGGTGTTTTCTCCGCCTGTGCCGAGCATCGCCAGAAGTGCCAGTCCGGCCGCAATCGGGAGCAGAGCTTGGCGCATGGGTGAGGCCGACCGGCGTTTCCAGGCAAGGGCCACCAGAATGCCGACCGCTGCGAAAACCGCGGTTGAAAATCCGACTGCCCGGTGCGGAGTCGGCTGCACCAGGGCATTCAGCAGATTCCCGAGGGCCCCGGAGAAAAGGACAAGAAGCCAGCCCGGACCGGAACCGAGCTCGCGGCACACCCGGCCGATAAAGAAGCCACCGATCAGCAGGTTTCCGAGCAGATGCGCCCAGTCGCTGTG
>JAGXHK010000125.1 GCA_024636255.1 Desulfuromonadales bacterium | reverse complement strand
GGGCCAGGGTGTAGGAGAGCAGTCCGACGAAGCCGGTCAGCCCGAGTACAGTGGCCAGCACCACGCGCCAGCGCAGCAGAAAAGCCACAAGGGCGATCGTCGCGGCAGCGCCGAGAAACCACGGGTTATGAATCAGGTCGCCGATATTCCACTGCTGGAGCCGCTCAAAGACGCGCTCCGTCTGGAAATTGCGGAAAAACTCCTGGATCGTCTCAAAGTTCATGGGTCACTCTGTCACGAACTGCCAGAACCTGTAAAGTTCTCAATATACCAGCTTAGCTCTCGGATATAAACCCCCAAAAGCTCAGGCTTCGGGGGCAATGTTCTTGACTTTGCCGAGCCCCTTTTCTACCATAAACGGCTAGTCCTGTCGGTGAAGGAAAGGCGGAAAAAGAGTGTCTGAACGTGCAATTGGGGTCTTCGACTCCGGGGTCGGCGGCCTGACTGTTCTCAAGGAGATCCGCCGTCTGCTGCCCGGCGAGGAAATCATCTACCTGGGCGATACCGCCCGGGTCCCTTACGGAACCAAAAGCCCCGCGACCGTGACCCGCTACGCTCTTGAAGCCGCCGGCTTTCTGGATGGCATCGGCGTCAAGGCGCTGGTCGTGGCCTGCAATACTGCCTCCTCTTTTGCTGTCGAAACCTTGACGCAGCGCTATGCCATCCCCGTGATCGGGGTCATCGAGCCCGGCGCGCGCCGGGCCGCGGCCCTGACCCGCAGCCGGCGGGTGGGGGTGATCGGCACCGAGGGCACCATCAAGAGCGGTGCGTATTCCCGGGCGATCCAGGCACTGGATCCGCACATATCTGTCTACCCGGCGGCCTGCCCCTTGTTCGTGCCGCTGGCCGAGGAGGGCTGGGCCGAGCATCCGGTCGCCCGTCTGACGGCCGAAGAATATCTGGAACCGCTTCGCCAGGCGCAGATCGATGCGCTCGTCCTTGGTTGCACTCACTATCCTTTGCTGAAAAAGACCCTCGCGGCTGTGCTTGGCGCAGGCGTCGAACTGGTCGACTCTGCAGAAGAGACCGCCCTGCAGGTGGCCGGAATCCTGCGCACAGCCGATCTGCTGCGGCGCAGCCCGGCTGGTCCGCCGCGCTATTTCGTAACCGATGTGCCGACCCGTTTCGAGCGGGTCGGAGGCGCTTTTCTCGGCGCGCCCCTTGAAGGGGGGCGGCAGGTCGAGATCGACTGACGTTTCTTTCTCTTTTTTCCGGCGTGGTCGACAATGAACAGGAAAACCCTTCAGATCGTTCTTGGATTTCTCGTTGCCCTTCTGCTGGTGGCCGGCGGCGCCTACCTGGCCGGCAATCTGCGCTGGTTTGCCCCCGAAGCGCCTTCAGTGCCCCCCGAATCCGCAGAGCCCGATGTTTATCGTGAAATTATCCTCTATTTTGCCGACCCCGGAGTCGGCTTTCTGGTCCCGGAAAACCGTGAAGTACCCGATTGTGAAGAAGATGCCGCCTGCGTGAAGGAGGTGGTCGAGGCCCTGATTCAGGGGCCCTCCGGCGGTGCGGTGCCGGTTGTCTCGCCCCAGGTCGAGGTACGCGGGGTGATTGTCGACGATGAGACCGCGACCATCGATTTCAGCCGCGATTTTATCTCCCGCCATCCCGGTGGGAGTATCTCGGAACTTCTCACGATCTATGGTGTTGTCAATACCGTGGCAGTTAATTTCCCCCACCTGCGTCAGGTTCGCTTCCTTGTCGAGGGGGAGGCGGTGGAGACCCTGCGCGGCCACATCGGGCTGCATGGCCCGGTACCGGCCGATTTTCGCTATGCCCGTCCGCCGCAGGGCGGTGAGGAAGAGACGGGGAACGCAGAGTGAAACCGGTAACACGGAAAGACAGAGACCACAAAAAACTCAGATAAAAAAGGCCGCCTCCCTTTCGGAAGGCGGCCTCTTTTTCTACAGCGGAAGCTCAAACCGGCTGCCGAATTCTTTTCGGAAGCGCTCTTTGAATTCCTCATGGGTGAAGCGGTGTTTCTGGGTTCCATGCTGCTCGATTTTGAGCGCACCCATGAGCGAAGCGATGTGGCCGGTGGTCTCCCAGTCAAGCTCGTTCATGAGGCCGTAGAGGAGCCCGGCCCGGTAAGCGTCGCCACAGCCCGTCGGGTCTTTGATGGCCTGAGCCTTGGCTGCGGGAACCTCGATACAACGCCCTTGGTTGTAAATGCGGGATCCCTCACCGCCACGGGTGACGATCAGGGCCTGCAGCTTTGCTGCGATCTGTGCCGCATCCATCCCGGTGCGGTCGCTGATCAGTTGCCATTCATAATCGTTGACCGCCAGCCAACTGGCCTGGTCGATGAACTGCAGCAGCTCTTCGCCGTTGAACATGGGCAGCCCCTGACCGGGATCGAACAGAAACGGTATGCCGGCCTCGGCGAACTGGGCGGCGTGCTCGATCATTCCCTCGCGGCCGTCGGGGGAGACGATGCCGATGGAGACCTCGGTGGCGTCTGCGACCCGGTTGCGGTGGGCAAACCCCATGGCGCCGGGGTGAAAGGCGGTGATCTGGTTGTCGTCGAGGTCGGTGGTGACGAACGCCTGGGCGGTAAAGGTGTTCTCAATCTCCACGACATGGCGCCGCTCGATCCCCTGCTCGTCCATCCATGCAGCGTAGGGCGCGAAGTCTTCGCCAACGGTTCCCATGGGCAGCGCGGCGCCGCCGAGCAGGTGCAGGTTGTAGGCGATATTCCCGGCGCAGCCGCCGAATTCGCGGCGCATCTGCGGGACGAGGAAAGACACATTGAGAATGTGGACCTTGTCGGGGAGGATGTGGTTTTTGAATCGGTCCTCAAAGACCATAATGTTGTCAAAGGCAAATGAGCCGCAGATCAGGGCTTTCACGTTTATTTCTCTCCTTTTCGGTTAAGGCCTGCGGCCGGCAGGCGCTCCGGCGTAAAAAAAAAGATCGGAATCGCAAACGGCCCGCTGAAAAAGAAGCGGGCCGTTTGCTGATTCAGAGGATACAAGAAGAATCATTTTTTGCGGAAGCAGAAAATACCCAGGCCAGATAGCCGTTGTTGCCGCCGTCGACCCAGTGCTGCAGGCCTTTTTTCATCCGGTCGATGTAAGCGGGGCTGACCGTTTGGGAAAGTTCCTGCTCCTGGCGCTCGGTTTCCTTGAGAACGCGCGCGTAATGCGTGGGCAGTTGCTCATGATGTTGCTCAAAGCGCTCTTCTTCCAGCCCGACTTTTCGCGCCATCTCGCGATAGAAGCCGGGCGAGCCGAGCGTTTCGAGATGAATACGGTCCAGGATCGGCTGCAATACACCTTCCGGGCAGTCGTCGGCCTGCATGGGGTCGGTGAATACGAACCGGCCGCCGGGCTTGAGGACCCGGGCGACTTCTTCGACGACACGGACCCGGTTGCCGCTGTGAAGGATGGCGTCCTGGCTCCAGACCGCGTCAAAGCTCTCTTGCGCATAGGGAATATCTTCGAAGCTGGCATCGACGACTTCGATCAGATGTTCGAGGCCCTGCTCGCGGCTCATCGCGCGGTTACGCGCGTTCTCAGCCTCGCTCAGATTCAGCGCCACCACTTGGCAACCGACGTTTTTGGCAAGATAGCGGGCCGCTCCGCCGAAGCCGGAGCCGATATCGAGGACGCGGGAATTTTCGTCAAGCCCTTCGAGAAAGGAGGCCATGCGCTCCACCGTGCGCCGGCTGGCCTTGAAAATAGGCTCATCGGGGCTGTCATAAAGGCCGATATGGATATCCTCGCCGCCCCAGATGTGAAAATAGAAATTATCGGCATCGCTGCTGTTGTAATAATCGCGGGCGGTGGCGACCGCCGTTGAATAGTCTTTACTCATATATTACGCCTCCGTTTTTTCTTCGTATTCCTCCTCAGGAACATAGGATTTTTCGGCAACATGGACGAAAAAGTCGGGTTTGTCCTCTTTGTACGTCTCGAGGAAGTCTCCGTAGGTTTCGATCTTCTGAAACCCGACTTCGGTCATCAGGCGGCGCAGGTAATCCTTGCGCAGTGGAAACATGTTCAGGTGATAGACCGAGCCGTCGGGAAAGGCGTAGCGAAAGCGGGCCAGCCCGTCATCGACATGTTCCGGCTCGGCGACCACATCATCGCCGCAATAGTAGAACTGGTGCTTGCTCGAATACCCGTGGTCGAGGATCGCGTCGTAATTGCGCTGATCCATAATCAGCACCCCGTCGTGCTTGAGCATGGCGTAGTATTCTGCCAGCGCCTTGCGGCGGTCGCGCTCTTTGAACAGATGGGTAAAGGAGTTGCCGAGGCAGATGATGGCATCATACTCGCCGTGGACGTCGCGGTTGAGAAAGCGCCAGTCGGCACAGACGGTGCGCAAGATGTACCCGTGCATCCGGGCGTTTTCGAAAGCCTTGGCCAGCATGGCGGGGCTGCCGTCGGCGCTGACCACCTCGAAGCCCGCCTTGAGCAGGCGCACCGAGTGAAAGCCGGTGCCGGTGGCGACATCGAGCACCTTTTTGGCGCCGCGCTCCTTGAGCTTTTGAATAAAGAAATCACCCTCGCTCTTGGCGCGGCTCTCCCAATCGATCAGCTCATCCCATTTTTCGGCCAGGGTTGTTGTGTATTCACTCGTGTAATGGTCGGTCTTGCGGACAGCGACAGGATCGTCGCCGAAACTCTGATGAACTTTTTCCTGCATGGAATTCTCCCCTTGGATGAGGTTCGAAGATATGCGACAGCGGTTCGCCCCTGGCAAGCCAGCTCCTCCGGGCGAACCGCCGTCGTTGTGACTGGATCAGTAGCGATAATGCTCCGGCTTGTACGGACCTTCGAGCGGTACGCCGAGGTACTCGGCCTGCTCAGGGCTCATCTCGGTCAGCTTGGCGCCCAGTTTGGCCAGGTGCAGGCGGGCCACCTCTTCGTCGAGTTGCTTGCTCAGGCGATAAACGCCGACCTCTTTGGGGTGGAGCCAGAGATCGATCTGGGCCAGTGTCTGGTTGGTGAAGCTGTTCGACATGACGAAGCTCGGATGACCGGTGGCGCAACCCAGATTGACCAGCCGCCCTTCGGCGAGCATGTAGATGGCGTGGCCGTCGGCAAAGGTATATTTGTCCACCTGCGGCTTGATGGTGATCTTCTCGACCCCCTCCATCTCGTTCAGGGCCTCGACCTGGATTTCGTTGTCGAAGTGACCGATGTTGCAGACGATGGCCTGGTCTTTCATGCCGGCCATGTGCTTGGCGGTGATCACGTCCTTGTTGCCGGTGGTGGTGACATAAATATCGCCCTGGGGCAGGGCATCTTCCATGGTGACCACCTTATAGCCCGCCATCAGGGCCTGCAGGGCGCAGATGGGATCGATCTCGGTCACCACCACATTGGCCTTCAGGGCGCTCAGGGCCTCGGCGCACCCCTTGCCGACATCGCCGAAACCGCAGACGACCGCGGTCTTGCCGGCGATCATGACGTCGGTGGCGCGCTTGATGCCGTCGACCAGTGATTCGCGGCAGCCGTAGACATTGTCGAACTTGCTCTTGGTGACCGAATCGTTGACGTTGATGGCCGGCACCAGCAGCTTGCCTTCGCGCTCCATCTGGTAGAGGCGGTGGACGCCGGTGGTCGTCTCTTCAGAGACGCCTTTCCAGTCTTTGGCGGCCCGCTGCCAGAAATCCGGGTCCTCCTGCTGCAATTTTTCCAGCAGTCCGTTCTGAATCCTGACTTCCTTGTTGTCGGTGGGCTCCTTCAGCATGGCGGGGTTCTTCTCCGCTTCCACTCCGCGATGAAAGAGCAGGGTGGCGTCACCGCCGTCATCGACGATCAACTGCGGGCCTTTGCCGTCGGGCCAGGTCATGGCCTGCTGGGTACACCACCAGTACTCCTCAAGGCTTTCTCCCTTCCAGGCGAATACGGGAATCTCGCTCGCGGCGATGGCCGCGGCCGCGTGATCCTGGGTCGAGAAGATGTTGCACGAAGCCCAGCGCACGTCGGCGCCGAGTTCGATCAGGGTTTCGATGAGCACGGCGGTCTGGATGGTCATGTGCAGGCTGCCCATGATGCGCACGCCTTTCAGCGGCTTGTCCGGGCCGTATTTCTCGCGGGTGGCCATCAGGCCGGGCATCTCCTGCTCGGCAATCTCGATTTCGCGACGGCCCCATTCGGCCTGGGAAACGTCTGCAACTTTGTAATCGTCAAACGGCTTCTTCATAAAGTGACTCCTTTTGGGTTTTCTCGTCAGAAAGTTTTTAAACGCAGAGATGCAGAGGGGCGAAGAGCGCTGAGAAAACCTTTCAACACAGAGAAAGAGGAGAGAGCACAGAGAGCACAGAGATAAAAGCTTTAGAATCGAATGGATTTACAGGATGAACAGGATTTTTCAAACCCGAATTGATTCTTGCTGCTGTTTTACTCTGTGCGCTCTGTGTCCTCCGTGCCCTCTGTCCCTCTGTGTTAATACGAGAATGGTTTACTCAGCGTCCTCTGCCCCTCAGCTCCTCGAGTGAGCAAAGCGAACGGGCGTTTAAATGCCTTTGAATTAACTTAAAGCTTCGCCGCCTTGCGCAGCGCATCGACCTTGTCGGTGCGCTCCCACGGGAAGCGCTCGTCGCCGAAGTGCCCGTACTTGGCGGTGTCGTGGTACTTCCAGCCCTGAGGCTTGCGCAAGCCGAGTTCGCGGATGAGCGAGGCGGGACGGAAGTCGAAGATCCCGCTTTGCTCCAGGATCTCCTGGATTTCCTCGTCTTCGCGCACGCCGGTGCCCAGGGTGTGCACGTTGATGCTCAGCGGCTTGGAGATGCCGATGGCATAGGCGACCTGGATCTCGCAGCGCTCGGCGAGACCGGCGGCGACGATGTTCTTGGCGACGTAACGGCTGTAGTAGGCGGCCGAGCGGTCGACTTTTGTCGGGTCCTTGCCGGAGAAGGCGCCGCCGCCGTGGCAGCCGACCCCGCCGTAGGTATCGACGATGATCTTGCGCCCTGTGACGCCTGCGTCGCCGTGTGGGCCGCCGATAACGAATTTGCCGGTCGGGTTGATGTAGTACTCGGTGTCCTTGCGCAGCATGCCGGTCGGCTCGAGAACCTCCTGGCAGAAGGCGACCAGATCGCGGCGGATCTGCTCCAGCGGGACATCGTCGGTCTGGTGCGAGATGACGATCGAGGTGATGTGGTCGGGTCGGCCATTCTTGTGCATCACCGAAACCTGGGCCTTCGAATCGGGCCGCAGGTAGGGGATAGTGCCATCCTTGCGCACCTTCGCCAGGCGATCCAGCAGGCGGTGGCTGTAGATGATGGGAGCGGGCATCAGCTCGGGAGTGGCTTTGCTGGCGTAGCCGAACATCATCCCCTGGTCCCCGGCGCCCTGCTCGGTGTCGGTGCCGGTGCCTTCGTCAACGCCCTGGGCGATGTCGGGAGACTGCTCATGAAGGCGGTTGATATACTCGAAGGTATCGGCGCAGAACAGATATTCCTCGCGATCATAGCCGATATCCCGCACGACTTTGCGGGCAATGGCCTCGGTGTCGATATCCTGCATGCCCTTGCAGGTGATCTCGCCGGCATTGACCACCAGATCGGTCGTTACCAGCGTTTCGCATGCCACCCGGCTGTTTTCATCTTTCTCCAGGCAGGCATCGAGAACGGCGTCTGAAATCAGGTCGCACACCTTGTCAGGGTGCCCTTCAGATACCGATTCCGAGGTGAAGATGTGGTCGACGTTCAGTTTACTCATGAATTAAAGACCTCCTTTTGTCTTTTGCAGATTTTCGAGACAGTGGTGTTTTGCTGTCGATCAGTCGAACAGCCCTTCGGTAATCTCCAGGCATGGAGCGGCCTGGTTCAGCGTATAAAGATGGATGCCCGGTGCGCCGCCCGCAAGAAGCTCGCGGATCTGACGGCGGGCGAATTCGATGCCGAGACGGCGCACCTCTTTGGGGCCGCCGCTTTCGTGGGCGGCCTCCAGATCGAGATAGAGGCGCCCGGGAATGCTGGCGCCGGAAATCGAGAGGATGTGGCGTACCGACTTCAGACTCAGGACCGGCAGCACGCCGGGGATAACCGGCTGGGTGACGCCGAGCTGGCGCAGCCGATCGACAAAGTCGAAATAGAGGCGGTTGTCGAAAAGAAACTGGGTGACGAGAAAGTCGGCGCCTTTTTCGATTTTGGCTTTCAGGCGCTCGCGGTCCGATCCGATGGTCGGCGATTCGGGATGCGCCTCCGGGTAGCCGGCCACGCCGATGCCCATGTCGGGGAAATCGCTCCGGATAAAGGCCACCAGGTCGGAGGCGAAGCGAAAATCGCTCTGCACATCGGCAGGGTCCGCATCTTTGGGCAGATCGCCGCGCAGCGCCAGGACGTTGTTCACCCCGGCGCTCTGCAACTTCTCCAGGGCGGTATTGACTTCAGGTCGCCCGCCGCCCAGGCAGGTCAGGTGCGCCATGGTCTCAAGCCCCATATCGTTCTGCAGCCGTGAGGCGATCTCTACGGTGTTGGTCTGGGGAGAGCCCCCGGCGCCGCAGGTGATGGAGACGAATAGAGGCGAAAGGCTTTTAAGCGTCTCGACTTTGGCGAAAAAATCGTCCCAGGCTTCCCTTTCCTTGGGCGGGAAGAATTCGAGGGAGAGAAACGGTTGTTTTCTTTTACTGATCAGTTCGTTGATGCGCATAGGGATACTCTTGCCGCCTTCGTTCTGTTGATGGACCGCTGTCAGGATGCATTGGAGGCCGGACCGGCGGTTGCCGGTCCGGACATATCCATGTTGATTTCAGGGTTTTTTACCGCTTGCGCCGGCCAGCGCAAGTTTGCGAAGAGTTGAGGGAGTTATATCCCCTCGAGCCACTGCTGGACTTTTTCTGGATTTTCACGCAGGTAGCGCCGGGCGGTCTCGGCCGGATCGGCGTTGTCCTCAAGGTTCCAGACCATGACCTCGGCCACATCTTCGGCGCTCCAGTTGAAATTGTCGAGAAAAGCGTAAGCTTTTGCCGCGTCTTTGTCCAGACCCTGGCGAGCGATGGTGGCGATATATTCTTCGCCGCCGAAGACGCCCTTGGGATCTTCAAGGTACTTCAGGTTCCAGCGGGCGAACTTCCAGTGCGGCGTCCAGCCGGTTACCACGACCCAGTCCTGGCGCCGGATGCTCTCACCGAGTACGGCTGTCATGGTTGCGCCGCTGCTTTCGACCAGCTGCATGTTGTCCAGGCCATAGGCATCGACCGCCTTCTCAGCGGCCGACATGATTCCGGCGCCGGGGTCGATGCCGACGATCTTGCCGCCGAACTTCTCGGCATTCTCGTCGAGTTCGCCAATGCTGTCGATGGTCACATAGGCCGGCACGACAAGTCCGATCCGGGTTCCTTGAAGGTTGGGGCCCAGATTGTCGACCTTATCCTGCAATTTTTCGTTGTAGTGCTTGTGCGTGCCCGGTAGCCAGGCCGCGACCATGGCGTCCGCGTTGCCCGTGGCGACGGCCTGCCACATGGCTGCGGCAGATACCGAGACGGTATCCACCTCATAACCCAGCTCTTCTTCAAGAACCGCTGCAACGACATGGGTTGCTGCGACGGCATCGGACCATTCGACATAGGCGAGTTGGATCTCGTCTTTTTCGGCGACGGCCGAGGTGGCGCTCAGCAGAAGAAAAGCAAATATTGAGGTAAAAATCAGAGACGTACGAAAAAGATTGTTCAGCATTCCATTGACCTCCTTTGAGTGGTTGACATGCAGGACACCTGTTCTTCGGCGCAACAGCGGAAAGACTCGATTCCTGCGCCGAGAAAACCGTCCTCAGAATTTCGAGGAATTTTTTTGAAAAATGAAATTTAACGGATGAACTTCAGGGGAGCCTGAATCTTTTTTTCTGCTAGAAATCTGAACCCTTTCCAGAAAATAAACTCACCGGTGTATTCAGACTTTGGTTGAAAATAAAATAATTCACTCGAATTCCAGAAAAAGTCATTGCGATGTCATGTGATGTCGAAAGCATGACCAATACCTATACGGACTAACGGGTCACTTGTCAAATTTCAGAGGGAGAAAAATTGAAAAAACATCTCCCAGAACGCAGAAAACCAAATTAAAAATACGCAGAAAGTTCGTATTCAAGGGCGGTTGACGCAGGTGGTAGGCAACTGTCCTTGACTTGGTCAGGCTGCTTCACTACCATTCGACAGGTTTTTGAAACCCTAACTGTCTGTTCATGGGAGCGGCTGGCTGTCCGCCCGTGCCGATTGACGCAGGGCAAGATTGCAAAAATTGACGCCACCCGTTTCCGTTTAACTGTAAAGGAGAATTCTAGATGGCCGATTTTCGACAAGCATTCGCTGAGCGTATTCTGGTGCTCGACGGCGCCATGGGGACCATGCTGCAGGAGCGCGGCCTGGAGGCCGGCGGCTGTCCCGAAGAGATGAACCTGGCTGCGCCCCAGACGGTGGCCGATGTTCACCGCGAATACGCGAAAGCCGGCGCGGATATTCTGGTTACTAACACCTTCGGGGGCAATCGAGTGAAGCTTGCCCACTACGGTCTCGAAAGCAAGGTGCGCGAAGTTAGCACCCGGGCCGTCGAAATTGCGCGCAAAGCAGCCGGAGGCGAAGCGTTCGTTGCCGCCGCCATCGGCCCGACCGGCCGCTTTCTCGAACCGGTCGGCGACGCCGCGTTCGATGAAATGGTCGATATTTTCGGTGAGCAGGTGCGGGCATTTGCCAGCGCCGGAGCCGATCTCATCACCTGCGAGACCTTTCTCGATATTCGCGAACTGCGTGCGGCGGTCGTGGCCTGCCGCGAATTCGCCGACCTGCCGGTGATCGCGCAGATGACCTTCGATGAGGGGGGACGCTCCGTGCTCGGCTCCTCGCCCGAAGCGGCGGCCGTTACGCTCGACGCACTCGGCGTCGATATCATCGGCTCCAATTGCGGCCTCGGGCCTGAGGGGATTTTCGCCCTGCTCGAGAAGATGCGCTCGGTCACCTCTTTGCCCCTGATTTCGCAGGCAAATGCCGGACTGCCGGAACTGCGCGAGGGGCAGACGGTCTTTCCGGGCACGCCGGAGGATATGACGGCTTTCCACGACCGGATGATCGCTCTCGGCGTGCGGGTAATCGGCGGCTGCTGCGGGACCACCCCGGCCCACATCGGCGCCATCCGCGCCGCCCTCGAGGGCAAAAAACTCGCCTGGACGCCGCCGGCGCGCCGCTGTTTTCTTTCCAGCCGCACCAATGTCGTGCCCCTCGGCCCCGATGCTCCCTGCGCCGTAATCGGCGAGCGGATCAACCCGACCGGCAAGAAGATCTACACCGCTGAGCTGCGCGAGGGCAAAACTGCCTATATCCGCCGCGAGGCCCAGGAGCAGACCGCGGCCGGCGCCATGTTGCTCGACGTCAACTGCGGCGCTCCGGGCGTCGATGAACCGGCCGCGCTCGAGCGCGCGGTCTTTGCCGTTTCGGGCGTCAGCGGCGCGCCCCTGGTGCTTGATTCTTCCGATCCCGCGGCCCTCGAGCGCGCTCTGAAGGCGGTCGACGGCAAGGTGCTGATCAACTCCGTCTCCGGGGAAGATAAGAGCTTGAATGCCGTGCTGCCGCTGGCGCGCAAATACGGCGCCGCGGTTATCGGGCTGAGCCTTGATGAGGGCGGCATCCCCGAAACCGCCGAGGGGCGCCTGGGTGTTGCCCGCAAGATTCGCGATGCGGCGGTTGCGGCGGGACTGTCTGCGCACGATGTCGTCATCGACGGTCTGGTGCTCACCGTCTCGGCCGAGCAGAAGCGGGCCATGGAAACTCTGCGCACCCTGCGCCTGGTGCGCTCGGAACTCGGCCTGGCTACCGTGCTCGGCGTCAGTAACATATCTTACGGGCTGCCGCGGCGTACCGTTCTCTCCTCGGTCTTTTTCGCCATGGCGCTGGAGGCCGGCCTCGGCGCCGCCATTATCAACCCCAAGGAAGAACGGATGATGGACGCCTACCGATCTGCCATGGTCCTGCTCGGCCGTGATGTCAGGTCCGAGGCATATATCGCCCATTACGGCGAGCTCGCCCCGGAGTCGCCCTCGATGCCTGCTTCGGCCCAGGGCCCCGCAGCCATCCGCGACCGACTGGCGGCCGCCATCATCGAGGGCGATGTGGAAGGGGTCGGCACATTGGTCGATGAGGGTTTCGCCGAAGGGCTCACCGCCTTGCAGGTCAGTAACGAAGGGCTGCTTCCCGGCCTGGAAGAGGTCGGGCGGCGCTTCGGGAAAAACCAGATTTTTCTGCCCCAGGTGATGCGTTCCGCCGAAGCCATGCACGCAGCATTCGACCTGATCAAAGAGCGGATGCCCGACGAAAAGGGTGAAAGCCGCGGCCGGATACTCATGGCCACCGTGGAAGGCGACATTCACGATATCGGCAAGAATATCGTTTGCACCCTGCTGGAAAATCATGGCTTCGAGGTCATCGACCTCGGCAAGAATGTGCCGGCCGAACGGATTCTCGAGCAGGCCCGCGAACACCAGGTCGACGCTGTGGGTCTCTCGGCTCTGATGACGACCACTCTGGCGGCCATGGAGAAAACCCTTGTTCGCCTGCGCGCCTCAGGAATCAAGGTCTTCACCATGGTCGGCGGGGCCGTGGTGACCCAGGAGTATGCCGAAAGTATCGGCGCAGACCTCTATGGCCGCGATGCCATGGAGGCTGTGGAAAAAATAAAGAGACTCCTTATTAAGGAATCCTCGTAAAAAGCCGAATGTCTCTTGCGCCATTTCGCGGAGTATGTTATCAAAAGACGGTATTCTTTGAATTTTCTGAGAAAGTTGAATGGGGATTCCCTGGCTGTGAAATCTTTGAAAGCCTCGGGAATGTCTGAAAAAATCCAGAATGGCTGTCTCAAGCGCCTGACTTCGGCGCTCCCCGGATGCGTATACGGTTTTTAACGGGTTTATCTTCTTTTGTGGATGGCTATGGTCGTCGGGTTCAATCACAACGTCCGGTATCAGGGCGCCATCTATCATATCCAGACCGAAGACTCGGGTCTGAAGAATCCTCACGTGATTACGCACCTGTACCGTGGCGGGACCATCATCGCCACCAGAAAGACCGGCTATGCCGACATCGCCCGCACCGAATCCATAGGGCAGGTGGTCGAGGATCTGATGAAGGATCAGCATAAGGAGATGCTGCGCGGACTCAAAGGCGGCGCGTTCGACGACGCCATTGCAGCGCGCTGCGGCTGCACCGAACGGGTTGCGGCGGTGGCCGGAGCAGCGCAGACGCGACCTGCCGACGCGCCCGCGAAGGCGAGCGCACCTCGCCCTGAACCGCCGCCAACCGTTCGCGAGGACGAGCCGGCGGCCGATACGCGCTTAGATGACCTGATAGTGTCCTACCTGACTGGCGATGACCAAAAAATTTGAGCGGGGCGTTGGCGAAATGCCCGGCCGGAACAAGGAGTATGATTTTTCATGGTAAACGATCTGGACGTGCGCGAACTTGAGGACGCCGCCCGCCGGCTGCGGGTTGAGGTTCTCAAAATGCTCAATATGGCCAAATCGGGCCATACGGGCGGCAGCCTTTCGGCCATCGACGTGCTGACCGCTCTTTATTTCCACAAAATGCGTCACGATCCCAGCAATCCGGCCTGGCCCGAGCGCGATCGTTTCGTCCTCTCCAAAGGACACGCCGCGCCCGCGCTCTATGCCTGTCTGGCCAAGGCGGGCTACTTTCCCACCGAAGATCTGAAAACCCTGCGGCGACTCGGCAGCCACCTGCAGGGCCATCCCGACATGCGCAAGACCCCCGGCGTCGAAGTCTGCACCGGCTCACTCGGACAGGGGCTTTCCCAGTCTGTGGGGCTGGCTCTGGCCGCCCGGGTTGCCGGCCGGCGCAGCCGCACCTACTGCCTGCTCGGCGACGGTGAAGTCCAGGAGGGTCAGGTCTGGGAAGCCGCCATGGCTGCTGCCCATTACGGGCTCGATAACCTTTGCGCGCTGCTTGACTGGAACGGCCTGCAGATTGATGGGGAGGTCGATAACGTCATGAAAGTGGCGCCGCTGGCCCCCAAGTTTCTCGGCTTCGGCTGGCAGGTGCTCGAAGTCGACGGCCACGATATGCAGGCCATCTGCCGCGCACTTGACGAGTCGGAGCAGACCGGCGGGCGCCCGACCATGATCATCGCTCGCACCGTTAAGGGCAAGGGGGTTCCCTTTTTCGAGCACAAAGCCAGCTACCACGGCGTGCCGCCCAGCGACGATGAGCTCGGCCGCGCGCTGGAGCACCTGGGACATTCTTAGCGGCTGTCATGTGTGAAAGCGGTCATTTGTCCCTGGTCATTGGTCATCTGTTTGAAAACCCTCCCAGTGACAAGTGACAAGTGACAAGTGACAAGTGACAAATAAATAACAAGGATTTCCAAATGATCGCGACGCGCGATGCTTACGGCAAAACACTGGTGGAATTGGGGCGGCAGGACCCGCGCATCGCTGTTCTCGATGCCGACCTGTCCGGCTCGACCAAAACGGCCCTTTTCCGAAACGAGTTTCCCGAGCGCTTCTTCAACGCCGGCATCGCCGAGGCGAATATGGTGGGCATGGCGGCCGGGCTGGCTGCCGGCGGCATGATCCCTTTTGCCTCGACCTTTGCCGTCTTCGCGTCAGGGCGGGCTTTCGAGCAGATCCGCCAATCGCTGGCCTATCCGCGTCTGAACGCGAAAATCGTGGCGACCCACGGCGGCATTACCGTTGGCGAGGACGGCGGTTCACATCAGTCGGTTGAAGATCTCGCCATCATGCGCGCCCTGCCCAACATGACCGTGCTCTGTCCGGCCGACGGACCGGAAACCGCCGCGGCGGTCCGGGCGATCGCCGCCTATGACGGGCCGGTTTACATGCGCCTGGGCCGGGCCAAGGTCCCGGTGGTCATGCCCGAAGATGTCGCGTTCACAATCGGTCGCGCCAATCTTTTGCGCCCGGGAACTGACCTGACCTTCATGACCACTGGGCTGATGACCGCGCAGGCACTGGAAGCCGCCCGCATTCTCGAGGAGGAAGGCGTTTCCGCACGGGTTCTTCATCTCGGAAGCATCAAGCCGCTCGATGTCGATGCGGTTCTGCGCGCCGCCCGCGAAACGGGCGCCGTGGTGACGGCGGAAGAACATTCGGTGATCGGCGGGCTCGGCGGCGCGGTCTGCGAAGTCCTGGCCGAGGGGCATCCGGTGCCGGTCGAACGGGTCGGCTTGCGCGATGTGTTCGGCCAGTCAGGAACGGCCGATGAGCTGCTGCGCCACTACGGTCTGACCCCGGCGCATCTGGTGGAGGCCGCCGAGAGAATCCTCAAACGCAAGTGAGCAGATGAACCTGACGGCGCCGCACGGTTTGTGCCGTATTCGTCCTGAATCCGGCCCGCAGTTGCCAGGAGAGGGGCGGGAACGAAAATCGAAGGTCCGGAAGAGATGACGAAAAGGACCGAAATCAAGTGCCCCTGTTAGCCAGAGGCCTCATCAGCCGCGTCATTGCCTGCAACATCCTGCTGGTGCTGCTCGGCGGAACCCTGTTCACGCTCTACCATGTGCGGCGCGAACAGCAGGCGTTGTATAGCGCCACGCGCGAGAGTTCCATTCTGCTCCTTTCGACCATCGAGCGCTGCATTGCGAATGCCATGCGCCTGGGCCATACCGAGGATGTCCAGACGACCCTGCGGACAGTCGGACTGAGCGATCAGCTGGTCGATGTACGCATCTTTCATCCTTCGGGGATGATTCTCAAGTCGGCACAACCCGCAGAGATCGGAGCGCCGGTCGGCGCGCAGGAGCTTGAACTCTTTCGCGACGGGAGTCGCGAGGCCATCTTCACCTCCGGTGGCGAAGACGTGATGGGCGTGGTTCGACCGATTCATTCCGGTCCGATGTGCGTGCGCTGCCACGGGCCGGGGGAGAAGGTCCTCGGGGTGCTCAACCTCAATCTCTCCCTCGCCCGGACGCGCAGCCTGTTGAGCGAAACCTCGCAGATTTTTGTGGTTTCCGGGTTGATCATGGTCGCTGTTCTCTCTCTGGGCATCTCGGCCGTCATGCTGCGTTTTGTCAAGCGCCCCCTGCAGAAAATGACGGCAACCATGGCCAGAGTCGAAGCGGGGGATCCGAGCGCGCGCATGGAGGCCGAACGCGATGATGAGATCGGCCGGCTGATGAATTCCTTCAATTCCATGCTCGACAATCTCGAGGCCGCCCGGTCCGAACT
>JAGXHK010000124.1 GCA_024636255.1 Desulfuromonadales bacterium | reverse complement strand
CGAGGCCCTTCATGGGCGCGGGTTTCTGCACCGGCGCTGAGGGAGGGGCTGCGGGCAGGGGCTGCTTTTTCGAGGCCTGAGCCGAGGCGGGCGACGCATAGGCATGGATCACCTCGAAGCCGGGCCCGCGTACCTCCAATCCATCATGCCGAAGAATAAAGAACAAGTGCACGGTTGTTTGGTCTGGGAGAACCGGAGCGTTCGGCTTTGCTGCCTGGGCATCCCCATAATCGCGCCACTCCAGGGCCGGCAGGGCGTCTCTTAGTTCGGCATAAAAGGTTTCTCCCTGCCCGGTATAATCCCAGAAGGTCGTGCGAAGATTCGTGTAGCGCTGAATGGTGTCGCCGCGCTCGACCGCCTGTGCCTCTTCGACTGGCCGGGTGTATGAATAGCCTGACTTGACCCGGGTCACCTGAAGCAGACCTTTCAATGCATCGAGTGTCCCGAGGACCTCCTTGGTTACCGGGTGTACGATTTTTTCACCCGCTTCGATCACACTGAACAGATCGCCCACGGCGACCTTTTTCGTGGCATCAAGATCGATAAGGTACTCGCCGTCAACCGGCATAATCACGTATCCTGTGATGGGCTTGAAGTCTTCTTTCACCTGAGCGAGAACGGCCGCGTGACTTGGGGCGGCACAAAAAAAGAAGAGGATAAACGCAAGTACGCTGAAATGTCGCGACATCGGGCTCATACCTTTCGTGAGTTTTTCAATCTGTTGTGAGGCGAATAAAGAGAAAAGAAAAAAGCCGGGCACAAGGCCCGGCGCAATACATACCATGAATACAAAACTTCCGTCAAATTCAGAACTTGTAGCGAACCCGGGCGGTAGTCCGGAAAACGTCGGTGTCGGAGCTGCCGTCCCGCTCGTTTTCAAAGAAGTCCATGCCGTCGTCGGCGAAAAGGTAGCCGGCATTCATCGCGACTTCCAGATTGGGGTAGAGCTGGTGGGTCACATAGGCATCGACCTCGGTGCCCAGTGTGTCCTCAGACTGCTCAACACCGTTGCCATCGGCATACTCCAGGTCCTCGGCGGTCATGAGGTAGAGCAGGGCAAGGCCGACGTCAGTTTTTTCGGTGACCTTGTAGTCGAGAGCCAGCTTGTTGAAAATCAGGCCCTTGTTGAGGATGTAGGGAGCTTCGGTGAAGTAGTCGTCGTCGGTGTAGCCACCCTCAAAGAAGATGATGGAGTCGGCGCGGTCAACGTCCGTGGCCATAAAGTTCTCGATGTCGCCATCGTCGTCGTCGTCGTCACCGGATGCATACCAGAAGGTATAGGTGATGCGGGCTTTTCCTACGTTCGCTCCCACGTCGGCATGCAGCAGATAGGCGCTAACATCCTGGTCGTCAAGTTCGTTGTCCATGGAACCGGTCTGATAAATCAGGTCCCAGTTAATGAAGCCATTACCATAGGAGGTCGGCGTGGTGAAACCGCCGTCGAGACCGAGAGTGACGATGTCGTAATCGCCAAATCCGGACTGCTTGATCAAATAGCCGTTATTGGGACCCGCCAGGGCATTCCCAGCGTGTTGATAAAGGGCAAAGAGTCCGAGGTTGGTCCCTTGAGCGGGCTTGAGATCGGCGCGAGCCAACAGGGCATCGGCGTCCTCGAAAAGATCCTGCCCGTCATCATCGTTGAAAAACTCAAGGCCGCGGGCCCAACCCAGGGTATAGTCGATGTTGCGGGCAGCGCTTTTGAACTGCACCGCGGGGACCATCTCCCACCAGACGAACTTGTTGACGGTGAACGGCTGCAGACCAATAGAAACCCGGGCTTTGTCCTGCATGTTCGGCAGTTGGAATTCGGTGTAAGCCTTGCGGACCTCGACTACCACGCCGTCACCGGAATAATCACCGGCAGGGCTGGTGCCGAACTGGATGCCGCCGATCTCGATGGCGAACACGCCTTTTACATTGTCGCTGGCCGCCATGGTGCCCTCCAGGCGGTACTTGATGTCGGCGAAAAACTCTTCGATATCGCTCTCATCCAAAGGCTGCCCCTGGACATTTTCAACGCCGGAGAACATCTGGGCCTGGTTCGTATAGAGGCCGAAGCGGTTGTTCAGGTCGCCGTGCAACTCGAAGTCGACGGCCATCGCGGGCACAGCTGAAAACGCCAGCAACCCTCCAAGCAGAACTGCAAATTTCTTCATCTATAAAGCCTCCTGATGCAAGATCAATTTCCGCGCCCAGCCGAGCCCGCAAAACCAGACACTGCCGGGGAATTTACTGGTTAGCCCCCACCGGGCATCGGCTGTTCGAATTCGTACCCACAGGCAGGGCACTTGACACGGGTCTGTTCTTTCTTCTGCATGCCGGCGCAAGCGGACAGGGAGAAAGCCATCACAGCAACCATCATAAGAGTCATCAGCTTTTTCATAATTTTTCACCTCCTTTCACAGTAGTCACAAACATTCGATCAAAATGCCGTTTTCACAGGGAAGCCTCTTCAGCAAAAAAATGAAGGTCAATCTCTTTCTTCAAGTTCAGTGCCGAATCCAAAAAAAGCTGCGACAAACACACTTCCCTGCTAAACAGCCGAAAAGACGGGGGTCTTCAGAAGAAATTCATTCTCGGGTGCAATTCAGTACCATCGATGGTGTAGCCCGCGGGCCACACTGTTGTCTCTGCGCCACGCCTGTGCGAGGCTGGGAATGAGCCCCTACTTGGCCGCGGTCAACGCGCCGACCGCCTCTTTGAGATCACTAGCGGTCATCAGGCTGTTGTCGTGCGCCACCTTCTGGTTCTGATCGACAATGATCATGCGCGGAATCAGATAGACATTATAGGCCCGGTGGGCCTGGCCGTCGTCGAGCAGCGGATGAAAAGTCATCGCATATTCGTAGTTGGTGACGAATTTTTCGATCATTTCTTTCGAGTCCTGCACGAAGACCTCTAGAAAAACCACGTCTTTTTCGGCCAGATAGGAATCGATATCCTCGATTTCGGCGGATTGCTGCTTGCAGGTGGGGCACCAGGTCGTGGCGAGTTTAAGAATCACCACCTGGCCTTTGTAGTCCGAGAGAGAAACCTGTTCACCCTCGAGATTGGGCAGGGTGAAATCGGGAGCATCCTCCCCCTTTTCAAACGCCTGGGCACTGACGGCCAAAGCGAAAAGAAGAAGCAGGCTCAACAGAAGTGCGAATTTTTTTTGCATATCGCCTCTATCCGGTTACAGGGCGCAGTCTTTTCGGCTGACGCAGGTCCGCAAACAAAACGAACTTTCAGTTTAGCCGAGTTCACTGCCAAGTCAACGAACCATGGGGAAGCATGCGTTTTAAACATCCACTCAAAAAATAATCCGCCCCGCCCCGCCAAGTCAAGCCTTATGTCGTTTATTATTAAATTTCAGCGGCTTTCCCCCGGAGAAAAAAATAATAACGGTGTTTGACTTCACTTCAGTGCTGGCAGAGTTCGGTGAGAACACCGCGGGTCGCCTTCGGGTGGAGAAAGGCGATCCGCGCCCCGTGCGCGCCGTCTCGCGGCTTGTCATCGATAAGGCGAACGCCTTCTTCTTTGAGACGATCGAGGCTGGCCTGCAGGTCGTCGACCTCGTAGGCGATGTGGTGGACGCCCTCCCCGTTCTTCTCGAGAAATTTCGCCACCGGCGAGTCCTCCGCGGTCGGCTCGAGCAGCTCGATGCGACTCTCGCCCACCACCAGAAAAGCGACCCTGACCTTCTGCTCCGCCACCACCTCGGTCCCCTCGAGCTGCATGCCGAGAGAATCGCGGTAAAAAGGGATGGCGGCTTCCAGATCGCGCACGGCGATGCCGACATGGCTGATTTTTTTGGTTTCCATATGAAAAGCTCCTTTTAAACGCAGAGTTGCAGAGGGGCAGAGAGCGCGGAGAAAATCCTTCAATCCGGAAAATCGTGAACCACGCGGTAAATGCCTTGTTTGACAAATTTCTCACCAAAATTAATAAGAAGTCCGAGTTGGCATTGCGTGGCCCTGAGATAAGTCATCAGTTGAGTTTCAAAAATTGAATTGTGTTTTTCCGCAGCTTTCACTTCGACGATCACTTTGCCCTCGACGAGTAAGTCGAGAAACAGGGGATGCTTAATTTCCCGACCTTTGTAAATGACAGGGACCGGATACTGGCGTTTCACCAGATACCTTCTGAGCGTCAGTTCATGGCAGAGAGCTTCTTCATAAATGCTTTCCAGAAGCCCAGGGCCGCCGAGAACCCTGCACCTCTATCGCAGCCCCGATAATCCCGGCAGAGATACCATCCAGCTTCTCTTTGTTAGAGATTTTCCTCTGCGGTCTCTGCACCTCTCGCCCCTCTGCGTTTAATAAAAATCAAAGAACCACAGTCTCCTGATGCTCCCCGAAGACCTCCCGCAGGGCGTCGGCGATCTCGCCGAGCGATGCGTAGACTTTGACGGCTTCGACGATGTGGGGCATGAGGTTGTCGGTGCCGCGGGCGGCCTTTTTGAGCCCGGCGAGGCGCGCCTGCACGGCTTCGTTGTCGCGCTCGGCTTTGATCCGGGTGAGAGAGTCACGCTGGGACTTCTCGACCCCGGGCTTGATCTTGAGCAGGTCTTTAAGCGCTGGCTCTTGCGTTTTGAACTGGTTGACGCCGACGACGATCTGATCCTTGGTCTCGACGGCGCGCTGGTAGGCATAGGCGCTGTCCTGGATCTCTTTCTGCTGGTAGCCGCGGTTAATGGCCTCGGCGGCGCCGCCGAGATCGTCGATCTTTTCGATATATTCCATCGCCTGCTGTTCGATCTGATCGGTAAGGCTCTCGACCAGGTACGAGCCGGCCAGCGGGTCGACCGAATCGGCCACCCCGGATTCGTGGGCGATCACCTGCTGGGTGCGCAGCGCGATGCGCACGGAGTGCTCAGTCGGCAGCGAGAGGGCCTCGTCGCGGCTGTTGGTGTGCAGCGACTGGGTACCGCCGAGGACCGCGGCCAGAGCCTGGATGGTGACGCGCATGATGTTGTTGTCGGGCTGCTGGGCAGTCAGGGTGCAGCCGGCGGTCTGGGTGTGGAAGCGCAGCATCTGGCTGCGCGGGTTCTTGGCCTTGAAGCGCTCTTTCATGATGCGCGCCCACAGGCGGCGGGCGGCGCGGAATTTGGCGACCTCCTCGAGCAGGTCGTTGTGGGCGTTGAAGAAGAACGCCAGGCGCGGGGCGAAATCGTCGACGTCGAGGCCGGCCTTGAGGGCCGCGTCGACGTAGGCGATGCCGTCGGCGAGGGTGAAGGCGACCTCCTGCACGGCGGAGGAGCCGGCCTCGCGGATGTGGTAGCCGCTGATGGAGATGGTGTTCCACTTGGGGACCTGATTCTTGCAGAAGGCGAAGATGTCGGTAATGATGCGCATGGACTCCTGCGGCGGATAAATGTAGGTGCCGCGGGCCATGTACTCCTTGAGGATGTCGTTCTGGATGGTGCCGGTGAGCTTGTCGGAGGAGACCCCCTGCTTCTCGGCCACCGCGATGTACATGGCGAGCAGGGTCGAGGCGGTGGCGTTGATGGTCATGGAGGTAGAGACCTTCTCCAGGGGGATCTGGTCGAAGAGGACCTCCATGTCGGCGAGGGTGTCGATGGCGACGCCAACCTTGCCGACCTCACCTTCGGCCATGGAGCCGTCGGAGTCGTAGCCCATCTGGGTCGGCAGGTCGAAGGCGACGGAAAGACCGGTCTGACCCTGCTCGAGCAGGTAGCGGTAGCGCTCATTTGACTCGCGGGCGGTGCCGAAGCCGGCGTACTGGCGCATGGTCCAAAAACGGCCGCGGTACATGGTCGGCTGCACGCCGCGGGTGAAGGGGTACTCGCCCGGCAGGCCAAGCTTGTCCATGTAGCCGGGCTCTTCGTGCTGCGGTGTGAAGACCCGTTGGATCTCGATTTCTGAGGTGGTCTTGAACTCGGGCTTGCGCTCGTTCGACTTATCGAGGACCTTTTTCAGCGTGCCCTGCTCCCAGCGTTTCACTTCGTCCTGAATACTCATCGCTCTCTCCTTGCGGTAAAAATCCGAAAAAACGAAAGAAGGACCGACCGGATCGGGCGATCCTCCTTCAAACCAAGAAAATCGAAACAACTCACTGGATCAACGTGACGGACCCCGGAGGGAACCACCCCGGGCCAGAAATACCTCCTGTCAAGCCTGCCGATCTGAATAACTGCACGTACTTTAGGTTTTCTGATTGCTATGCTGAGACACTTCGTCGTCAGCGCGTCACGATGGCGAGCACCTGCATCTCTTCGCCATCGTGCGAGAGGAGCCGGTGACGAACCTCAGAGTCGAAATAGACGGCGTCGCCCTGGTGAAGCACGATGCGCTCTTCTTCGAGCAGCAGCTCGCCGGTTCCCTTGAGAATCAGCAAAAACTCCTCGCCTTCGTGACTGTAGAGTGTTTCCTCGTCGGCGCGCTCGGAAACGGTCAGAACGAAGGGCTCGAGCTTCTTGTTGCGCTTACGGAAAGAAAGCGCTTCATAGGTATAGCCATGGCCGGTGCCGGCCTTTGAAATGACGCGGGAGACGACCCGGCGATCCTCCCTGCGCACAACCTCATAGCGCTTGTCTCCTTCCGCATCCTCGAAAAAATGGCCTATCTTGACATCGAAGAAGCGGGCAATTTTAGAGAGGGTCGCAATGGGCGGGGAGACATTGTTGTTTTCGATCTGGCTGATCAGCGCCGGAGAGAAGCCCGTCTCGCTGGCCACCTGCTGAAGCGTCAACTTACGGGCTTTGCGCAGTTTTTTGATCTTTTCGCCGATATTATAATCCATGCGCTCTCCAAAGAATAGAACCGTTTTTTATTTTTGCCCGGTATAGCGAAAATGGTAAAAAATGTCAACCTATTTTCACTATGGTTAAAACTTTTTCAACATTGATAAACAATTGTTTTTCCTGCTCAAGACCGGATCTCACTCGCCGCGCGCACCTCGGCCAAGTATATTGACTTGGCTCCGCAAATCCACTATCTTGGCTCTTTAGACCACTCTAAAATACCAGAATCCACAGGCCTGCAGACGTTTCTCATGACCCTTCCCGGAAAAACCCGCGAACCATTCGATTATTCTCTCGGCTTCTGCCTGTGGCGCGACGACCCGCTGGTCCGCCGGCACAGCCAGCTCGAGGGATATACTTTCAGCCTGCTCGAGAACTCGAGCGATTCCTATCGCTTTCACGGCACCATCGGGGCCGGCAAGGTCACGGACCTGTTTCGCACCTTTGCGCGCAGCCTGGGCGAGGAAGCTTTTTTCATCCTCGAATTCTATGAGGACGGCGTCGGCGTCAACCGCCCGGCCGATGAAGAGAAGCGTCCGCTGCCCACGGTGTTCTATTCCCCCTACATGCCGGTGGCGGAAATCTTTGCGACGATCGGCCCCTATCTGCCGCGCCTGATCCACGATGGCTTCGTTGGCTTCGGGCTGGCGAACAACCGCGCCGGAATGGAGCTTTTCTACTCGGAGGAGAAAGTCCTGACCTGCTTCACGGGCAATCACATCCGGATCATGGATCTGTTTTCGCGCTTCGGGCTGGGCCACGCGCCGCAGCTGAGCCTGCCCACCGATTTCGGTCACGACCACCTTTCTCTTCTCTGGCACCCGCAGGAGAATCTGCCGGGGGAGTTGGCCGGCCTCAGCGAGAAAGACCTCGATTACACGCATTTCTGCCGCGAACTGACAGAAGCTCTGGACATGTATCCGGTGGAGGAGAGCCTGTCGTTTTTTCTCTCCAAGCGCGATCAGGATCTCATCGAAAGATGCCTGAGCAGTCATCCCGATTACGAGGAGTTCGCCGAAGAGGATTTCGGCAGCCTGCTCTTCGACTGGAACGATTTCGTCCTCGAGTGCGAAGCCGGCTTTTACGGCGATCTCTGGGAATATCGCCAGGGTCTGAACCTGCGCGACATGATTCAATACGTGATCGATAACTGCCCCGAGAGCCTGGGCAGGAAAATTCTCGATATTATCGGCGACCCGGACGATCGCTTCCAGAAAATACTAATCGATCGGCGCCAGCGCATCGACGACCCGCTGGCCGCCTGCAGCGGCGAGGAGCAGTTCTGGTATCGCGGCATTATCCGCAACCAGGGCGCAGACCTGCGCCGTGATCTGATCCGTCACGGATGGTTCAAATAACAAAAGCCGCGCGCGGCGCCGGGCTGAGGGCTGAGAGTAGAAACCCGGGCGTCCGTTTTTCCCTGCCAGCGCCGAATTTTGCGTACCGATTGCGAAGGGCCCACCTATCATGCTTGCCCTGATTGCCGCTGTCCCTCTCGAAACCGAGTGGCTGCGCTCTTTACTCCCCCCCCTGGAGGTCAGACGATGCGCCGGGCTGCCCCTCTATCGCGGACGCAGCTTCGGGCAAGATCTTTTTCTTCTGCACACCGGGCCGGGCAAGGCCAATGCGGCCGCTGCACTGGCGGCTCTGCTCGAGAACAACCGCCCGGAGGCGGTGCTGCTCTTCGGCTGCGGCGGCGCCTATCCCGGCAGCGGACTGGAAATCGGCGACCTGGCCTTGGCCACGCAGGAGATCTTCGGTGATGAAGGCGTTCTGACCCACGAGGGATTCGCCGACCTGGAGCAGATGAATCTGGCGCATCTGCGTCATTGCGGGCGCACCTATTTCAATCACTTCTGCCTCGATGGCGACCTGCAGAAAAAGACAACCCCCCTGCTCGAGCATCATGCGGCTCTGCGCAACCGGCGCCTGGTCGCCGGTCCGTTCGTCACGGTCTCCTGCTGCACGGGCACGCAGGCCGCGGGAGTGGAGATCGCCCGCCGTACCGGAGGGGTCTGCGAGAATATGGAGGGCGCCGCCGCGGCGCTGGTCTGCACCCGCTATCGGGTCCCCCTGCTCGAGATCCGCGGCATCTCCAATCTGGCGGCCGAGCGTGACCGCCCCCGCTGGGATCTGGAAGGCGCGGCGCGCAACGCGCAGGAAGCCATCGCCGCGATTCTCGAAGAATGGCAACCCACGGAGCGCCGCGCATGAACCGCACCCTGAGCCTCGGCTATTCCCCCTGCCCGAACGATACATTTATCTTCTACGGACTGGTTCACGGCCGGGTGCCGACTCCCGGGGTCGCTCTCAAAGAGCGCCTCGAAGACGTGGAAACCCTCAACTCCCTGGCACTTGCCGGCGCTCTCGATCTGACCAAGATCAGCTACCATGCGCTCGGCCACCTGCGTGAACGCTACGTTCTGCTGCGCAGCGGCGGCGCCCTGGGGCGCGGCTGCGGGCCGCTGGTCATCGCCCGCGAGGCGCGGACCATGGCCGATCTGGCCGGCGCGCGCATCGCCGTGCCCGGTCGCCTGACCACCGCCAACCTGCTGCTGCAGATCTCCGGGGAAGATTTCGCTCAGGTGGTGATCATGCCCTTTGACCGGATCATGCAGGCCGTAAGCGACGGATCGGTGGATGCCGGAGTGATCATCCACGAATCGCGATTCACCTACCGCCAGCACGGCCTGGTGGCGGTAGAAGACCTCGGCGCCTGGTGGGAAAGCAGCACCGGCCTGCCGATTCCCCTGGGAGGAATTCTCGCCCGACGCGAACTGGGCAGCCGGCTCATCCACAAACTGGACGCCGCCCTGCGCGCCAGTGTCGAATATGCGTTCGCCCATTCCACAGAGCCCCGCACCTACATCAAAGCCCACGCCCAGGAACTCTCCGATACCGTGATCGATCGCCACATCGACCTCTACGTCAACGATTTTTCCCTCGGCCTGGGCCAGGAAGGCGAAGAGGCAGTGCGCACCCTGTTCGCCCGCGCGGAAGAACGCGGAATTCTGCCGGCCTGCGACCTGCCCCTGTTCTCCTGACACCGCGGTCAGAAAACTCTTTCATTCACATTTCTGACACGCTGCAGGGCCGCGAAACGTCTTTTTTTCCACTGCAATCGAAAAGCATGCAGATTTTTTTCCTTTCGCCCCTCTCCCGGGTTCGCAGTGCCCGGCCCTCTTTTTCAAAATTGCGGTCTATTTTCGCGGCCCCTGCAACGCCTGCCTACACCGACGCGCGTTCTACTGGAGCGCAACGCTGCCCTTTCTCGTTTCATGATTACCAATCAATGGTATGCAGAGCAAAACACACAAATCCATAACATATTGTTTTATCTACTCTTTTAAAAATTTTAACCTTGCAATCATTCGACACGGGAGTATACTCCGTATTACAACATGTATTTTCGACCACATCTGGAAAGGAGAAGGATCCATGAAATGTCCCGTTTGTAGAAACAGTGCACAACATACCGAAATCGATATTCACAGCAACGGCTTTGATGAGGAGATCATCCAGTGCGACGTCTGCGGGTCGATCTGGTCGATCAACCACGGCACCGTTGAGCTGGTCACGGACACACAGGCCCGTTCGTTCCTCGAAGGGCTCACCGAATGCGTCGATGGGGACGATTACTGCCTGGTCGCCTGAAGAGGCAGCAAGGATCGGCTAAAAAAATCAGCGCAGACCACCGGCAGCGTATGTTGCAAAGGTGTGCTGCGATCTTCTCTCGTCAAAAAAAAGACAGCCGAAGCGGCACATGCCGCTTCGGCTGTCTTTTTTTCAGAGGCTTATCTGCCGGGGGCCCCCGGCCTACAGAACCGCCTTGAGATAAGCGAGAGTCTTCTCGCGTTTTTCACGTTCGAGCAACTCGGGATCGACCTCTTCGAATTTCTCATCCGGAGTGACCTTGAACAGGGGCTGTCCCTTCTGCACGATGGTCCCCTCGCCTCCTTCGACGAGAATTTTATCGAGAGTCCCCGAGAAGGTGGCGCGCACCGTGTTGAACATCTTCATGACCTCGATAATATAGAGCGGATCGCCCTTCTCGAAGTGCATCCCTTCATGAACGAACAGAGGCATGCCTGGCGCTTCCTGCGCATAGTACATACCACCGCACATCGCAACGATCTCGTCCTCTTTGGTGGCCGGAGGCGGCACCAGAACCTTCTTCATGCGAGCCTGCAGATCAGGATCGGTCAGATAGTCGGGGATGGTGACCTCAAGATCCTGCTCGACGCGAAAGTCCAGGAACCGGGTTTTCTCGGCGATCAGGAAGATCATGCCGAGCAGCTCAAGTCCGGCCTCGTAGCCGAAGTGCGCAGAGCGGACCTGTTGCCAGGTTTCGGCGTCGATACCGCCCTGAGGCGATTCGTTCTGCAGCATCTGGTTCAGCTGGTAGTAGTCGTCCTTCCCAAGATTGAAACGGCTGCGCAGCTCGTCATAGAACGCAAGCGCCGCCTGCAGCAGGTCGTTGTCGTGGTTCCAGATCACCTCGGCGGCCGGCTCATCGGGCCGGTAGGCCATGTTCAGATAAGTGTAGGTCTCATCGAGGATCACCAAGGGATTGCGCAGCCAGACCACCTTGCCGTTTTCCAGGCGAAAGTTCATGTGGTTCAGGCTGAGCCATCCGGAGAGCAGATGCGGGTCGGCGAGCAGCCGCTCCATCGGACGGGTGAGCAGCGTGCCCTTGCGGTCGAGCAGCGCCGAGACGTTCTTTTTCTCGGTCGCCAGGACATCGGGCTGGTCCGCGAACATCTCGCCAACGAGCTTGCCGTAATGCTTTTTCATCTGCAGGAAGGCAAAGATCGGGTCGAGTTTGCTGGCCTCCTCTCGGAGCGTTCCGACAAGTGTCAGGTAGGGCAGGGTAAAGCGGGTCGTCGGCTTGGCCATGACGTTCTGGCCGATAAACCAGTTGACCAGGCCGTAGTGAAATTCGAGATTGGTGGCCAGATCGGTGCCGCGCAGCTTGGTGTCGCGCAAAACAGTGGAGAGGCGCACGTAGCTCTCGAGCCGGTCATCCCCGGTGGTCAGCAGCAGCGCGATATTCGAATCGTACGCTCCGGCGACCTTGTAGCGCATGAACATTCCGGTGTCGGGATTCGGCAGACAGATCCCCTGGTCGTCGCGGATCTCGCCTTCGATCGGCGGCGACCAGTAGCGTATCATTCCGCCGGCGTGCGGCGAGAGGGAGGCGTCTGTGGCGTTGAGGCGCGCTTCGGCCCCGGCATTGAAGCGCACGGTCCGCTCGGGCTTGGGCAGGCGCTTCTTGTGCTGCGCCAGAAGGGCCATCGCTTCGACCAGGGACTCGACGATGAAAAAATCGCTCGGATCTTCAGGGTTGGCGAACTTGAGGCTGTAGCACAGCTCGGTGACGCGGTGTTCGACCTGGATGCGGGTGTTGACCTCCATGAAATAGTAGCGATCGCGGTCGACGATGCACTCGAAGGTCGAGGCCGAGTCGAGGCCGACCGCCTCCCCGAATTTTGCCGCGTCCACTTCCATGCGCTGGAGAACGCCCAAGTCCGTTTCGAGGATCCTGACTTCTTCGGGCAACCCTGCGGACCTGGCCCGCTCGATGGCCGCGACGAGTCCTTCCTGGGTGACGGAGATTTCCAGCAGCTTCTGCTCGTGCATCTGAATGGAGCAGTCGCGCCCTCCCAGCGAGACGCACCACTGGCCATTGCCCAGAAGCTGAATCTCATTGTGCCGGGTCTGCTCGATATTCAGCTCGATCAGCACATTCTTGTTGTCGCCGACATCATTGGCCTTGACCTCATTGAGGATCTCGCGAACCGCAGCGGGGGCATCGGCCGCTGCTTTGTCGATGTCGCCCTCACTCGGGCTTTTCTTGGTCAGCAGCGAGCCACCCAGAATCCGCTGCCCTTTCCCGCCGCCACCGCCGATCGCCTTGAGACGGATACGGCTGCCGGGATTTTTTCTGAACATTTCGGCGCACTCGGCCTGAACCTGCGCGCCGAGCTCGTCGATGGAAAAAAGATCGATCCCCTTCTGGTAGGATGCATAGAGAATCTCATCGGCCAGATCCTCCAGCGACAGGTCCTCATTCGCGAGGACATCCTCTTCGACGGAGAGCCCCTCGGCCTTGACGGTGGCGAGCAGCGCCTCGCGGGTCGGGTGCTTTTTGAGCAGGGTGCGGGCGGTCACATTGTCGATGCCCGGAGTCACGCTGACCCCCACCTCGAGGGCGGTGCGCTTGGCCTCGTCCTTCTTCCCGGCGCTGGCCTGGGTGGCGGCGCAGGGCCCGATGAACTTAAGCCCCGCCTGTTCGATCGCGGCGACAAACTCTTCGTCCTCGGCCATAAAGCCGTAACCGGCGAAAATGGAATCGTAGCCGTTGTCGTGGGCAATTTCGATGATCTGCTTGATGCGCCCGACGCGCTCCTCTCTGCTTGCTCCGCTGTAGTCTGGTACGCGGTGGACCCGCTCGGGGTCATGCATCAGGCGCAATTCGGGGGCAAGGGCATTGGGGTAGACGATAGAATCTTTCTCGGAGAGAAGAATTCCGTAATGCAGAATCCCCATCTCCTCGAAGACATCCATCGCCTCTTTGCGGATCGGCCCGCGGCAGACAATGAGCGGCTTGAGCTCTTCGCACGAAAAGGAGCGCACCCATTCTGACGAGGACTTGCTCAGGCGGCGGTCCTTGTGAATCAGGGGATTATTCAGGTAGTAATCAGCTGTCTGTGCCATCAGTCTCTATCTCCAATCTGATCCCAGGGTTCGAAATTCCGTTGCGGGTTAATGGAACTCGCGCTGCACACTCTGCATCGGCCCGGGTTTGTAATGGCGAAGGAAGAAGCCGAGGTTTTCGCCGAGCACTTTGCGCAGGTCGGTGGGCATCACGATGGAGGAGATCGAGCCGAGGGTCAGGCCCTCGCGCGGATTCATAAGCTCCTTCTCGTAGCGCTGATTGAGTTCGGCCTCGCGCGCCTTGAGCCAGTCGGCAGTGTCTTTCTCCGCGTCCTTTTTCGCCTCATCGCCGCCCATCCCGGCAGCGGTGCGCTCCTGAACCCCTTTCTTGACCATCTCCGGAACCGCAGCGCGGATCTTGCGCATTTCGTCCTTGTAGACGAACTCCTTGCCGGCCGGGCCCATGACCGCGAGGCGGGTGGTCGGCAGGGCAAGTACCAGGTCGGATCCGGTCGGATAATTGTTGAACGAGGCATAGGCGCCGCCGAACGCGTTGCGAATGATCAACAGAATACGCGGGGTCCGCAGATCGACAATGGCGTCGAGCATGGCGCGCCCCGCCTGCACGATCCCGCGGGCCTCCTGCTCGCGGCCGGGGAGAAATCCGGTGGTGTCCTCCATGAAGATCACCGGAATGTTGTAGAGGTTGCAGAAACGCACAAAGCGCGCGATCTTCAGAGCCGCATCGACATCGATCTGCCCTGAGGCTACAGCGCTGTTGTTGGCGCAGAAACCGACCACGTTGCCGCCGAGGCGACCGAAGGCGGTGATCACGCAGCGCGCCCGGTCGGGCTGCAACTCGAAATAATCGCCATGGTCGCAGATCTGCTGGATCATGATCGAGACGTCGACGGGCGTATTGAACCCGGTCGGCGAATTGAAGGCTTTCTTGAGCAGGGTGTTGATTTCCCAGGTCTTGCGGTCGAGAGGATCGCTGGTCTCCTGGTAAGGGGGGGCGACGCTGTTGTTATCCGGAACGTAGCCGAGCAGGCGCACCGCGGTGCGCAGCGCCGCCACTTCGTCGGCAACGGTGACGTCGACCACGCCGGACTGGCCGTGTACCTTGGGGCCGCCAAGATCCTCGGGCGAAATGTCCTCGCCGAGAACCGATTTGACCACCCCTGGCCCCGTCAGGCCGAAAAAAGTATCCTTAGGCTGTATGAGAAAGCTGCCCTGGCGCGGAAGATAACTGCCGCCGCCCGCATTGAACCCGAACATGCACATGATGCTGGGCACCACTCCGCTGATCTTGCGCAGGGCCGTAAATGCCTCGGCATAGCCATCGAGACCGCCGACGCCGGCCGGGACGAAGGCACCGGCGCTGTCGTTCATGCCGATCAGGGGCAGCCCCTTCTCGCCGGCCATCCTGAACAGGTTGGCCAGCTTGGTGCCGTTGGTGGCGTCGATCGATCCGGCGCGCACCGTAAAATCGTGCCCATAGAGCGCGACATCGCGCCCGCCGATGTTGAGAATGGCGGTGACCAGGGAAGCGCCGTCGAGATTCTTCCCCCAGTTCTGATAGAGGACGTTCGGCTCTTTGTCGGTTAGAACGCGAATCCGCTCCCAGACGGTCATGCGCTTTTTGAAGTGCTGCTTTTCGACCTGCTCGATGCGCACCGATTTGACCGGGCGCTCCATCAGCTCATGCCCCTGGTGCATGGCTTCTTCGTAAGGCCCGGTTTCGCCGGCAATTTCTCCGGGAATGGTGAATTCGACTTTCTCTGCCGGCTCGAAGGGGTTTTTCAGAGACGGTTTAATTGCTTGTTTGGCCATTTCGGTCATCCCTCTAAGATATGGTGAGTGGATTCCACGCAAAGCATCGTTCTGATGTATGCCGGAAACTGTGTCCGAAAAAAATGAGAACTGTCTTACAACCAGAGCAGGTATACATTCTCATAAAACGACGTTTCTCAGGCCCCCTAAAAAAGCAGAAAACCCAGCGTATTGTCAAGCATTTTTTACTAAGGATAAAAATAAACAGATGGCGTCGAGTCAGCGCCCAACGTCCCTGGCTCCCCGCCTCTTCTGGATTGACAGGCATGCGCGAACGGATTTCCAAAGTGTGGCCGGAAAGCAAAATCGCCCATCCATCTTCTACTGTCGACTATAATTCTTTTTTAGCGTTCAACTACACCGACGGTTTGATGGATGCGGGCGCAGACATAAAAAAAGCCCCGTCTGAAAAGACGGGGCGTGGAATATTCGCTGCAGGCGCTGGGCAGGGTCCTCTTTTAATCGTCCTCAAAATCAAGCGCAGGGAATGAAACGATGCAACACCGGCTGAAAAAAGAAAAAGTCGCTGCGTATATTACCTATTTAACTGAAGAAATATGCACCTGCTTGATAAAATGTGCATTGACCGCCTGGCCGAGTCTCTCCACGATCTCTTCGCTTGCCGGGGAGTCGATGGACAGGACCACCATGGCTTCACCGGCTCGGGCCCGGCGGCCGAGATTCAGATTGCCGATATTAACGCCCTCTTCGCCGAGGATCGTGCCGATCTTGCCGATCAGCCCCGGGCGGTCTTCGTAATTGATGACCAGCATGTGCGGTTCGGGCGTAAAATCGGTCAGAAAATCGCGCATCTTGACGATCTTGGGGATGCCTTCGAAAAGAGTGCCGGCGATGGTGCGCTTGCTCTGCGGCGTCTGGATATCCAGCGTGATCAGGTCGGAGAACGACTCGGCTTCCGTGGTGCGCAGCTCCTCCACCGCGATCCCCATGTTGCGCGCTACCAGACTGGCGTTGACCATGTTGACTTCCTGCTCGGTGTGGCGGCCCAGCAGGGCGGCCAGGCCGCAGACCGTGAGCGGCGCGCAATCGTAGCGGGCAAGTTTGCCGTTGTAGGCGAATGAAATTTTCTCCGGATTGGCCGGTGCCAACTGAGAAATGAACTCGCCCATCTGGCTGATCAGGCCCATGAAGGGGCGCATCTGATCCATCAGATCCGGGTCAAACCTCGGGATATTGACCGCATTGGTCATCGGCCGGCCGTCAACGTAGTTGACGATCTCGCGGCTGACATCGACCGCCACGTTCTTCTGCGCCTCGATTGTGTTCGCGCCCAGATGGGGCGTGACGATCATCCGCGGATGATTGATCAGCTTCTTGATCGTCTCCGAACGCGGCGGCTCTTCGCTCCAGACATCGAAAGCGGCGCCGGCCACTTTGCCGTTCTCGAGGGCTGCAAGCATGGCCGCTTCGTCGATGATGCCGCCGCGGGCGCAGTTGATGATGATTGCGCCCGGCTTCATCCGGTCGAAGTGCTCGGCGTTGATGATCCCCCGGGTCTCTTCGTTCAGTGGAGTATGGACGGTGATGATATCGGCATAGCGGATGATGTCATCGAGGGGCACCAGACGCACCCTGAGATCTTCGGCGCGCTTCTCGGAAATATACGGATCGCAGGCGAGCACTTCGGCCTCGAACGCTTTGCAGCGCAGGGCCACCCGCCCGCCGACCTTGCCAAGGCCGACGATGCCGATGGTCTTCTCCTTGAGCTCAGAGCCGGTAAAGGGAGCGCGCTGCCACTCGCCGCCCTTGAGACTGGCGTTGGCGATGGTGACGTTGCGGCACAGGGCCAGCAGAAGCGCCATGGTGTGCTCGGCGGCCGAATTGACGTTGCCGAAGGGGGCGTTGACAACAATGATCCCTTTTTTGCTGGCATACTCCACATCGACATTATCGATGCCGACGCCCGCCCGGGCGATAATCTTGAGACGAACGGCCCGATCGATCAGGGGCGGGTCGACCTGCGTCCCGCTGCGGGTGATAATGGCGTCATATTCGCCGATAATCTCGTGCAGCTCGGCCACCGGCAGGCCGAGTTTGACATCGACCGTGATGCGGGGGTCGTCCACCAGGGGCAGTAGCCCTTCCTGCGAAATCTCGTCGGTAATCAGGACTTTCATCGGATGTATCCTTCCCTGCGGCGACATGAGGGGCCGCGAAGTGATCGAAATAAAATACGTGTAAGGAAAATCGGAAGTTTATACCCGGCCAGCCCCCCTGTCAATTGCCCATGCCGGTGACTATTTGATGATCTTGAGATGGCCGGATCTGCCCGCGCGCTCTTCGGCCTTCTCCGCCTCTGCGGGCTCCGGCTGAGGCGGCTCGGCCGCACGGGGTTTCTCCTCACCCTCTTCGCGCAGGGCCGGAAGGGTATCACTGGCGATCATCTTTTCTACCGTTCCGGCGATGGTCAGGCATTGCTTCATGCAGACCCTGCGCGCCGGACAGGAGCTGCAGTCGGCCTCGCCGCCGGCCATTTTCAGCGCGTGAACAACCAACTGGACGCTTTCGATCTGGTTCAGCGGAATCAGAAACATGATTTTTGTCCTTTGTCCTTTGTCCCGTGATTGAAACCCGGCAGCAAATCGAACCGTAGGGGCAGACCTTGTGTCTGCCCGGGTCTTGGCCCGTGTGTGCAGAAAATCCGGGGCGCCTACGGGTGAGTACCTACAGACTCTCTGTCTCTTATACACATCT
>JAGXHK010000123.1 GCA_024636255.1 Desulfuromonadales bacterium | reverse complement strand
AGATGTGTATAAGAGACAGCCTCTGCGGCTCGCCGGAGAGTCCATTGCTCCCCAGGGTGCCGTCAAGATCGAGCCGGGGCAGCTTCTGGTTGCGGGCGAACGCGACCCGGATGTCGCGCACCTCCAGCTCGACGCGCTGGGTTTCCAGGTCGGGGCGGTTGTCGAGGGAGAGAAGCAGCGCCTCTTCGCGCTGCGGAACCAGAGCCTCGTCAATGGTGAAGCCTTCGGTGCGGAATTGGTCATCGAGCAGATTCTCGCCATCGATTTCGAGAAGATCCTGCAGATTGTTCACGGCGACCTCGGCCTGCTGCCGGGCGAAGTAAACCTCCTCGTCGCGCGCCGCCACGGCGGTTTGCGCCTCCTGCACCTCGGAGATGGGGATAATCCCCGCGTCGAATTTCTTGCGGTTGCCATCGAGCAGCTCGCGCGCCAGTTCCCGGGAATTGATGCGCATCTCGAGCACCCCGTAGCTGCGGACGATCTCCACGTACGCCTGCTCGATGCGATTGGCCAGAATCCGCGCGTCATCGAGAAAACCGAGGCTGGCCTGCCGGCGGCGCTGCTCGGCCACTCGCAGGTCGGTCGTGGTGACATCGCTGCCGAAGTCGCGCAGCAGCGGCTGAGTGATATCGAGAACCAGAAAACTTCGATAATTCGGATTGAGCGTGACGAAGCGATTGTTCGATGTCTGGCGCAGGCTCTCGAGCGAGAGACTTCCTTCCAGGCCGGTGCGAAAGCGCTTGGTCAGTCCGACATTTCCGGCATAGGTGCGTTGGCGGCTGTATTCTTCCCCCTCAAGAGTGGAGATCGAGGGGATTCTCTCGCCGCGTGTATTGGCCCCGAAGACGAGCGCCATATCGAAGAACGCCTCTTCGGCCTCCACCTCTGCGGCGCTGATGGCGATGTCCTGCGCCGTGATGCGCAGGTCGAGATTGCGTTCGACGCCGAGCACCAGCGCTTCGCGCAGGGTGAGCAGGGACGCATCGCGTTCAGCCCCGGCGACGAGCGCCGGCGCGAAAAACAGGACCACCAAAACAAAGAAATGTCGCAGCATGATTTTTTTCCCCTTTCGGTGCGTGAGAATCAGAGCAGCATCAGCATAGCAAAGACCCGGCCCGCTTGCAGCCGGACGAAGGGGTGTTAGGTTTGAATGATGTATATTCCGTCATGGAGGCCCACAGATGAATGAGATACTGCCTGGCGTGTACCATTGGACCACCTTTCACGAGGGGATCGGACAGCCGGTTCATTCCTACTACGTGCACGGCGCCGATCCGCCTTTTCTCATCGACCCGCGGGTCCCCGACGAGGAAGGCCTCGAGTGGTTCGCCGCCATGGGACCGCCTCATAACATCTATCTCACCAACCGTCATCACTACCGGCACAGCGCGCGTTTCGCGAACCGGTTCGGCATCGATGCCTGGTGTCAGCGCGACGGGCTGCACGCATTTACCCGCGGCGAACACGTGCGCCCTTTCAGTCACGGCGAAGAGCTTCCCGGCGGGGTGCTGGCCCTCAAGGTGGCCGCGTTGTGCCCCGAGGAAACGGCTCTGCTGATCCCCGTTCACGGCGGGCTCCTGTCGCTCGGCGATGCGGTGATCCGCAGCGAGGCCGGGCTGAGCTTTGTCCCCGATTCCCTCATGGGGCGCGATTCCAAAACGGTCAAGCGCGGGCTGCGGCAGGCTCTGGCCCGAATTATCGAACAGCAGTTTTTTCACTATCTGCTGCTGGCCCACGGCGACCCGGTTCTCGAGAACGGCAAGGAGGTCCTGACGCGTTTCATCGAGGAGCAGAGTCCCTCGCCTCCCTGAGGCGCACCGACAAAAAGACGGCACGCGGTTGCGCTGCAAAATGGCTTAAGAGCTCGGAACAAGGGCGTTCTCTTGACAAACGCCAGAATAGGTTACGCTTTTGAAGTACGCGAGTCGTCGCGCGACAAATTTCATTAGGAGGACAGAATGCCTGAAAATAACGCCGCACGCAATGCGCAGCATCAGGAAATAGTTCAGGAAATGGTCCGGGTGCTCAGCCGCCGCGGCTACGATCAGATCGCCACGGCCGGCGGAGAGAGGGACGATGACGCCTATTACGTGGCCTGGGAGGAGACCGATCAGCGCTTCATGCCCGATATCACCGCCGCCAGGGGCGATCGCGAATATCTTTTCGCCGTGGAGACCGCGGCAACTCTGCGCAATCCGATTGTCCAGGAGAAGCTCGAGCTTTTTTCCGAGTACGCCAGAGCGAGCGGCAAATTTTTCGGCCTGGTCGTGCCCAGGGATGTGATGGAGGAGGCGCGCGCCATCCTGAATAATCTCAGCACCGAGCCGGAGCGTTCGCACGTAATCGGTTTTTAGGTCGTTCTCGCACATTGTATTGAAAAGATGAACGATTAGGAGGAGTGAACATGCAAGGTTTTCAATGGAGTATCATCGTCGAGTCGATCTGGAGCATCCTGATTGTCCTGGCCCTGACCTGGGGCGCTTTGTTCTTTCTCGACAGGCTTCTCAACAGGTTCAAGGAGCGGATGCTGAAGAAGAGCGAAAAGGAGGGAGAGCCCCCCTCCGAGTCGGGCAAACGCATCGACACCCTGATGCGCCTGGTCCGCCAGGGCTTGCGGCTGACGATCCTGGTCGTCGCGGCGGCGATCGTGATCGGGGAGCTGGGCGTGCAGATCGGCCCGATCCTCGCAGGCGCCGGCATCCTCGGCCTGGCCATCGGCTTCGGCGCTCAGGCTCTGGTGCGCGATATTATCGCCGGCTTCTTTTTCATCATGGAGAACCAGGTGCGCGTCGGCGATGTAGCGATTGTCAACGGCACGGGCGGGCTGGTCGAGCAGATCAATTTCCGCACCATGGTTCTGCGCGACCAGGCGGGCACAGTGCACGTCTTTCCAAACGGGACGATCACGACCCTGAGCAACATGACCAAAGAATGGTCTGCGTACGTCTTCGAGATCGGCATTGCCTACAAGGAGAATACGGATCGGGTCATCGAGGTCATCAACGAGGTGGCCGCGGCCCTGCGGGAAGACCCCGTGTTCGGTCCCCCGATACTCGAGCCGGTAGAGGGCTTCGGCGTTGACAAGTTCGGCGACTCCTCGGTGGTGATCAAGGGCCGGATCAAGACCAAGCCGATCCGGCAATGGGCGACCGGCCGCGAGTTTATGCGCCGCATCAAGCTGGCCTTCGACGAGAAGGGGATCGAGATCCCCTTTCCGCATCGCACGCACTATTTCGGTGAAGCCAGCCCGCCCATCGATCTGCGCATGCGCGAAAAACAGCAGCAGGAAGAAAAACCCGCTCAGCAGTAAGAGCTTTACACACACGTCAGCCTGAAACGCAGAGGCCGCCGGGGAAGATTAAACTTATCCCGGCGGCCTCTGCTGTTTTGCAGCTGCGATGAAGCGATTCTATTCGGATTTTTCAGCCAGCGGATAGCCCGCATCGTACCAGGCGGTAAATCCCCCCTCGAGGGCTTTGACGTTGGTGAAGCCTTTTTCCATGAGCCGTCGCGCCAGACCGGCGCTCGATTCTTCGTTCGGTCAGGTGCAGTAGATGACGATCGGCCTGTCCTTCGATTCCTGCGCGGCAAGCTCCTCGATCTGCTCGGCGCTTACCACCCGCCGGGCGCCGGGGATTTTGGCTTCCGAGGCCTTCCAGGACCCGCCGGTGCGGGCATCGAGAAAAAGAGCCTCTTCCTGCTGGTGGAGCCGGTAGGCCTCTTCGACATCCATCCGGGGAACCATCTGCTCCTCCGGTTGCGCGGCTCCCGCCAGCGCGCCCTGGGTGGATGCCGCCATCAGGACGGCGAGCCATAAAAGAAGAAAAATACGTGGCATTCGGATACCTCCTCGGGTTGTTGCTGCAAACAGTTAAGGCGCGGCGGCTTCCGGCCGCAGCGCCAGGCGCTGACCTTCCTTGCTTTTCGCCAAAAGGGAGTGGCGGACTGGGAAAGCTTACCAGAAAAGCGGCGGGAGGAAAGGGTGTGACGCCTCAGCGGCCCCGGCCAATCATCAAGAATCCGGCCAGAAAGAGCAGGGCCGTCAGGGTCAGAGATCCCATGAGGACCAGATCAAGGATCTGATAGCCGCGGCTGGTCACTTTCGCGACTTCGAGGCCAAGGAAAACCAGGTTGAAAACGAAAAAGACAGCGCAGATGAGTTTCATATGCTGAGGCGACACCGATAAGACTCCTTTCGGAATGGGGAGAGCGATTTCGAACCTTTCCATTATTCCCGCGTTCCAGAAGAAGTGCAACCGCCAACAGGTCGGAATTAACGTCATCGCCTCCGTGCCGGCCTGCGTTTTCTCGCCAGGCAGGGCGAGTCCGGGCTTTTCCGGCGCAAACTCGGCCTCGCGCGCGATCAACTCAAGTCACCAAGCCTTAAGCAGGCGTTTGAACGTTATTATGAGCGCAATCTCAACTCCGGAACCCTGACTGCCTTTGGGCTATTGCCCCTGTACCTTGCATCTTTCCCAGATTTTAATTTGACAGGCCTGCAATGGGTATTAGTCTTTAAACTGAGGTGAGGGAGTGGGGATCCTCCACCACCTCAAGATGGGAAAGTTTTCCAACCGTCCATGTGGAATTTCAGCAAGGGAGAGAGAGTGCTATGATGAAAATCAAGTATTGCGGCAGCTTCATGATCGTTCTCGGCATTGCCGTTTTGGCAGGCTGCGCGTCGACGCCAGCGCCCACGGATGAAGTCCAGATCGCCAGATCGTCGGTCCAGGCAGCCGAACAGGCCGGTGCCTACGAATATGCCCAGATTGAATTGCAGTCGGCCCAGGAAAAAGTTCAGCAAGCCAGAAACGCCATGCAGAAAGAAAATTATGTCGAGGCAAGACGTCTGGCGGAGAAGGCTGAAAAGGACGCTAAGCTTGCGGAGGTCAAGGCACGGAACGCGAAAAATCAGAAAGCGGTCCGGGAGCTTCAGGAAAGCATCGACACGCTTCGGCGGGAAATCGATCGCCAGACGACCAACTGAAATAAAATAACCAGACAGGGAGTTTGCCATGAAAACAACCGGCACATGGTTTTATCTTACGCTATTTTCGATGGTGGCGGCGCTGATGGTCGCGGGGTGCGCCCCCCCCACGCAGGAACTGGAATCTCTCGTGACGGCCCGCAACAGCTATGCTCAGGCACAGAACAGCGTGGAAGTGCAGAAGCATGCAACCCTCGAACTTAAAAAGGCCCAGGAACATCTGAACAAAGCTGAAGAGCTGGCCGAAAGGGGTGCTCCGCGAGACGAGATCGAGCACCATGCGTATCTAACCCGGCAGCAGGCCAGAATCGCTCTGGAAACCGGCGAATACAAGGCCGGACAGCAAAAGATCGAATCGGCGTCCGAAGAACGCAACCGGGTTCTGCTTCAGGCGCGCGAAGCAGAAGTGCAGCGGGCGACCCAGCGTGCCCAGGAATATGAAAGCCGTGCGCAGCAATATGAACAGCGTGCCAGAGAAGCCGAAAAAGCAAAGCTTTCGGCAGAGGAAAAAAGTCAGCTGCTGCAGCAGCAGATTTCAGAACTCGAGGGGCGCGAAACTCCGCGCGGGATCGTGCTGACGCTCAGCGATGTTCTGTTCGACCTGAATAAGGCTGAGCTTAAGCCGGGCGGCATGGCGACCGTGGAAAAGATTGCGACCTTTCTGAAGGAATATCCGGAACGCACCGTGATGGTCGAGGGCTTTACCGACAGCACGGGGGCCGACGATTACAATCAGAAGCTCTCTGAAAAACGCGCAAATTCTGTCAGGGACGCTCTTGTGGCCCGGGGGATCAATCCGGAGCGAATCGCCACCCGCGGGTACGGTGAGCGCTTCCCGGTGGCGACAAATGAAACGGCCGCTGGACGCCAGCAGAATCGCCGGGTCGAGATTATCATCTCGGATGATGAAGGGGCGATCCCGGAGCGGACGCGATAACAGCACAACCTGCTTTCGTCGCACCCGACAGAAGATATGCTTCTATCCCCTGCAGATATCAAACTCTGCAGGGGAATTTTCATATTTAGTGCCCTGTTCGGTTAGTTCCGCCTTCTAATTCTGGCCCTTTTGCTCGCTGCCGGCGTTGCGCCTCCTCGGCTTAGCTCTGGCTATGCCTGCGTCGGCGCGCCTTGACAGCGACCAAAATGACTCAGAATTAATTGATGCTACTAACCGCACGGGACACTAGGCCTGCGTCGGCGCGCCTTGCCAGCAACTAAAATGACTCAGAATTCATCGACAACACTAACCGTACAGGGCACTGGCCGGTTTTCAATGACCGGCCGATTTCGAGAACAGATTGATGACCACCACGCCGGCCACAATCATGCCGATTCCGACCATGGCCGCAAGGTCAAGGGCCTGCCTGAAGGCAAGCACTCCGACGAGAGAGATTATCACGATGCCCAGCCCTGCCCAGATGGCGTAGGCGATCCCCACCGGAATGCTGCGAAAAACCAGGCTGAGCAGGTAGAAGGCAGTCGTGTAGGCCGCCAGAACCATCAGGCTGGGCATGAGCCGGGTGAAGCCGTCGGATGCCTTGAGGGCGCTTGTTCCGAGAACTTCGGCAATGATTGCGATGAAGAGATAGAGGTAAGCCTTGGCCGGCAAAATACTCCTCGTCGCCATGGGGTGTCAACTGTAGCGCGGCTCGCTGTATATCTTTCAGCGATAAAGAAGCTGTAAATAAAAAAAGGCGGCGTCGGCCGCCGCCTTCAGTAAAGTGCCTATGCCTGGCGTTAAGCCCCGGTGGGAGACGGATCGCTCATGTAGGCGACTTCCATGGGGGTCATTTTACGGCCGCAATGCAGGTAGTCGGTCTTTTCAGCATCCATATGCCCGACCTTGCATCGGCAGACTTCGCAGTAAAAACCTTTCTTTTTCTGTTTCTCGTCTGTTTTCTTCTCAGTCATGGCTTCTCCTTTCACTTGAATGGACGGAGTAAGGTGTCATGCTTGCTCTTCTATTATATACCGGTTCCATTCATTTTCCAACGTTCTGCTGTTTTTAAATTGTGTCGCAATGATCGCGATATGTGGTTCAGGGTTTTTCGTCTATAGTTGGACAGATCTTATTGATCTTAAACCTCATTTCTCTATTCGGCTTTCTGCTTCATCTCGGTTTGCATCGACCCAAAAAAGGAGAGGCCATGCCGCATCTTCAATTCGAGTTGAACTTTGACTTTGGCGAGGCGACGAAAAACACTTCTGCCGAATGAAGGAGAAGATCCGCTCGTGGGTTGAAGCCGTTGGAGGGTTTTTTGCGTGTATCAGAGGTGAAAGCGGGGCAGGGAAACCCCGTGCCCCGCTTTCACCTCATACCCCCGGTTCCGCAAGAGGCTATTCGATGGTGCAGATGGCATCGGCGCGCCGCACCAGCAGGGCGACCGTTTCGAATACGCGGAAGATGTGGTTCATGTTCTCGGCCGCGGTGTAGGCGGTCACCAGGTCCTGGCCGACAGCGATGCTCAGGTTCTGCATGCCGGTCGTGATGACGACGGCCTTGTTCTCCTTGACCGCGCTGCAGGGGTAGACCTTTCCGCGCAGCAGGGCTTTGATCTGGTCGAGTTCGAGCATGCCGGTGCTGCCGTAGACCCGCACCATCCGGCCGTAAAGATAGGGGTTCACCGCCATGGCAAACGGCCCCGAATGCCCGGAGGTGATCAGGGCGTTGACCGCCTTGGCGGCATCGGCGAGCGGACCGCCGCCTTCTTCCCAGTTGCCCATGTCGACCGTCAGGCGCCCTTTGGCCGTCAACAGCCCCTGCAGGCCGAGCTTCTGATTGCCGTTGAAGATGACGTCGTCCTCCTGCGAGGCGACATCACCGGCGGCGACTGCCGCGGTGCTGACGTCGAGAGGGATGCCGAGATGCCGGTCGGCTTCCACGTCGCGCCAGAAGATCTTGAAATCCTTATAGAGGATCGGCAGATTGACCACCACCCGGCGCTCAGCTTCGACGATCTGGCTCTCCTCGTCGGCGATCATGTCCACGCCGGCGCTTTTCGTCCCGCTGAAAACCGGGTGAGGCATGCTGTAAACCCCGGACCCGAGAGGGCCGAGAATTTCGATCAGCTTGCGTCCGACCAGCTTGGTCTCGGCGGTCTTCACCACGGCCTCGTCCAGGCGCTTCCATTCGTTATTGGTCAGAGGGGCCGAGTCCCTATCCAGAATATCCATCGCGTTTCCTCCTTAATGTCCGTTTTTCATTCCCGCCCGAAGAGACTGCCGACCGTTGGCTGATCAGGTTCCGCGCGCGGGAGGCTCTCCGGTTCCTTTTCTTCTGCCCTCTCTTCACCGCTCTTTTCTCCACCGGTGCCGGTATCCAGGGCGGCGATCATCTCATCGACCTCCTCTGCCCCCTCGGCGTAGAAGGACGATTCCTCCGGCGCCAGATGCTTGAGCAGCCGCAGGAATTCTCCCGCATGGACGATCTCTTCTTCGGCGATGTCCTTGAGAACCTTGATCGTGAGTTCATCATCCGTCGATTCGGCCAGTTGCATATAGAGCTGAATCGCTTCGTATTCGGCGGCGATCGAATAGCGAATGGCGCGCACCACCTCTGCAAGAGTCAGCTTGCGCTCGGCCGCCAGCCCTGAGAAGGCATTGGCAAATTCCGGCATAGAATCTCCTCCTTGACATTGTTTCCAGGTTACGGATCTATTCTCTTCATGAATTTAACAGCCTTCAGACAGGACACAACCAAGAGGGGGTGCTTTTTTCCCTGCGTTGCCTTGACAGGTTGGGGTGGTCTGCTTTACTGGATTGCGACGCAGGGACATACGGGCGCTGAGACTTGCCCTCGGTTTCCCGGGTTGACGACCGCGGTCGAGGATGTGGCCAGATTTACTCACAAAAAGGAGCGAGCATGAGACCTGTTGGATTTCGAGTGGGTGCAGCCGCCGCAGCCGTTTGTTTGTGTACGGCCATGGCTGGAATGGCTTTCGCCGCGGGATACGAGAGCCATGAAAAGATGGGGATTCCCGAAGACGTCGATCCGATCCATGAGACCTATCTGCCGGTGATGATCGAGGACGATTTCGAGACCATGATGGACAAGGATATCAAGGACAAGTCGAAGTTCATGGAGCGGCAGCAGACGCTTCTCGAGAGACGCTACGATCTCTCCGACCGGCCCTCCGACGTCATGATGTCCGGCGGGGAAAAGCCCGTGCAAAAGGGTGTGCGGGTGAAGCTGCCCGAGGGGGTGAGCTTTGAGCAGCTCGCGGAGATGTCACCGGATGAGGTTCGCCAAAAGGAGCTCTTTCCCGAAGGGTTCCTGCCTCTGCCGCACGCCAAGCACGAGACCGGGGGGCAGGTGATTCCGGAAAACCACATCAAGAAGATCGAGGAGCTCGAGCAGCGCAACCTGGAGCGCTTCGATGTGGAATTCGACCTCCCGGAGCATTTCCAGCCGGAGTTTCCTCCGCCCATCTTTCTGACCACCCGGCCGGATCTCGGCGATGTCTCGCAGGGGAAGCTGCTGTCGATAAAGAACTACTACGACATCATGCACGGCATCCTGACACCCGTGCAGATGGAAGGTTTGCGGCTTCTGCTCACCCCCTTTCCCCAGCAACAGTTCAATCAGACCGAGGACCGCAAGGTGGAGGAGCCCTCCCTTGGGATCTCATGCCTCGACTGTCACGCCAACGGCCATACCAACGCGGCTTTCCACCTGAACCCGGATACGCGGCCACATATCGCACGCCTGCGGCTCGACACCGTCAGCCTGCGCGGTATGTTCAATCAGCAGATCCACGGCTCGAAGCGCTCCCTGCGCTCGGTCGAGGACCTCACCGAGTTCGAGCAGCGCACGGCTTACTTCGACGGCGATCAGGTCACCGCCGCCAAGAAGGGCGTTCATCTACCCGACCGCACCAGCCAGGTTGCGCTCATGGCTCAGATGCAGAACCTGTTCGACTTTCCGCCGGCGCCGAAGCTCGATGTCTTCGGCCGGCTCGACCCGGAGAAGGCCACCGAGCAGGAGCTCAAGGGGGAAGAGGTGTTCTTCAACAAGGGGCGCTGCGCAGAGTGTCATCCCGCGCCGTTCTATACCGACGACAAAATGCATGACCTGAAGAGCGCCCGCTTTTTTGAGCCCCACATGAGCAATGGCAAATGGATCACCGCGGTCGGTCCGATCAAGTCGTTCACCCTGCGCGGGATCAAGGATTCGCCCCCCTACATGCATGACGGGCGACTCCCCACGTTGGAGGACACGGTGGAGTTCTTCAACCTGGTGACCGGCGTGAACCTGACCAAGGAGGAAAAGGAAGCTCTGACGGCCTTCCTGCTCTGCCTGTAGCGGCATCCCCGACAAGCGACGCTTCGCGAAAGGGCACCGGAAAAAACGGGTTGTCTCACTGCCATTGCCGGCAGTCAGGCAACCCGTTTTTTTTGCGACGGGAGATTGCCGTTTCTTATCTGTTTTCGGGGAAAAGCCGGCTGAATGCTTCCTCCTGAGCCGGGCTGCCGATAAGAATCAGGCCCACGTCTTTTCCGAGAACCGTCTCAGGAGGCGGAACGACAATCGGGTCCCCCTTTTGCGGCGGTTCGAGAGCAACGATGGAGCAGCCGGTTTTCGGACGGATATGCGAGTTCGCGATGGTCTGTCCGGCCAGTTTCGACGGAACGGTGCGGCGAAAGACGTTGATCCCCTCGGTGAGAAAAGCCGAGGTTTTCGATTCGATGAAGTTCAGCAGAATACTGGCGCCCACCGAAGCTTGGGAGACGACGAAATCAGCGCCCGCAGAGTAGAGCTGGGGAACATTCTCGTCGTCATTGGCGCGGGCGACGATGCGGATATGGGGTTGGGTGTGGCGGCTGGCCAGGGTCAGAAAAATATTGGTGCTGTCGTCGTTGGTTGTGACGATCAGGCCCTTGGCATTCTCGATGCCGGCTTTTTTGAGAACGTGGCGGCCCGTGGCGTCTTCGTAGATCGGGATGTGCTCGTCGCAGGCCGGGTTCTCTTCGCGGTCGACCAGGATGAACGGGACCGGCTTGCGATCGAGAAATGACGCTGCGGCGCAGCCGACGCGGCCGTGGCCAAGGATGAATACCAGATCGTCGGATGCCTGCTCGCCCGTCAATTCTTCCAGGGCGTCGAGCTGTTCGCGGGTCCCCGCCAGCACGGCCAGGCTGTCGCCGGCGAGCCTTGTTTCCGCAGTGGGGGTGGTGAATACTCCGCGCTCCCAGAGGCCGATAACGGCCAGGCCGGTACGTTGGCGCACCTGAGCCTCGGCCAGGGTCTGGCCGGAGAACGGGGTGCCGTGCACTGGAATTTCGGCGATCAGCAACTTGCCGAAACTGTCGAGCACATGCGCCATTGCGCCCTGGGTGGTGGCCCGGGTCGCCAGATTGTGGCCGAGGATCTTATGCAGCGGGACTGCCAGGTTGGCGCCGGCCAGGCGCAGAAGCTCACCATGGGCGGCTTCGGAGACAGTGGCTGCGATCGGGGTCTTGCACTGCGAGCGCACCGACAGGCAGAGGTTGACATTTTCAGGGTCGGAGAGGTTGGCGATGACATAACGCGCCGCCTCGAGCTTTGCCGAGCGCAGCACCCGGGGGTCGGTCGGCGTCCCGCACACGACCCGGATGCCGTCTTCCTTTTCCTCTTCCAGCCGCAGCGCCTCGTCCATGTCGGGGGTGACGACGACGCAGGGAATCCGGCTGTTCTTCAGCTTCAAGATCAGGGCGCGGGTAATCGCGTCGAGCCCGAAGATCAGTACGTGGCCGGAGGTTTCGTCCGGCAATTCAAGCGTCGGGCGATAGCGTAGGCGATGTTCGATCCATGGGCCGAGAAACAGGCTGATCAGGCCGAAGGGCAGGATGATCAGCAGAAAAACCACTCCTGTAATCGTCACGATCGCAGCGAAGATGTAGCCGGGGTCGGTATGGAAGGTGATATCGCCGAAGCCCAGAGTGGTCATGACCGTGATCGCCCAGTAGATGCCAGCGACAAGAGAGAATTCGCGTCCCTCCAGGTTCCACATGAGATAGCGGAACAGGACCGCGTAGATCAGAATCACCGCGACCAGAAAGACGCAGTAATAGACCAGGTATTTGAGGTTCTGCCTGGCGCGTCCGCGCAAGAAATAGACAAGCTCTGCGGCGATCGTTTTCATATTATATGTCAACTCTTTGGAAATTCAGGATTTTATAAGACTATGCCAGTCTGTTGGACACGCGTCAACAGCGATGTGGGCCATGTTGCCGGCCTCCTTCCGTTTAAACTGGGTCGCATTTTTCCGGGAATACCGTTGGGGTTGACTAAGGGGCAGAGGGTGGTAATCGGTTAGTACACCTCGCGAAAAACCGCACATCCGAAGTGGAGAAGGTGACATGGCCAGCCGTGAAGAGAAAATCCAGGAAATGCTGCGCGCCATCGACGCCGACGCGACCTCCACCGGCGGCATGACCGGGCGGCCCCAGTTCAGCCCAAGAGTCATGGAGGCGATGGGCAAGGTGCCGCGCGACGCCTTCGTGCCCGATGACATGAAAGGGCGGGCCTTCGAGAACCAGCCGCTGCCCATCGGCGAGGGGCAGACGATCAGCCAGCCCTATATCGTAGCGTTGATGACCGATCTGCTCGACCCGGAACCCGCGGATGTGATGCTTGAAATCGGCACCGGCTCCGGCTACCAGGCGGCGGTGCTCGCCGAACTGATCGATCGGCTCTACAGCATCGAGGTCGTTCCGGCCCTGGCACAGCGGGCGCGTCAGGTGCTCGAGAACATCGGCTACAGCAATGTCGAGGTCACCGGCGGCGATGGCTACAGCGGTCTGCCGGAGCATGCACCCTATGACGGAATCATTGTTACGGCGGCCGCACCCCATATCCCCGACCCGCTCAAAGAGCAGCTCAAGCCCGGCGGGAAGCTGGTCATTCCCGTAGGTCGTCCTTTCTCCCATCAGCAGCTCATGGTGGTCGAAAAAGATGAGAGCGGAGGGTTTCACACCCGCGAGATCCTCGGAGTCGCCTTCGTCCCCCTGACCGGGGAAGGGAGGTCGCCGCTGAGGCGGCGCCATGTCCAGGCAGGTGCTTGAGGTGCGGGTCGAATGCTACGCCGGCTATCGCGGTGAGCAGGAGCCGCGCGCCTTTCATATCGGCAGTCGCCGCGTCGAGGCGGTGGACATCATCGATCGCTGGCTCGCTCCCGACCATCGCTACTTCAAAGTCCGCGGCGAGGATGGCGATCTGTATATCCTGCGTCACAACCCGGATCAGGATGTGTGGGAAGTGATTTTCTGCCTGCACGAATCCTCCGCGACCCATCCGGTTCCCGGAAAACGCTGAAAATATTTCATCCCACCCAGTATTCGGATTACCCACCCGGGCATTCTCTCATGAGAAGAATCGCCTTGATCGATCCCGGCGAACTGGGGTAAAAGAATCCTCTGTTTTGTAACTGTTCAGCATAGGGCCGCAACTCCCATAACAAGGGACACTTTTCGCCGTCCCTGGCCGTTTGACTGGCGCCATCCATGGCGCCAGACACCCTTGTCATGGCAGCTGCGACCCCACGCAAGGTGAATAGATACTCTATTTTTATGCATTGTGATTTCAGGAGGGAACATCATGACCCCGCCCGCCAGCGGTGCGCGGCTGCATCTGCAGCTCGGCGGCCGCTCTCTGCCCGTCCTCGCCGTCGCGGGGGATGAGGCGCTTTCGCGCCCTTCACGATTCCACGTTGAACTTCTGGTCGAACAGGATTTCGAGCTGTCCGATAGTCCGGGGTTATCGGGCGAACTTCTGATCCTCGGCTCCGAGGGCGATGCCCGCAGCGTCGCCGGCCTCGTCACCCGCAGCGAAGAGATCGAGCGTCACCATGACGGGCGTCGCCGGATGGAGCTTTGCCTCGAATCGCATCTTTGCCGGCTGGAGCGTCAACAGGAGACGCGTCTTTTTCTCGGGCAGAGCGTCCCGGAGATTGCCAGGGATGTCCTGATGTCGCACGGACTGGCACCGGAGCAGATCCGTTTCGAGCTGTCCCGCAGGTATCCGGTTCGCCCCTGGACGCTTCAGGTGCAGGAGAGCGATCTCTCCTTTCTGATCCGTCTGCTCGCCCGCGCCGGAATTTTCTTCCGGAGCGACTGCGAGAAGGGGCGCGAGGTTCTTCATTTCTGCGACCATAACGCCGCGCTTCCGTGGCACGCGCGCGGCGTCATCCCCTTCATCGCGCCGGCGGGCCTGGAGCGCGATGGCGCCGCTTTCCACCATCTCGAATCGCGCCGCTGCCACGCCCCGGATCTGGTGCGCGTGCATGACCGCCGGGAGCACGCCCCCGCGCAGAACCTGACCGCCGAGAGCGTCGTGGCCAAAGGAGTCCCGAGGCCGGCGCCCCTTCGCCAGACCCGCTTCGCGACCGGTGGGGCCTGCCTCGACGAGCTTGCCGACGAAGCTCTCATCCGCAGCGAAGCCGAGGCGGTCGCCATGCAGAGCCTTGTCGCCCGCGGCGACATGGCGGATCTTTTTCCCGGTGCCGTCATCGGTCTCGACGCCGGCGGCTTCGACGGGCGCATCAATGGAGATTACCTGGTGCGGGCGCTGAAGATCAGCGGCAGCCAGAGAGCCGGGCAGGGGGGCGCCGGTGCGGACGTGGCGTTTGTCTGCGAAGCGGTGCTCGCTCCCCGCGAGCTGCCTTTTCGCGCCGCCGTGCCGCCGCATCCGCAGATACCCACAACGTTCTGCGCCCGCATCGAAAGCGCGGGGCCATACGCTCACCTCGATGCGCAGGGACGTTATCGCGTGCGTCCTCTTTTCGACGGCAGTGAACGCTCCCACGCAGAAGCCAGCATCGATCTGCGCCGCCTTTCGCCCCACGCCGGCCCGGGCGGAGCGCTGCCAACCGGGCTGCACGCCCCCTTACGCGACGGGGCCGAAGCTGTCTCTTATACACATC
>JAGXHK010000122.1 GCA_024636255.1 Desulfuromonadales bacterium | reverse complement strand
TCACCTTCGCTGTGATTCGGCGCCGACAGATGTTCGGCATTCTTCGCACTCTGGGAGTCACACGCCGGCAGATCTTTCTTCTCACGCTCGGTGAGGCGCTGCTGATCGGGGCTGCCGGCACAGGTCTCGGCCTGCTCCTCGGCCTTGGCCTGGCCCACGCCCTGCTGCACCTGGTGACGCGCACGATCGACGATCTTTATTTCGTCCTCAATGTCCAGCAGCTCGCCCTCTCCCCTGCTTCGCTCATCAAGGGAACGCTCCTGGGGTTGGCGGCGACCCTGGCTGCTGCCCTGATCCCGGCGCGCGAAGCGACCCATACACCGCCACGCACGGTTATGAGCCGCTCTGCACTCGAGTCCTCCCACCGCCGCCTGGTTCCCCGGAGCGCCTTGGCCGGAGTGATCCTGATGGGCGGCGGGCTTGCCTTGCTTCTGCCGGGGCGCAGCCTGGGGCTGAGCTTCGTCGCGCTGTTCGCCCTGATCGCCGGTTACGCCCTGCTCACACCGGCCTTGATGCTGGTTCTGCTGCGCGGCGCCATCCCCTTCTTCACCCGGTTCGGCGGCTTTTTCGGGCGCATGGCATCGCGCAATCTGGTGGCCGGTTTAAGCCGGACCGGAGTGGCGACGGCCGCCCTGGCGGTCGCGGTCTCATCCACCATCGGGGTGGGGATCATGGTCAGCAGTTTTCGCCTTACGGTTGACGAATGGCTGCGCAGCTATCTGAGCGCGGATATCTACCTCACCACCCCGGGGCCCGGCATGGAGGCCAACCGTCCTCCTCTTGACCCCGACCTGGTGAAAGCTCTGGTGGCAGTGCAGGGCGTCGAGCAGGTGACCCGTGCCCGGCATCTGCTGATCGAGCGCGAAGGCAGCCTCGCCGAACTGTTTGTGGTCGAAGTTGTGCCGCGCAGCTTTGAAGTGTATGAATTCACCGGTGGCGAGCGCGATCAAATCTGGCGCAGTTTTACCCGGAAGGCGGCCGTGCTGGTATCCGAACCCTTCGCCTATCGCCATGACCTGCAACGTGGCGATTCCCTGGAGCTGCGCACGGACCGCGGACCGGTCGATTTTCAGGTGGCCGGAATCTTTTACGACTACGGTTCGGGGCAGGGGCGCATCACCATCGAACGTTCGATCTTCACCCGGTACTGGGAAAAACCCCAGGTCGACTCGATCGGTTTTTACCTCTCTCCGGGGGTCGAAGCTGAGCAGATCGCCGCAGAGCTGCGCCGCCGCGCTGCCGACCAACAGCCGGTGCTCGTCTACGCGAACCGCGCCCTGCGCGAAGCCTCCCTGGCGACTTTCGATCGCACGTTCACGGTTACGGCCGTTCTGCGCCTGCTGGCCGTGGCGGTCGCCTTTGTCGGCATTCTCAGCGCCCTGATGGCGCTGCAGCTCGAGCGGGGGCGCGATCTGGCGGTACTGCGCGCCGTGGGGTTGACGCCTCATCAGGTCTGGGGCCTTGTTGCCGGCGAAACGACTCTGATGGGGCTTCTGGCCGGGCTGCTCGCACTGCCTCTGGGGATAATCCAGGCGCTGGTGCTGATCTTGGTGATCAATCGCCGCTCTTTCGGCTGGACCATGCAGACCTGGCTCGCCCCGGGCGTGTTCGTGGACGCCCTTCTCCTCGCCCTTGGCGCCGCCCTGCTTGCCGGGCTCTATCCTGCCTGGCGCATGGCGCGCACCTCCCCGGCTCTGGCCTTGAGAGAGGAATGATGCTCGCCTGCCTTCTTCGTGCCCTGCTTTTTCTGTTCATCGCGGCGCTGCCAGCGGCGGCCCTCTCTGACCGGCCGCAAACGCCCGAGGCGCGCCCGGACGGCCCCGGCCTCTCTCAAGCCCTCGGCAGCGAGGAGGACGCCGGCTACCGGCGGGCGAGCGCTGCGCGCCCTTTCATCTTTCCCGAAGACCACGGCCCGCATCCCGGCTTCAAGCACGAGTGGTGGTATTTCACCGGCAATCTGCGCTCTGCGCAAGGGCGCCGCTTCGGTTTCCAGTTGACGTTCTTTCGCATCGCGCTCGCCCCTGATCCGCTCCAGCGTCCTTCGCGGTGGGGGACGCGGCAGATCTACATGGCGCATTTCGCCCTGAGCGATGCGGCCGGGGAGCGATTTTACAGCTTCGAGCGCTTCAGCCGCGCGGCACTGCAGCTGGCGGGCGCCCGGGATGATCCCTTCCGGGTCTGGCTCGAAACCTGGCAGGCACGCAGCTTCGCGCAGGGTATTTTCCCCCTGCAGCTCCAGGCCGCAGCGGATGATGTTTCCATCGACCTGTCTCTGCAGAGCGGCAAGCCGCTGGTGCTGCAGGGGGAGAGCGGGCTGTCACAGAAAAGCGCCGAAGCGGGAAACGCCTCCTATTACTATTCGTTCACGCGTCTTCCCGCCCATGGCAAACTCACCATCGAGGGAGAAACCTTCACGGTCAACGGAAGCGCCTGGCTCGATCGCGAATGGAGCACCAGCGCCCTCGCCCCTGACCAGGTCGGCTGGGACTGGTTCGCGCTGCAATTAGACGATGGCCGAGAGCTCATGTACTACCGGCTGCGCGGCCAGGAAGGGAAAACCGATCCGGCCAGCCAGGGGATTTTCGTCGCCGCCGACGGCACCACCCGTCAGCTGGGGGCCGGCGATGTCACTCTCGAGGTCCTGGAAACCTGGCGCAGTCCGCGCAGCGAGGCGCTCTATCCGATAAGCTGGCGACTGCGCAGCCCCGCCCTGGAGCTTGATCTGGTCATCACCCCCCTGCTTGAGGATCAGGAGCTCCAGACGACCTTGCGGTATTGGGAGGGGGCGGTGGCCGTCACCGGGCGGGACGGTGCCGATAAGGTCGAAGGATGGGGATATGTCGAATTGACCGGCTATGCTCAGTGAGCTGCAAACCGAGGGCCGCACGCCGCCAGCAGCTCGCGGCACTCCGGCGCCGGCCGCGGGGGACTGAACAGGTAGCCCTGCGCCTGCCTGCAGCCGCGCTCGAGCAGAAAATGCATCTGAGCCTCGGTTTCGACGCCTTCGGCAATGACCTCGAGGTTCAGGCTGTGGCCGAGGGCGATGACCGCTCCGACAATGGCCGCATCGTGCGGGTCGCCCGCGATATCGCGCACGAAGGACTGATCGATCTTGAGCTTGGAGATGGGGAAGCGCTTCAGGTAGTTCAGAGACGAGTAGCCGGTGCCGAAATCGTCGATCGCAAGGTGAATTCCCCTGATCTTCAGGTCGGTCAAGGTCATGATGGTTTCCTCGACGTTCTGCATGGCGATGCTTTCGGTGATCTCCAGTTCAAGCCAGTCGGCCTCGAGACCTGCATCGGCCAGAGCATTTTCGACCAAATCGACGAAATCGGGCTGCCGGAACTGACGGGCCGAGATATTCACCGCCATCCGCACCGCCGGCAGGCCTTCCTGCTGCCACGCCTTGTTCTGCGCACAGACGGTGCGCAGAATCCAATCCCCCATCGACACGATCAGGCCGCTTTCTTCCGCCAGGGGAATGAATTCTGCCGGCGAGATCATCCCGCGCGTCGGATGATTCCAGCGCATCAGGGCCTCGAACCCGATCAGCCTGCGGGTTGCCAGATCGTACTGGGGCTGATAAACGACGCTCAGCTGCTCTTCGGCAAGCGCCTTGCGCAAGCTGCTCTCAAGCGCCAGTAATTCGTTGGAGCGTTTATTCATCTCGGGCCGGAAGAACTGGTACGTGTTGCGCCCCTCGTCCTTGGCCCTATACATCGCCTGGTCGGCGAACTTGAGCAGGCCTTCACGGTCCTGTGCGTCATCGGGATAAAGGCTGATGCCGATACTTGTGGTCAGGTGCAGGTCCTGCTCGCCGATGCGCATCCCCTCCGCCATGACCTCAATGATCTTGCGGGCGACCCCGGCTGCTTCGCTCAAGTCACCGCAGCATTCTACCAGAACGACGAATTCGTCGCCGCCGAGACGGGCAACCGTGTCGGCGCTGCGCAAAATAGACTGCAGGCGCCCCGCGACCTCACGCAACACCTGGTCGCCGTTTTCATGCCCCAGGGTATCGTTGATCGTTTTGAACCGATCGAGGTCGAGAAAAAGCAGCGCCGCCCGCTGATCTTCGCGCGCGGCGCGGGCGATGGCGTGACCGAGCCGATCGTGAAAAAGCAGTCGATTGGGAAGGCCGGTCAACGCATCGTGATGGGCCAGGTGATCGAGCCGCTCCTTGTTCCGGCGAAGGCTCTCCTCGACCTGCAGGCGCTCGGTGATGTCGCGGGAGGACTCGATGACGCCCTCCAGAAGGCCATCCGCGCGCCACAGGGGGGAGGCTTCCATCTCGAAAACGCGGCAGCCCCCTTCGTCAAAGGTATGGCTGTGCAGAAGAGTCATGGCCTCGCCCGTGCGCGGCACCTCGATGACGGGACAGGGTCCGTTTTCTGCCGGGCAGGGTTCGGTGCGCCGATGGTAGACCTGGTAGCAGTAAAGCGCCTCGGTCCGGCTGTGCGTTTCGGGGAGAAAGGAGCGGGCCGCGCGGTTCAGAAGCAGCACGCGATAATCGATTCCGATGACCATGATTGGATCCACCACGCCATCGATCACGGTCTGCAGAAAACGTCGCTCGTCCGCCACCGCCTTCTCTGCCTCCTGCCGCAATTGCGCCTCGCGCAGGGCGGAAATTCCGTGGGCCAGATGACCGGCCAGATCCGTCAGCAGCTGAATTTCTTCCTCCTCGAAGCGGTCTGACTGGCCGGCGTAAATCACCAGGGCGCCGCGCGATTCGCCGCCGAGAAACAGCGGAAGCGCCAGCAGGGTGCCTTTTTCCATTCCGGCAACGGGCTGAAAACCCGGCTCCACGCAAACTTCGCCGCTCTGAATGGTGCGGGCCGGCAGGGCATCGTCCTCCAGCGGAACCTGGCAGATATTCTGGAGGCTTCCGTGCCCGGTCGCGCACCGGAAGTGAGAGGCTGCATCCTCGGCCAGGGTCACGGCCCAGGCCTGGGCGTACTGTCCGGCCTGGACGATAATGCGGCAGACCTGACCAAGCAGCTGCTCTTCGGTGGTGGCGCGAACGACTGCGGCGCTTCCGCTGCTTAGAGTTTCCAGAGAACGATTCACCCGCTGCAGGGCGTTCTCCGTGCGCTTGCGCGCAGAGATATCCTTGAAGATGCCGAGAACCCCCTCCGGAGCGCCGGAGCCCGCTTTGAGCGGTATCCAGCTGTTCAGGCAGGTCAGTTCGCCGCCGCGCCCGTCACGGCACGTCATCTCCTGGTCAAGGACCGCCTCGCCGGTGCGCAGCACCTTTTCCTCGATTTCCTGCAGCGCGGCGCAAAATTCCGGCGGCCAGGCCAGGTCGCGATCCCGGCGTCCGACCACCTCTCGGGAAGTGCTTGCTCCGCACAGCCGCAGGAATCCCGGGTTGCACCCCTGGTAGACCGATTCGGCATCCTTCCAGAAGACGATGGAGGGAATGTGGGCGATAATGTTCTCGAGCAGCTTGTTCTGGGTATCCAGCTCGGCGGTGCGCCGGCGCGTCCGGTCGCGCGGAATCAGCTCCCGCGCTGCCCGTTCTTTTTCCAGCCGTTCTTTTTTATCTGCGGCAGAAATGAAGCAACCGCGCGCCAGGCGGACCAGGCGATTCACGAAAACAGCGCCGCCCAGCAATACGAGGGCCGTCAAAATTTTGAAAGAGAGGCTGAAATAGCCAAAAAGCGTAACGACGAAGAGCAGATAACCGAGCAGGGCGAAACCCATCAGGCCTGTGATCTTGCTCCACCATGGCTGCAAGACATCAGAAACCTGCGCACGGCTGAGCCGGCCGAGGACAACAGAATACGCCATGAGGGCCGCGCCTGCCGAGATCAGCACGGCGGCGAGAATTGTTTTATTCACAAAACTATCCACTTTCTCCAGACGCCCCGCGGCTGGGAGTACACAGAATCCGGCCGAAAATCACAATGCAACCGGAAAATGTGATGCAAAATCAGCTCCAGCCAAAAGTTATTAATTCTTGCCAATATTCGACAAACGGACTAAATTGAGGCAGGATGAATGCGTTGAAGAATTTGGAATGATAAGCAAAAAGTGATTCTGGCAACAAACAAAGGACAGGTCCTGCCATGCGGCTGCTCATTATGTTTCCTGATTAGCACGAATCTTCCGCCGGCCAAAAATTGACATATTGTGGCACGGCGGGGCGTTAAATTCATGGCATTTCCCTCAAGGAGGCATGCCGTGAAAATGAATCGAATCCAGTTTCAAGCCGGGATGAGTCTGAACCAGTTCCTTGCCGATTATGGCACTGAACCCCAGTGTGAGGCTATTGTTGAAAAAGCTCGTTGGCCCCGAGGCTTTCAGTGCCCGAAGTGCCAAGGGCAGCAGCATTCTTCGTATCGGCGTGGTCGCGTGAAAGTCTTCCAGTGTCGCGTTTGTCGGACCCAGACAACACTGACCGAAGCCACGATTTTTCATTCGACAAAGTTGCCACTGACCAAATGGTTCCAAGCGATGTATTTTCTCAGCCAGACCAAGAACAACGTCTCGATCCTGGAACTGCGTCGCCTTGTTGGCCTGAGTTATCCGGCCGCTTGGCGCATGAAGCACAAGCTCATGCAGGTCATGTATGAGCGCGAAAGCACCACCCGGCTCTGCGGCCGTGTCGAACTGGATGACGCCTACCTTGGTGGCGAAAAACCAGGCGGCAAGGCCGGCCGTGGGTCCGAGAACAAAGTTCCATTTATTGCCGCCGTTCAGACAAACGAGAAGCATCATCCCTTGTACGTTGTTTTCTCCAGGGTCAAAGCGTTCAGCCGTGCTGAGGTCAAAACCTGGGCTGATCGCTCACTGGTTCCGACAACGACCGTGGTCTCTGACGGCCTTTGGTGCTTCAAAGCGGTTACCGAAGCTGGTTGTACTCAACAACGTGAAATTGTCGGCCCTAGCCGAAAGAGCACGGATATGGAGTGCTTTTCCTGGGTCAATACAATTTTGGGCAACCTGAAGAATGCGATTAACGGGACGTACCATGCGTTCGACTTCGAGAAATATGCTCACCGTTATCTCGGTGAATATCAGTACCGATTCAACCGCCGCTTCGATCTTGCAACTTTGCTCACGCGGATGACCTTCGCGGCGGTCAATACAGGCAAACGGTCCGAGCGCTGGCTTCGCTTAGCGGAAGATCAGTGCTAATCAGGAAAATAATTGACCGACATACTTGACTAACTTAATGGTTTGGGTAAGTATAAAGACAATCGAAACAATCAACAAAGAGAGTTTCTACAAAACCACGTGAGATGCGCGGAGGTGGACATGAAAAGAATTATTGCACCGGTGTTGTTTTTTCTGCTGCTGATTTCAGGGATTGCGGCGGAAAAAGCCCTGGCGGGACTGAGCGATTACTTCGTCAGCAGCGAGTGGCTGGCGGCGAACCAGAAGGCGGTCACGATGGTGGACGTCCGGGTGGCTCCGCTGTACTTTCTCGGGCATGTGGACGGTGCGCTCAATATCGACAAGCAGGAATTTCTCTCCACGCGCGGCGGGGTGAAAAGCCTGATCCCCACTGCCAGAGAGTTCGAAACGCTGATGGACCGCTTCGGCATTACTCCGGATACCACCGTGGTTGCCTATGCCGAAGACGACAATCCCTATGCCGCGCGCTTCGTCTGGACCCTGCGCTATCACGGGCACGAAAAAGCCTACGTCCTCGACGGCGGCTACGAGAAGTGGGCGGCGGAAAAACGTGACGTGGCCTACCTGCCGACCAAAGTCGTCGCGTCCAGCGGCTATCGCTGCCAGGCGTCCCGCGACATCCGCGCAGAGGCCGGTGATCTCCTGACCCGTCTGGAAAATCCCTCCGTTGTTATCTGGGATACCCGCCGCGCTGCCGAATATCAGGGCCATGAGGTGCGCGCCGACCGGGGCGGGCACATCCCCGGCGCGGTTCACTTTCACTGGGAGGACCTGCTCACAGAGGGCGACGGCGTGAAAGTCCTCAAAAGCGAGGATGAGATCCGCACGCTTCTGTCCAGCTACGGACTGACCCCGGATCGCCAGGTGGTTGCCCATTGCCAGACCGGAATCCGCTCTTCCTACGCAACCCTGGTCCTGCTGGGGCTCGGCTACCCTCAGGCGCAGAATTACGATGGCTCCTGGATCGAATGGGCCAACAACCGTTCTTTCCCGATCGAAGAGGCAAGGATCGCCGCTGCCAAGTAAACAACTGATCGCCATATAAAAAACTATAAAAGCCCGGGATTCGTCCCGGGCTTTCTCTGTGTTAAAGCCTTAAAAGATTTTCTCAGTGCTCTCTGCCCCCTCCGCAACTCCGCGTTAAAAAGCCTGTTGTTCCAGGCCTGTCCTTTTGTCCACCTGAAGCAAAAGATTCTGATTCTATTTCCCTGTGCCCTCTCTTTTCACTCGCTACTCTTCTCTGTGTTAAAGCCTTTAAAGGTATTAAAGATTTTCTCAGCGCCCTCTGCCCCTCCGCAACTCTGCGTTTAAACCTGTTGTCGCTTTCCAAGCCTTTACACGTTTTACTCACCAGAGCTGTCAGGCTCAATGCCGAAGGCATGATTGAAACGGGCGCTGAAGTTTTCCAGCGCAACGGCCGCGGTCAGTTCGACCAGCTGCTCGGGAGACAGGTGAGCGCGCAATCGCCCGAACAATTCGTCGGAAACCTTCGCCGGCGTCTGCGTCATGGCTTCGGTGTAGGCCAGAGCGTCTTTTTCGAGATCGCTGAACAGTTCGCTGGTGCGATAATCGCCGAGATGCGCCAGTTCTTCCTGCGTGATACCCGCCTCACGGGCGAGTCGATCGGTCAGATCGATTCAGAACGGGCATTCGACCAGCCTGGCCGTCCAGTACATGACGAGCCGCCTGAGCCGGGCGGGCAACTGGTCGGAGCCCTGAACCGTGCGGCCGAGTTTCAGAAACGAGCGCAAGATGGCCGGCCGGTGCGCGTAGACGGTCAGCGGTTTGGGCACCTTCCCGGTGCGCCAGCGCAGCAGCCGGAACAGGATCCGCACGAAAGGGCCGGCATTTTCTTTCTTGACGCCCTGCAGTCGCATCTCTTCTCCTTTCAGTCGATGGACATTTCCGATATGCCCGCATTTCTGGACGGCTTTAAAGCTCCAGGCGTCGCAGCCGCAACGCATTCCCGACCACCGAGACCGAACTCATGCTCATCGCCGCCGCCGCGATCATCGGGCTGAGCAGGATGCCGAAGTAGGGGTAGAGGATACCGGCGGCGATAGGTACGCCGAGGCTGTTGTAGATGAAGGCGAAAAAGAGGTTCTGGCGGATATTGCGCATGGTCGCGCGGCTCAGGCTCACCGCCTTGACGATGCCGGTCAGATCCCCCTTGACCAGGGTGATGCCGGCGCTCTCCATGGCGACTTCGGTTCCCGAGCCCATGGCGATGCCGACGTGGGCCTGCGCCAGGGCCGGGGCGTCGTTGATGCCGTCGCCGGCCATAGCCACCATGCGCCCCTCGTCCTGAAACTGGCCGACGATCTCGTTCTTGCGATCGGGGGAGACTTCCGCTTCGACCTCGTCGATGCCGAGCTTTTCGGCGACGGCTTTGGCCGTGGTTTTGCTGTCGCCGGTGAGCATGACCACTCTTATGCCCTGATTCTGCAGCGCTTTTATGGCTTCGGAGGTTGTTTCCTTTATGGGGTCGGAGACCCCGAGAAGACCTGCCGGTCTGCCGTCGATGGCCACGAGCATGGCCGTGGCCCCTTTCCTGCGAAGATTTTCGGCTTTTTCGACAAGATCGCCTGAGTCGATGGACAACTCTTCGAACAGTTTCTGATTGCCGACGGCGACCTTTCTGTTATCGGTCTTGCCGACCACGCCTTTGCCGGTTTTCGCGTCGAAATCGTCCACCGAAGAGAGTTTCAGCTCCCGCTCCTTCTCCTCGGCCACGATGGACTCGGCCAGAGGATGCTCGCTCCCCTGCTCGAGACTCGCCGCCAGACGCAGCACGTCGTCTTCGGAGAAATCTCCGACCGCCTCGATCTCCGTCAGTCGGGGCTTCCCTTCGGTCAGGGTCCCGGTCTTGTCGACGACAACGGTGTCGATCTTCTCCATGGTCTCGAGGGCCTCGGCGTTCTTGATCAGCACCCCGTGGGTCGCGCCGTGCCCGGTGCCGACCATGATGGACATGGGCGTGGCCAGCCCGAGGGCGCAGGGACAGGCGATGATCAGCACCGCCACCGCGTTGACCAGGGCGTGGGCCATGCTCGGCTCGGGGCCGACCAGAGACCAGACGATGAAGGTGACGATGCTCGTTCCCACCACGGCGGGAACGAACCAGGCGGCCACTTTGTCCGCCAGCCCCTGAATGGGCGCCCGGCTGCGCTGTGCCTTGGTGACCATCTGCACGATCTGAGCGAGCATGGTATCGCGCCCGACGCGCTCGGCCTCCATGATAAAGGTGCCGCTCTTGTTCAGTGTGCCACCAGTAACCTGGTCGTCTTCCCCTTTTCTCACCGGCAGGGGCTCGCCGCTGATCATCGACTCGTCGATGGTGCTCGAGCCCTCCCGGATGGCGCCGTCCACCGGCACCTTCTCACCGGGGCGAACCCGCAGGCGATCTCCTTTCTGCACCTCCTCGAGGGGGATGTCCTCCTCGCTGCCGTCCTCGCGCACGATGCGGGCGGTCTTCGGCGCCAGGC
>JAGXHK010000121.1 GCA_024636255.1 Desulfuromonadales bacterium | reverse complement strand
CTCCTCGATGACTTCGGGCTGACGGGCGAGTTCGACCGCCTGCAGAAAGTACTGGTAGGCAGCGGTGACATGCCGCGGGTTGTGAACCAGAGCCCGTCCTGCGCTCAGGTGGGCGCGGCCCAGCAGAGGATCATTGGGCCGCTCGGCGATAAAGCGGCGAAACAGCGGCAGGGCCACGGAGAACTTATGTTGTTCGAGCAGATATTCGCCGATCCGGATCACGTCTTGCGACTTAACGGGGGCGCGCTGGTGACGGTGCTCAAAGGCGAGAAACAGGTGGGTGGCCTGCCCGGGTTGGCCAGAGCGCAGAGCCTGCTCGATGCGGGCAGCGGCCGTCGGCACTGGCTCATCTGCGGCCGGTTCACCGGGCTCAGAGGCCAGCTGCGCGTCAGCCTCGCGCTCTGTCTTCCACAAAATCAGCCGCGGCAGGCGGTCAAGCCCCCAGCCTAGTCCGATCCCCGCCAGAAAACCGCCGATATGGGCCCCATGGGCGACCCCCGACGCCGCCCCCGCGGCGAGCAGAAAAGGGAGCAGGTTATCAAGAATCAGGTAAATACCGAGCACGATGCGCGCCGGAACCATGACGGTCGTTATGATAAACGGAAAGAGAAAAATGAAAACCTTGACCCGGTTGCGCGCAAACCAGAGAAAGTAGAAACCAAGCACCCCGGAGATGGCACCGGATGCCCCGACCAGCGGGGTCTGCGAGCCGGGTACGAACATATTGAAGAACAAGGTGGCAACCGCCCCGCAGACGAGATAGGCAGCCAGGTAGCCGATGCTTCCCAGCCGGTTCTCGACATTGTCGCCGAAAATCCAGAGAAAGAGCATGTTTCCCGCCAGGTGCATCCAGCCGGCGTGCAGAAACATGGCGCTCACGAGCGTAACCGGCGAGGGTGCGGCCGGCCGGTACCCCCAATCGAAGATGAAAAGATCATAAGCACTGAGCTGATCGAGGATGGCCTGCGCCGGCACCGGACCGCGGATTCCGACGGCGTAAAGATAATCCATGAGAGCCGGATTGGACAGATCCGGCGGGTGCATCATCAGAGGAAGAGATACGAAGAAAAACACCGCCACATTCGTCCCGATGAGCGCGTAATTCACATAGGGAGTACGACGTGGATTCGGGGTGTCTCCGATGGGGATGAACATGCGACATCCTTTGGGCCGAAGTAGTGCAAGAGCGCCTATGATAGCACAGCGAAGCACGCCGGCCACTCTTGCTTTTTGCCGCCCCCGGCAGTATTCTCAAAACAGCGAAGGCACGGAACCATCGCCCCGGCAACTGCCGGAGCGGGCTTTGGGAGTGGAAAATGTTATGTTTACCGTAAGGCTGCAGGAGAGCAACCGCAACTATCGCATCGGCAAAATCATCTGCCTGGGACGCAATTACACCGAACACATCCAGGAACTCGGCAACGAACCCTCAGACGACCCGATTCTTTTTATCAAGCCGGCGACCAGCGCCATTCGCCAAGGTGAAAAGGTGATCATTCCCGCCTACAGCAACGACTGCCATCACGAAGTCGAGCTCGCCGTTCTGATCGGCGGTTACGGCCGAAGGATCGCCCCGGAAAGCGCCGCAGACTTTATCGCCGGTTACGGCATCGCCCTCGACATGACCCTGCGCGACGTGCAAAGCGAACTGAAGAAGAAGGGGCTGCCTTGGGAGGTGGCCAAGGGCTTCGACACGTCCTGCCCCCTCTCGGACTTCGTTCCTCCTGAGCGGATAAATGATCCTCACGACCTCGGGATCAGCCTGTACGTCAACGATGAACAGCGCCAGGCGGGAAACACGTCGCAAATGATTCGCCGCATCCCCGAGATCATTGCCTATGCCTCTTCCATTTTCACTCTCGAAAAGGGTGATATCATTCTGACCGGAACGCCGCGGGGAGTCAGCCGGGTGGTCAGCGGCGACCGTCTGCAGGCCCGGATTGAGCAGATCGGGGCTCTCGAGGTTTCAGTCCAATGAACCGGAAAATCGCCGTTATCGGTCCGGGCCGGCTCGGCCAGAGTATTGCCAATTTGCTGTGCGAGGCAGGCCATGACCTTCGGGCCATCGTCAGTCGTGATTTGCGCCAGGCCGTCGCCGCCGCCCGCTTTGCCGGCTGCCGCGCGGCCGCAACGACCGATCTGCACAAAGTCGTCGAAGCCGATGTGGTGATGATTGCTCTTCCTGACGATCGTATCGGCGAGATGGCCACCCGCCTGCGCCAGCAGGTGGCGCTGCGCAGCGGCACGGTTCTGGTTCACTTCAGCGGCATCCATCGCGCCTCTATCATGCTCGGGCCTGAACGCGATGACCTCAAGGCTCTCTCGCTCCACCCCCTGCAAAGCTTTCCCGATGCGGTCATCGGCGTGCGGGCGCTACCCGGCAGCCCGTTTGCCATTGAGGGCGAAAATGACGTCATTCCCCTCGGCGAGAGCCTGGTCCGTGATATAGGCGGGCTGCCTTTTCGCATCGATAGCGAACAGAAACCGCTGTATCATGCCGCCGCCTGCATGGCGTCCAACTTCATGGTCACCCTCATGGCTGCCGCGCGCGAAATCATGACAGCTTGCGGCTTTGCCGAGCAGGACGCCTTTCGACTGCTGACCTCCCTGTTCAAGGATACCGGCAAGAATCTGGCGGCCCTGGGACCCGAACACGCCCTGACCGGCCCCATTTCCCGCGGCGACGTGCGAACGGTCGAGAAGCACCTCAAGGCTCTGTCCGGAATGCCGGATGTCGAATTGATCTATCGGGTGATGGGTCGTAAGACGGTCGAACTGGCGCGCCGCAAGGGGTCGATCGACCGCGACATGGCCAGGGAGCTACTCAAGATTCTTGCGTAAGAGGATAAGGCCGCAAGGGGCGGCATTTACGCGGAGCGCGCCTGCAGACGCAGGCGATTGGTATAAAGGTGGGCCTGGCGGGTCGGTTCGGGAAGACGATAGCGCACGGCAGCAGCAAGGACCAGCTCGGCCGCCCGCCTGAAACTTACCTTGTGGCCCGGCGAGACGAAAAGGGGACTGACCCCGCTGCGGGTGGTCAGCACGGTGCCGATCCGCTCATCCTTGTGCACGAGGGGGGCGTGGTCTCCCTTGGCCGCCCCGGGCGCACCGTATTCTCCGCACAGGCGGCTTTTTCCGCAGCCGATGGTCGGCAGGTCGAGCCAGAGACCGAGATGGCTGGCGATGCCGAATCGCCGGGGGTGGGCAATCCCCTGACCGTCAACCATGATCAGATCCGGAGCCGCCTGCAATCCGGCGAAAGCCTGCAGCAGAACAGGGAGTTCTCGAAAGGAGAGCAAGCCTGGGATATAGGGGAAATCCACACGCGCACTGGCGGAGGCTGTTTCAATAACCTGCAGCTCCGGCCAGGACAGTACTACCACGGCGGCAAAAAACTGATCGCCGTGTTTTTCGTAGGAAACATCCACCCCGGCCACCCGTACCGGTGGCTGCGGCACCTCGTCTTTCAGCACCACCCGCCGGGCCAGTTCGCGCTGCAGCGCGACGGCCTCGCGATAATCGAGATTCCAGTCGTGCAGTTCCGGAAAATCCATCCCGCCTGATCCGTCTACAGCTGGCAGCGCATCGTTTTGCGCCCATCTTGAAAGAGAACTTCCATTTTATTCGGTTTGAAGGTTGCGGTCACAATCCCGAGTCCGAACGTCGGGTGCTCGACCAACTCATCCGCTTTATAGCCGGCGCCCATATCGTAGGAGCGCACTTCACCCGGGCCTTTGCCGGCAACAGCCTTCTCCCATTGCTCCTGATCGGCGCTCGCCCGCGAACTTTTGCGCTTCGGAGCGTCGCTGGCCTTGCGAGTGCGCGGAGTGGCCGCATTTTTAGGCGGTCGGTAATTATGAACACCGCCACAGGTATTGCACTCGACCCGGGCCACTTTGTTCTCGACCATGGCGACGATGGTGTGGTTTCTGACTTCACGGCACTTGGTGCACATCGACTCGATATCACCGCCAACGGTGAACTGCTTGTTTATTGGCATCTTTTTCTCTCTAAAGGGCAGGTTTCTCGTTACAGATCGCAGACAAAGGATCACTCTTGTATCACCTCTGACGCTGCAGGGTCAAGGCAGGGTGCAGACAAAAAAAGCCGCCCCGCAAAGGGGCGGCTTGGCGCAGCGCATTTTTGCATCGATCGCTGTTCAGCCCTCGTCCATAAGGGCGGCATGAGCCGCTGCGAGGCGGGCAATGGGCACCCGAAACGGAGAACAGGAAACATAGTCCAGCCCGATCTTGTGGCAGTAGATGACACTCTCGGGATCGCCGCCGTGTTCACCGCAGATACCGAGCTTGATCTCCGGCCGCGTCTTGCGCCCCTTCTCGCAACCGATCTGGACCAGCTCTCCGACCCCTTCCTGGTCGAGGGTGACGAAGGGATCGTTCGGCAGAATTGCGCGCTCGACGTAAAAAGGCAGAAACCGGCCGGCATCGTCACGCGAGAGCCCGAAGGTAGTCTGTGTCAGGTCGTTGGTGCCGAAAGAGAAGAAATCAGCTTCCCGGGCGACCTGATCGGCTGTCAGAGCGGCGCGCGGCAGCTCGATCATGGTGCCGATCAGATATTCCACCTTGACTCCGGAGCGACTGATGATGGAATCGGCTACGCGCTCGGCATTGGCGCGCATGATTTCGAGCTCCTTCACATGGCTGACGAGGGGAATCATGATTTCCGGAATGATCTCATATCCCTCCTCTTTGATCAGTTCGCAGGCCGCTTCGATAATCGCCTGCACCTGCATGTCGTAGATTTCGGGATAGGTGATGCCGAGGCGGCAGCCGCGATGGCCGAGCATCGGGTTGAACTCGTGCAATGAATCGACCTTGCTCTTGAGCGCCTGAACCTGAACGCCCATGGAAACGGCAAGCGCCTCGAGTTCCTCATCTTTCTGCGGCAAAAATTCGTGCAGCGGCGGATCGAGAAGGCGGATGGTCACCGGCAGCCCCTTCATCTCCCTGAACAGTCCTTTGAAGTCCCCTTTCTACATCGGCAGAATCTTGTCGAGGGCTTTTTTGCGGCCGTCCACATCCTCGGAAAGAATCATCTCGCGCACCGCCATGATGCGCTCGGCATCGAAAAACATGTGCTCGGTGCGGCATAATCCGATCCCTTCAGCGCCGAATTTGCGCGCGACTGCTGAGTCGTGGGGAGTGTCGGCATTGGCCCGCACCTTGAGACGGCGAGCATGGTCGACCCACTTCATCAGCGCGCCGAAATCCCCGGTCAGTTCAGGGGCGACCGTTTTCACTGCCCCTTTGATGACCTCGCCGCTTGTCCCATCGAGGGTGATGACATCACCCTTGCTCACCAGGGTTCCGTTTCTGGTGGTGAACTGCTGTTTGGCGTAATCGACCTTGATATCGCTGCAGCCGGCGATGCAGCATTTGCCCATGCCGCGGGCAACAACCGCGGCATGACTGGTCATACCGCCGCGCGCGGTAAGAATGCCCTGGGCGGCGTGCATGCCGTGGATATCCTCCGGGCTGGTTTCGATACGCACCAGAATCACCTTGAGTCCCAGCTTGGCTGCCTCCTCGGCCTCGTCGGCCGAAAAAACCACCTCGCCGTTCACCGCCCCCGGAGAGGCGGGCAACCCCTTGGCGATGACCTCTTTGCTGGCTTTCGGATCAAGAGAGGGGTGCAGCAACTGGTCGAGCTGTTTCGGCTCGACGCGCAAGACCGCCTCCTTCTCGCTGATCAGGCCTTCTTTCACCATATCGACAGCAATTTTCACCGCAGCGCCGGCAGTGCGCTTGCCGTTGCGGGTCTGCAGCATGTACAGCTTGCCCTTCTCGATCGTGAACTCGATATCCTGCATGTCGCGGTAGTGCTTCTCCAGTGTTTCCTGGATTTCCATCAGCTGGCGGTAACACTGCGGCATGACCTCTTCAAGAGCCGGATGCTCGGCATCGGCCCGCTCTTTGCGGATCGGCTGGGGGGTGCGGATACCGGCGACCACATCTTCGCCCTGGGCGTTGACGAGAAATTCGCCGTAAAAAAGTTTTTCTCCGGTTGAGGGGTTGCGGGTAAAGGCAACGCCGGTCGCGCAGTCCTCCCCCATGTTGCCAAAGACCATGGACTGGACATTGACCGCCGTCCCCCATTCCGCGGGAATGTTGTTGAGCTTGCGGTAGGTGTTGGCGCGCGGGTTCATCCAGGAGCCGAATACCGCTCCGATCGCCCCCCAGAGCTGCTCCTGCGGGTCGAGTGGAAATTCACGGCCGAGTTCCTCGCGGACGGTTTTTTTGAACAGGCTGACCAACTCCTTGAGATCTTCGGCGCTCAGTTCAGTGTCATTCTCAACGCCTTTGGCCTCTTTCTTCTCTTCGAGGATGTCCTCGAGCAGCGAGGTATCCATCCCCAGAACAACATTGGCGTACATCTGAATGAAACGCCGGTAGGAATCGTAGGCGAAGCGGGAGTCGCCGCTCTGCTCGATCACCCCCTGCACGGTGGTATCGTTGAGACCGAGATTGAGCACCGTATCCATCATCCCCGGCATCGAAGCCCGCGCGCCGGATCGAACCGAGACCAGCAGCGGATTTTTAGCATCGCCGAAGCGCTTCCCCATCAGCTCTTCAACGCGTTTGAGACTCTGCGCCACCTCGTCCTCAAGGCCGGCGGGATACTGCCGGTTGTTCTTGTAGAACTCGGTGCAGACCTCGGTGGTAATGGTAAAGCCTGTCTCTTATACACAT
>JAGXHK010000120.1 GCA_024636255.1 Desulfuromonadales bacterium | reverse complement strand
TGATTGCGCTGGAAAAAGCGCTCGACATCATTCTCACCGGACGCGGGCAGGATGCCGGGCGGGCCATGAAAAGTGGCCTGGTCGATGAAATCGTCCCGGCGGAGCAGCTTAAAACCAAGGCCATGGAACTCGCCCGCCAGGCCGCACAGGATCCCGAGCCGATTCTCAAGAAAAGACACGAGAAGACCGGTGGGCTGCGTCCCTGGCTTCTCGAGAAAAACCTCGCCGGGCGCCGGCTCGTCTTTCATCAGGCACGCAAGAATGTCGAAGAAAAAACCGGCGGCCATTACCCGGCTCCCCTGAAGGCCATTGACGTGATCGAGGAGGGACTTGGTCTGAGCCTTGAAGAGGGGCTGGAGATCGAGGCCCGGGGGCTTGGCGAGATGATCGTGACTCCGGTATGCAAAAACCTGATCCATATCTACGAGCTGAGCCAGCGCGCTAAAAAGGCACCGGGGATCGAAGCCGATCCGCTTCCGGTGAATCGCAGCGCGGTTCTGGGAGCCGGTGTCATGGGACGCGGGATCGCCTTTTTATTCGCCGACAAAGGGATTCCGGTCCTTCTTAAGGATGTCAACGTCGAGGCCATCGAAGCGGCTCGCCTTCAACTGCGAAGCACTTTTGCGAAGAAACAGAAGAAACGGCACGAGCCAGCGGAGACGATTGAGGAGAAGATGTCGCACATCGGCGGGAGCGTCGATCCCGAGGCGCTCGCCCGGGTCGACCTGGTCATCGAAGCGGTGGTCGAGAGCATGGATGTGAAGAAAAAGGTGCTTGCCGAAAGCGAAAAGATCCTGCCGGAAAGGGCAATTTTTGCAACTAACACCTCGGCCCTCTCTATCAGTGAACTGCAACAATCTGCGCAGCGCCCGGAGCGGGTCGCCGGCCTGCATTTTTTCAACCCGGCGGAAAAGATGCCTTTGGTGGAAGTGATCAGCGGCAGGCAGACCTCGGAAGAGACGGCAGCGACACTGTTTTCTGCCGCCCTGAAAATAGGCAAGACACCGGTCCTGGTCGCAGATCGCCCTGGTTTTCTGGTCAACCGCATCCTCATGGCCTATCTCAATGAAGCCTGCCTGATCGCAAGCGCGGGTGTCGACTGGCACTCCCTGGATGTGCGCGCAACGAGCTTCGGTCAACCGATGGGACCTTTTCGCCTGCTTGATGAGGTGGGCATTGATATCGCCTCCGAGGTGGGTGGGACCCTGAGCCGCGCATTCGACTATCTGCCTGCAAGCGAGCTGCTGGACAGGGCCGTTGCGCATGGGGCGTTGGGAAGCAAGAACAGCTGTGGATTCTACCTCTATCAGGAAGGCAAAGAGGCAGCTCGCAATGAAGATCTGGCAGAAAAACTCGGCCTGGAGGCGAGCCGCTCTTCAAACCGTGAGGACTTTCTCCGCATGCTCTATCTGATGGTCAATGAGGCCGGGCGCTGTCTTGATGAACAGGTCGTGCTGGCCCCGGAGGACATCGATACCGGCATGGTATTCGGCACCGGCTTTCCCCCATTTCACGGCGGCCCATGCCGTTGGGCCGACAGCCAGACTCTGGCGGTGGTTCGCAGTGAGCTCGACAGACTGGCGCAGCAGCACGGAGAGCGCTTTGCGCCTTGCGCCTACCTTCAGAACAACAAACGATTTTACCCGAATGCCTGAGAGTGAGCGCCTCGGGGGACGGGCGCAGGGACCTTAACAGCAAAAGAGCCGGGAAAGTATTCCCGGCTCTTTTGCTGCAGTCAATTGGTATTCTGATGATTGATCAGAAGAGATCGTTACCCGAGGAAAACGTTATGGTTGCGGGCGCGGTTGGCCAGAATGGTCGGATCAATAACTTCACCGCAGGAGCAGCATTTCCAGGCCTCAAAGGCACGAACGAAATCATAAAGTTTTTCTGCGTACATTCTTCCTTTGCATTTGGGACACTTCATGGATTTTCCCCCTTCACGTCAAATTTATGAGAAGCTGTTTCTGCGATCTTTCAAAGACTCTTTTCTTTCATTTCACTAGATATGCCAGCTTCTCTTCTGGAAGGCGGAAAGAGTCCTTAAGGCCCTATAATCTTTCTCTTTTTCCCTTTTTTTACAACGACTTGGATGTTCAATTAATTTACTCCAAACATCTTGCCCCAAGCAGAAATGCGCTTCTCTCCGATACCCCTGACGCGCCGCAAGTGCTCTACGCCACCGAAGTCGCCATTTTCTTGACGATCCAGTTCAATAATTTCTGCGAGTCGCGGACCGATTCCGGGAAGGTCTTGCCAGTCATGTGCCCCCATATGGTCCGGGTGAAGTGGGACACCGAGTGCCATCCGCTTGGCTGCTCGCATCCATGAAATGGTAAGCATTTGTTTTCCGGAATCTTTTACTGAAAAATCGAAGCGTTGTCCGTCCCGCAGAGGGGTGCGCGGTGAATGCTTGCCCGCGTCAATCAACCCCAACGGACGATTCGTCATTCGAATGACGGAAGAGAGGGATGTGCCGTCAGAAAACTGATGAATCCCGGGATTCTGAAATCCTCGGCCCAGTTCAACGGTGATTTTCTGAAAATCTTCAATGAAAAAAGCCGGAGGGCCATCATGGCGATGACACCCCCGGCTGAGAGAAAACCCGTAGGCCGCAAGCAGAAGAAAGACCAGCAGCAAAGTGCCGGCCGGTTCTTTCATCAAAGCTCCCGGTCTTTAAGCAACTTGTACTGAATCGCGTCAAGCAGCGCCTGATAAGACGCATCGACGATGTTGTCGCTGACGCCTACGGTGCCCCAGCGCCCGCTCTTGTCGCCGGATTCGATGAGCACACGCGTTACGGAAGCCGTGCCTTTGCCGGCGGGAAGAACCCGTACCTTGTAATCGAGCAGCCGCATCTCCTTGAGCTGCGGGTAGAAATTCTCAAGAGCCTTGCGCAGGGCATGATCAAGCGCGTTCACCGGACCGTTGCCCTCGGCTGCGGTATGCTCGATGCGCCCCCCGACCTTGACCTGCACCGTTGCCTCAGACCAGGGCATTTCGTCCTCATGGCGCTTGGTATCGATTACCCGGAACCCGATGACAGAAAAGAAATGGCGGAGGGTCCCGAGGGCACGGCGCATAAGAAGCTCGAATGAAGCTTCCGCTCCCTCGAACTGGAAACCCTTGTTCTCCAATTCCTTTATTTTCTCGAGTATCTCCTGCGTGACAGGGTCCTTGCTGTCCAGATTGATATTGAACTGCTGCGCCTTAGCCAGGATATTTGAGCGCCCCGAAAGATCGGAAATCAGCACCCGTGTCACGTTGCCCACTCTCTCCGGGCGGATGTGCTCGTAAGTCTCGGGGTGACGCTGAATGGCCGAGACATGCACACCGCCCTTGTGAGCAAAAGCGCTGTTGCCGACATAGGCCTGGTGCTTGTTCGGAACCAGGTTGGCCAGTTCGTAGATGTAGCGCGACAGGGTGCGCAAGCGCTGCAGCTGGTCGTCGCTGACGCAGTCCTGGCCCATTTTAAGCTTGAGCGACGGGATGATCGAACAGAGGTTGGCGTTGCCGCAACGCTCGCCGAACCCGTTGATCGTCCCCTGCACGTGTTCGGCGCCCGCAGCGACAGCGATGAGCGTATTGGCGACGGCGCAATCGCTGTCGTTGTGCGTGTGAATGCCAAGCGGTGTGGCCACTGCCTCGCGAACCTGCGCCATGATCTCGGGAATCTCATGGGGCAATGTTCCACCATTGGTATCGCACAGCACGATGCAGTCGGCTCCTGCATCGGCAGCAGCCTGCAGGGTCTTTAATGCGTAATCGGGATTCGCTTTGTACCCATCGAAGAAATGCTCGGCATCGTAAATGACCTCGGAAATATTCTTTTTGAGGTAGGCGATAGAATCGTTGACCAGCTCAAGGTTTTCTTCAAGCGAAATACGCAGAGCCTCACGAACGTGAAAATCCCAGGTCTTGCCGAAAATGGTGACCACATCGGGCTCGGCCTGAATCAGCGTGCGGATGTTGTTGTCTTTCTCGGGAGTGGTCTTCGCCCGACGGGTCGAACCGAAAGCGGCAATTTTCGCCTGCCTGAGCGAAACCTTTTTGACATCTTTAAAAAATGCAATGTCTTTGGGGTTGGAACCCGGCCAGCCGCCCTCGATGTAATGTATGCCGAGCTCGTCGAGTTGCTCTGCAATACGGATTTTGTCCGCGACCAGAAATGCGACGTCTTCCGCCTGAGTTCCGTCACGCAGAGTGGTATCATACAGTTTAATCATTGCAATGCATCCTTTGTCTCGCGAGCGGTCGCGCCATCCGCCCGCGAGATTTTTTCCGGAAAATCCCCGCAGTTCTACTCGACCTTGACCTCGCCCTTCTCCAGGCCGAAAGCCTCATGCAGAACCCGCACGGCAAGTTCGGTATACTTGGCGTCAATAATGCAAGAAACCTTGATCTCGCTGGTGGAAATCATCTGAATGTTGATCCCCTCCTGAGAAAGGGTCTGGAACATTTTACTGGCAATCCCCGAGTGGGAACGCATGCCAACCCCGACAATCGAGACCTTGGCAATACTTTCATCGCCTTTGATATTTTTGGCGTCGATTTCCTTGGAGGTCTCTTCGACGATTTTAAACGCCTTTTTGAAATCGGTCTTGGGCACCGTGAAGGTCAGGTCGGTGTATCCTTCCTGCGAAATGTTCTGAATGATCATATCGACGGTAATGTTCGCGTGCGACAAGGGGCTGAAAATCTTTGAAGCGATGCCGGGCCTGTCGGGCACCCGAAAGACGGAAATTTTCGCTTCGTCCTTATTGTAGGTAATTCCTGAAACCAGAACGGTTTCCATATCGGCATCCTCCTTCATCACCAGGGTTCCCGGATTATCGTTGAAACTGGAACGCACATGCACTACGACATTGAATTTCTTGGCAAACTCTACGGATCGGATCTGTAATACCTTTGATCCAAGGGAGGCCATCTCCAGCATCTCGTCGTAAGAGATTTTTTCCAATTTGGATGCTTCGGATACAATGCGCGGATCCGTCGTATAAATTCCGTCGACATCGGTGTAGATTTCACAGACATCGGCCTTGAGTCCTGCGGCAATGGCAACCGCTGATGTATCTGATCCGCCGCGCCCGAGAGTGGCAATGTTCCCTTCCGAATCGATCCCCTGAAAACCGGCGACCACAACGATATTGCCGCTTTTGAGATCTTCCCGGATGTTCTTGTCTTCGATGCTTTCGATCCGCGCCTTGGAGAAGGCGCTGTCGGTGCGCATCGGAATCTGCCAACCGCAGTAGCTCTTCGCCTTGTAGCCCATCGACTGCAGGCACATCGAAAGCAGTGCAATGGTGACCTGCTCTCCTGTCGAGACGAGGACGTCGTATTCGCGCTCGCTGGGGAACTCGCACATCTCGTTGGCCAGAGCGACAAGTTTGTTGGTTTCTCCAGCCATCGCCGAAACGATAACGATGACATCGTTGCCGTCGTCGAATGTTTTGGATACCCGCCGGGCCACGTTGCGAATTCGCTCGATGGAACCGACCGAGGTCCCCCCGTACTTCTGAACCACCAGGGCCATAATTGTATTCTCCTTCGTCAATGATCCGGATACATCCCGGAAAATCCAGCATGAAAAGAGACCAGATTCAGCGTTTCTTTCGGCCCATTTTGTGAACCGCTTCGCCCGTCACGTCCTCTGCGGCCTCCATGATCATCTCGGGAAGAGTCGGATGGGAGTGGATGGTATGGCCGAGCTCGCTGGCCGACAACCCGGCCTGCATCGCTGCGGCCACCTCAGCGATCAGGGCTGAGGCCTCTTCGCCAACGATCGAGGCGCCGAGAATGCGGCCATCCTGCGGATCGGCCAGAATTTTCACCATGCCCCGGGTTTCCCCGTCACAAGCCGCCTTGCTTGAAGCCTGGTAGCTGAAGCGCCCCACCTCGAAAGGGATCTCCTTCTGCTTGCAGTCGCTTTCCGTCAGGCCGACCTGGCCGATCTCGGGAAGTGTGAAAATGGTACTCGGGACAACTCGGTA
>JAGXHK010000119.1 GCA_024636255.1 Desulfuromonadales bacterium | reverse complement strand
TCGTGCGGGTGATCATGGTCGTGATGGTGGCCATGATCGTGGCGACGGTCTTCTGCAGGAGCGCAGCCGCAATCGATGCACATAATCAATCAACCTCCATTTCTTTGATGCGCAGCTCTTCTCCCTGGATGGTCTCCAGGGCAAAAGCTTCGCATTTCGGACAGGCGAAGGTAAAGCGGTCGATCTCTGTTTCTGCTTCGCACTGCTGGCAGCGGCCCCGGCCAGGAAGGCGCTCGATGATCAGCCGGGCCGTCTCGAGCAGGGTGTCGCGCGAAACCGCCTCAAAACAGAACTCCACGGCTTCGGGCACAACTCCCGAGAGCGCGCCGATCTCGACGGTGATTGTCTTGACTCTGGGCGTTCCCTGCGCGCGTGCGTGCTTTTCGGCGATTTCAACGATACTCCGGGTGATCCCGACTTCGTGCACGAGCAACTCCGCTGAAGAACTGAACGGTCATTTTTCCGGATCCGCAATTGTCGAACACTATAGGCTCTGCGCGGGCGAAAAATCAAGAATGACAGGCCATCTCTGGCGTATACGTCGTCATCTGTTTTCAGTGCGAAAAAGAATTGCTGCGCGTGGTCTGGATTTGCTAGCTTATGCTGAATTTGTAAAATTGCGGGCAACGAAAACTGAGATGTGGCAGGGGCTTGATGGAACAGGGCAAAATTTTCGTTTGCGATGACGAGGAGGACATTCAGCGTCTTCTGCAACAGATGCTCTCCGCGCGCGGATATCGTGTGGAGACCTGCGGAAGCGGCGCGGCTCTGCTCGGCATGCTTGAGGAGGCGGATGGCGATCTTCCCGATCTGGTTCTGCTCGATGCCAAGGCGCCGGGCCGCGACGGGCTCGAGGTGCTGCGGCGGATCAAAGCGGCATATCCGGCAGTTCCTGCTGTTCTGCTCAGCGCTTTTGCGACCGTGCGCACGGCTGTCGATGTGATGAAGTTAGGGGCCCTGGATTATCTGCTCAAGCCTCTGGCGGCTGAAGAGATTTACAATCTGGTCGATAAAGTGGTCGAGCGCAGTCGCCTGGTGCAGGAGAACCGCTCTCTTAAGAACGAGATCCGGCGCCGTTTCGATCCCGAACAGGTGATATTCTGCAGCGAGGCGTTTCGCAGCGTTTTCAAGCTGGCAAAAAAAGTGGCACCCTCCGAGGCTAGCGTCCTTGTTCTCGGTGAGAGCGGTACCGGCAAGGAGTTGATCGCCTCGACCATCCACTACAGCAGCCGACGCAGCGAAGAGCGCTTTCTCACCATCAACTGCGCTGCAATCACCGATACTCTGCTCGAGAGCCAACTCTTCGGACACGTCAAGGGATCCTTCACCGGGGCGGTCGGCAATCAGCGCGGCCTGGTGGAAGAAGCCAGCCGCGGCACGCTTTTTCTCGACGAGGTCGGCGATCTGAGTCCCGCGCTGCAGGCCAAGCTGTTGCGCCTGCTGCAGGAAAAAGAGTTTATCCCGGTCGGGTCGACCAAGGTCCGTCACGCGGATGTGCGCTTCATCGCCGCCACCAATAAAGACCTCGAGCAGGAGGTCGCGCGCGGCAATTTTCGCGAAGATCTCTTCTATCGCCTTAACGTGGTGACTCTCCATGTGCCGCCGCTGCGCGAGCGCCGCGACGATATCCCCCTGCTGGCCGAGCATTTCATCCACAAATACGCCGCCCGACCGGGGTTGACGCTTTCCTCTGCGGCGGCAGAGCGCTTGCGCCGATATGCCTGGCCGGGCAATGTGCGCGAGCTTGAGAACACCATCGAAATGGCGGTGATCATGGCCGACGGGGACATGATCGAAGCCGACTGCCTGCCTGGCAAGCTGGCCGCCGAACAGCCGCCCGGCGACCTGGATTTTGATCTGCCCGATGCGCCCATGTCTCTTGAGGAGGTGGAAAAGCTCTATATCGAAAAAGTGTACCGCCAGCAGAACTACCACAAGGTCAATACCTCCGAAGTGCTCGGCATCGCCCGCAAGACCCTGGATCGCAAGTTGCGGCAGTACCAGATCTGCCGTCAAGACGAAGAGTAACTCCTTTCTGCCCCGCCTCATCTTTTCCGCATACTGCGTCCTTCGTCTCTGGTTGCCTGTGGCGATCTGACGCATTCTCTTGTCCGCAAACAGAGGTTCTCCCCTCGCGGGCGGCGGACAAAAGGAAACACTTTGGGTCATTCTGTCCCTCCGGCGTCTGCCTTTCTTTCTGCCAAATCTCTGCCTCAGACCTGTAAGTCTCGATATTCATTAGAATACCGTTTTGCGTTGGTGCGGTGGCACACCCCTTGCGCCTGCATGCATCCCATATGATTCAAGGGTGCCTGAGCGTTTTGCCCCACGGGGGAGTTCAGGCTTTCGCACGTCAATGCATTGAGGAGAGAGGATTATGGCAAAAATTGTTATCGATCCGGTAACCCGCGTCGAAGGGCACCTCAAGATCGAGGCCGTCGTCGATGGCGGGGTCGTCAAAGAGGCCAGAAGTTCCGGCATGATGTACCGCGGGCTGGAGAATATCCTGATCGGTCGCGACCCGCGCGACGCCGGTCGGATCATGCAGCGCATCTGCGGTGTCTGCCCCACTTCGCACGGCCTGACCGCCGTCTTCGCTCTCGATGAGGCGTACGGCGTCAACGGGGTGATCCCGGATAACGGCCGCATTCTGCGCAACCTGATTCAAGGCGCCAATTTCGTGCAGTCGCACATCCTTCACTTCTATCAGCTGGCCGCCCTCGATTATGTCGACGTGACAGCGGTGGCCGATTACAGCGGCTCCGATCCCTCCCTGAAAAAGGTCAAGGATTTCATCAAGCGCGGCCATCTCGGCCCCTTCATGCCGCGCTACGAGGGTGATTATCGCCTCAGCAAGGAAGAGAATCGCGCCGCCGTCGCCCACTACGTCGAGGCGCTGAACCTGCGGCGCCTCGCCCATGAGGCGGTCTCGGTCTTCGGTGGCAAGATGCCGCACAACATGTCGATCGTTCCCGGCGGCGTTACCGCCGAGCCGAGCATCGACAAAATCGCCAATTTTCTCTGGAAGATCGAGCAGCTGTGCGATTTCATCGATCACCGCTACCTGCCCGATGTCATGATGGTCGCCAAACGCTACAGCGATTACTTCGGCATCGGCGCCGGCTGCAAGCAGCTCATGTCGTTCGGGGTCTTCGACCTCGACAGCAACCCCGACCTGACGCAGCGCAAGCGCTACATTCCGCAAGGGATCGTCAAGGCGGCCGATCTCAAACTGCGCGCCCTCGACCCGGCACGGATCACCGAAGAGGTGGCCAACAGCTGGTTTCAGGAGACCGGCCCTGTCAGTCCTTATGACGGGCAGACCACACCCGATCGCGATAAGGCGGGTGCCTACAGCTGGATCAAATCGCCGCGCTACGGCAGCGAGGTCATGGAGGTCGGACCGCTGGCCCGTATGCTCGCCAGCTACGCCGCCGGCGATCAGGAGGTCAGGGGGATGGTGGACGGCGTCCTCCAGAAATTCAACGCCGGCCCCGAGGTTCTCTTCTCCGTGCTCGGCCGCCACGCCGCACGCGCCATCGAGACCAAGCTGGTGGCCGAGCGCCTCAAAGAGTGGGTTCTGCAGGTCAAACCCGGTCAGCCGGTCTTTGCCGATTACAGCCTCGATGTCACTAACCGCGGCATGGGCCTGCACGAAGCGCCGCGCGGCGCCCTGGGGCACTGGATCGTGGTCGAGGGCGGCAAGACCAAGAACTACCAGGCCGTGGTCCCCACCACCTGGAACGCAGGGCCGATGGATGCCAACGGACAGCCCGGCCCCATCGAGCAGTCGCTGATCGGCACCCGCGTCAAGGATCAGAACAACCCCTTCGAGCTGGTGCGCATCGTGCGCTCCTACGATCCCTGCCTCTCCTGCGCCGTCCACGTGGTCAGTCCCAAGGGGCAGGACCTCGGCCGTTACGTGGTGGGAGTCGAGTAATGCCTGCCACTGCCCTGATGACCGAACGCGCTCCTGTGCTGGTGATGGCCGTCGGCAACATCCTGCGCCAGGACGATGGCTTTGCCGATGCCGTGCTCAAGGCACTCGCCGAGGAAGATATCCCGGAATGGGTGGAGCTCTTCGATGCCGGAACCTCAGCGATCGATCTGATGGATGTTTTCCACGCCCGAGAGAGACTGATCGTTATCGACGCCGTACGCGGCGGGCAGGCGCCCGGCACCATGTACCGCTTCAGCCCCGAAGACGTCGAAGCCGAGGCGCTGCCGATGAACAGCCTGCACCAGGTGGGCCTGCTGGAAACGCTCAAACTCGGCGAACTGGTCGACTGCAAGCCGCAGCAGACCGTGGTGATCGGCGCTCAGCCGCAGGCGACGGGTCTGGGGATCGGGCTCAGCGAAGAGGTCGCGGCCGCCGTCCCCCGGGCGGTCAAGCTGGTACTGAAAGAGATCGGTCTGTAGGGGCGATCCTCGTGATCGCCCGGGCGAATACACGATTCGCTCCCAGATTTTTAAATTTCACAGGAGAGAAAACAATGGCTATCTCGCGACGCAGATTTCTCAAGTTCTCCGCCGGCACCGCTGCGGCATTGGGCGTCAACGTCTTCGACAACCCGCTGCTGAAAAAGGCCTTCGCCGAAGCGGTCAAGGAAACCCCGGTGATCTGGCTCGCCACCGGCGCCTGTTCCGGCTGTTCCGTTTCGCTGCTCAACGCGCTGTCTCCGCGCATTCAGGATGTGCTCCTCGATCAGGTCGTGCCCGGCCATCACATGGAGCTGGCCTTCCATCAAACCATTATGGCCGCCTCCGGCGATCTGGCCATGGAAGCGATGTACGAGACCGAGAAAAAACCCTTCCTGCTGGTCGTCGAAGGTTCGGTGATCGAAGGCGACCCGCGTATGTGCGAGGTCGGCGAAAGTCACGGCCACGGCATCCCGGGCAGCGCCCACCTCGAGCGTCTCGGCAGAAAAGCCCAGGCAGTGATCGCGGTCGGTTCCTGCGCGGCCTATGGGGGCATCCCCAAAGCCAACATGAACCCAAGCGGCTCCATCGGCGTCGGTGACTTTTTCGCCGAAAAGGGGATCGCCACTCCGGTGATCAACCTGCCGGGCTGCGCCATTCACCCCGATTGGTTTGTTGCCACCCTGGCCACCTACATGCTGGCCGGCCCCGAGGCCATCGAGCTCGACGAGCACGGCCGGCCGAAAATGTTCTTCAGTAAGCTGATTCACGATAACTGTCCGCTGCGCGGGCATTTCGACGCCGGGCGCTTCGCCCAGAAATGGGGAGAGCCGTACTGTCTTTACAAACTTGGTTGTAAAGGCCCGGTCACCCGGGCGAACTGCCCGGAGAAAAAATTCAACGCCGGCACCAACTGGTGCCTGGACAACCGCCACCCCTGCATCGGCTGCGTCCAGCCGGAATCCCCCTACGAGGACTCCATGTTCGGCACCGTCCCCATTCAAGCCGCCACGCCCCCGGCCGCTTACCCGCCGATCGTGACCGAGCACCGCCAGGAGGTCGACTTTTCGCCGACCTACGGAGCGCTCGCCGGAGTCGCCGTGGGCGCCGCTGGCGTGAACATGCTCAAGAAGCGCTCCGCAGAAGCCAAACAGGATATCGACGACAAGGAGTAAGCGGATGGGAATCGATCGCAGAAAATTTCTCAAGATAGCGGCCGTTTCCGGGGGCGCCGCCTGTACCGCGCTCTCGGGCACGGCACAGGCTTCCGGGCCGCAGGTGCCGGCCGACCCCGGCTACGGAATGCTCAACGACTCCACGCGCTGCATCGGCTGCAAGGCCTGCCAGAGCGCCTGCAAGCAGATCAATACGCTGCAGCGCGAAAGTGCCCTTCCGCAGGATGCAGAGCTCTATGACGCGCCGCGCAGCCTGTCGGAGAACACCCACACCCTGATCAAGATGCACCGAGACGAAAAGAGCGGCGAGGCCACCTTTGTCAAGGAGCAGTGCATGCACTGCATCGATCCGGCCTGTCAGTCGGCCTGCCTGGTTGGCGCGCTGATCAAGGAGGACACGGGCGCGGTCACCTGGGACGGCGGCAAGTGCATGGGGTGCCGCTACTGCATGGTGGCCTGTCCCTACAACGTGCCGCAGTTCGAATGGCACAAGGCCATTCCGGATATCACCAAGTGCAACCTGTGCAACGAAAAGAGGGTGAAAAAAGGACAGGCCACGGCCTGCGCCACGGCCTGCCCGGCCGACGCCATCGTCTTCGGCAAGCGCGACGAACTGATCAGGATCGCCCGTACCCGCATCGCCGCGAAGCCGGAGGCATACAACCCCCACATTTACGGCGAAAAGGAGGTCGGCGGCACCAACGTGCTCTACCTGACCAAAGCCAAGGTCAACTTCGCCTCCATCGGTCTGCCGGCCTTCGGTTACAAGGCGCCGCCGCGTCTGACCGAGGCGATCCAGCACGGGGTCTTCAAGTACTTTATCCCGCCGGTGGCGATCTACGCCGCCCTGGGAGGGATCATGTACTACAACAGCCGCAGGCACAAAGTCAAAGGAGGACAGGATCATGAGTAAAGCTGCCGCCCTGCGTCAGACATTCTGGACGCCGAACGTGGCGCTGCTGATCTTCTTCATGCTCAGCGCCGCGGTCTTTGCTTTCTTTCGGTTCTTTTACGGGTTCGGCTCGGTGACCAACCTCAACCCTGAGTATCCGATGGGGATGTGGATCGCCTTCGACGTCGCCTGCGGCGTTGCCCTGGCGGCCGGGGGATTCACCACCTGCCTGATCGTGGAGATCTTCGGCCAGCACAAGTACCACGCCCTTCTGCGCCCGGCGCTGCTGACCGCCTTCATCGGCTACATGCTCGTCGGCATGGGGGTCATGTTCGACCTCGGGCGCTGGTTCTACATCTGGCACGCCCTGGTCTACTGGAACGGCAACTCGGTTCTCTTCGAGGTCGCCTGGTGCGTCATGTGCTACCTGAGCGTACTGGCCGTCGAGAACGTGCCGAACGTTGTCGAAGAATACAAGGACCGCGTCAACCTGCCGGGGCCTCTACGCGTGTTCAACAACTTTGTCAACGCCTGCCTCAAAGTCGCGGAGACGGTTCTCGGCAAGGTCAGCTTCGCCTTCGTGCTCATGGGGGTGGTCCTCTCCTTCGGGCATCAGTCGTCGCTTGGCACAATGATGCTGATCGCCCCCTACAAGCTGCACGAGCTGTGGTTCACTCCCATCTCTCCGCTGCTTTTTCTCATGTCGGCGATCTGCGTCGGTCCCTCCATGGTCATCTTCGAGGGGACCCTGGCCACCTATTTCTTCAACCGCAAGTCAGAGGTCGCTCTGCTGGGCGATTTCGCCAAGTTTCTTCCCTGGTTTCTCGGTGTGTACCTGATCGTCCGCTTCGGTGACGTGATCGTGCGCGGCGCTCTGCCGGCGGCTTTTCAGACGACCAAATACGCCGCCGCCTTCTGGGTGGAGATGCTGCTGTTTGCCGTCCCATTCATCGCCCTGATGAGCAAGCGCGTGCGCTTTCATGGAGGCAAGCTCTTTCTGAGCGCCTTCTCGGTGGTGCTCGGCGTTGTCGCCATGCGCTTCAATGCCTACCTGATCGGCATGGATATGGGTCCGGGCTGGAACTACTTCCCCTCGGTCGGGGAGTTCGCCGTGACCCTCGGCTTTATCGCCTTCGGCGTGTTTCTCTACAAGGCCGCGGTCAATTATCTGCCGATTCTCGAGAAGCATTGAGACTTTCGAAAAAAAAATGGAGCGAGAATAGGCGATCCGGAAGGGTCGCCTATTTTTTTACCAGGGAAAGGAAGCTATCCTCGGCAGGGAAAAAATTTAATTTCGAAAATTAGAAAATCCTCTTGAAAAGATCTGTTTTTATGTTTACTGTTAGATCAAACCAATATTAGTAGGCATTTAAAATTCAGTCGTGAGAGGATGGGCAGATGATTTTTCGGCTCAACAGCATTCAAGGCAAGGTCGGGGGCGCTCTGGTTTTTATTCTCGCGCTGGCGTTCGGCATCAGCACCCTGATCAATACGCTGCAGACTGGAGAGCGGCTGCATGAACTCGTCGCCTTTTCCGAAAAGGAACTTGAAGAGGCCGCACATGATCAGGCGCGCAGCGTCTTCGCCAGTCTCGAGACGGGCACCGAAGGATCCGTCGAGCGTGGGGAGATGGATGTCTTCGCCGAGCTTCTGCACGGCCTCGGCGAGGTGCCCGGGGTCCTCGACGTCGGCCTGACCGAGCCGGACGGGAAGATTGCCTACGCGAGCAGCAAAGAGAGTCTGGGGAGCCGACTTGAGATCCCCGTGAGCCGTGATACCAGCCTGCAGGAGGTCAAAAAAGAGAACTCTCTCCTGCTGGCCCGCTCTCACCTCATGGAGGAGAGATGTCTCGACTGTCACTTCGATGCGAAGGTCGGCAGCGTGGCCGGGGTGCTTTACGTCAACTACAGTCTCGAGAAACTGCAAGCGGCGCAAGGCGAGATGGCTTCGGGCCTGCTCAGCGCGCGCAGCAAAAGCATTAAAACAGGTCTCGCCACCGGGTTGTTCGGTCTGTTTGCGGCCGCCCTTGCTGTCTGCCTTCTGCTGGGCCGGATGGTGCGCAAACCACTCGATCGCCTGGTCGTTCAGGTCGAAGAGCTTGGCAGGGGGCATATTTCCGGACGGCTGAAAATCGAGAAGAACGACGAAATCGGGCGCTTGGCGCATGCCGTCGATGGATTTGCCGATACCCTCGAGCATGAAGTGGTGGCCGATCTGCAGAAGCTTGCCGTCGGCGACCTGAGGTTCAACGCAGTCCCGCGAGACGAGGGGGACGTGGTTCGCAATGCGCTGCAGAAAGTGGCCAATGACCTTGAGGGGATGCTCGGCGAGATCCGCCGGTCGGGCGACCAGATCGCCTCCGGGGCGGCGCAGATTTCGGATTCGAGCCAGTCGCTCTCGCAGGGCGCGACCGAGCAGGCCAGTTCGCTCGAGGAGATCTCCGCCTCGATGAACGAGATGGCCTCGCAGACCCAGCACAGCGCGCAGAACGCCACGCAGGCCAACACCCTCTCGGGCCAGGCGCAGCAGGCCGCGCAGAAGGGGCAGGGGCAGATGCAGGCCATGGTGCAGGCCATGGGCGAGATCAATGCCAGCAGCGAGAGCATCTCGAAGATCATCAAGGTGATCGACGAGATCGCTTTCCAGACCAACCTGCTGGCGCTGAACGCCGCGGTCGAGGCGGCGCGCGCCGGCGCCCACGGCAAGGGGTTTGCCGTTGTTGCCGAAGAGGTGCGTAACCTCGCCGGGCGCAGCGCCAAGGCGGCGCGCGAGACCGCCGAGCTGATCGAGGTCTCGGTAGCCAAGGCGAAAAACGGCGCCGAGATAGCCGATGGCACAGCGGCCGCGCTCGAAGAGATCGTCGCGCAGATCACAAAGACTTCGGATCTGGTCGGCGAGATCGCCGCTGCCAGCAGCGAGCAGGCCGAAGGGATCGGGCAGGTCAATCAGGGCTTGTCGCAGATCGATCAGGTGACGCAGCAGAATACGGCCAATGCCGAAGAATCGGCGGCGGCGGCCGAAGAGTTGACCGGACAGGCGGAGCAGCTGCGCCAGATGCTCGCCCGTTTTCGCCTCAAGGAAGCTGGCGGCGCATCCGCTCATTCTCCTTCCCGGGTCAGCCAAAGCGCACCCGCCATCCCCCCGGCAGCCCAGAGCAACGCGCAGTGGGGCGGCGCGAGCGGCGCTTCGGATGATTTTATCGCCCTTGACGACGAGGAATTCGGGAAGTACTGAGCTTGCAATAAAATTCGATGCGCAACGTGCCATCCGGAGCCAATCCGGATGGCACGTTGTTTTTGGTCGCCGCAGCGGCGAATGTTCGCCTGGCGAGGCGAACGTTAAGCCTTGAATGTCGCCTCTTGTTGGGCTATCTTAATTTAAGGAAATAAATTACAGGAGGCAATAAAATGTCCATCAAGTACAAGCAGCTGCTCATCGTGGTCGCGGCTGTTGTTTTGCCGATTCTGGTCACTTTGGTTTTTACCCGCTATTTTGCGGGAAATACCGAAAACCTGGTCGCCGAGAAGGCCGTACATCTGGTCGATCAGCGACTTGACGCGATGCTCGAGGATACCGTCGTCCTGGTCGATGTCTTTCGTGCGAACCGCGAGCAGCAGAGGATGACTGCGGTGCGCAACTACCTGCGCTCCACAGCCGACAGTCTGCTGCGCCAGGCCGAGCGCCATTATGAGAATTTGCCCGCCGAGGAGGCCCGCGAGGCAATCCGCGGCGCGGTTCTCGAGGCCCAGATCGCCGACACCGGCTATGCGTTCGGCATGAACAGCGCCGGCGTGCTGACCATCCATCCGAAAAGCGAGGGGAAGGATCTCTCCGGAGCCGAGCATATCGACACCATGCGCGCGCTTAAGAGCGGGTTCATCACCTACCACAGCGTGACCGCCAAACGCGACAAGGCGGTCTACTATACCTATTTTGCTCCCCTTGATCTGATCATCGCCCCGGGTGTTTTCATCGATGAGCTCGAGACCCTCTATGATCTCGAAGGCGAAGCCGCGGCCCGCAGCGCTCTCAATGAGCGGCTGGAGCAGCTGCGCGTCGGCGGCAGCGGCTATTTCTGGGTCCTGCAGGGCAGCGGCGCTGAGGCAGGCCGTTATATTGCCTCTCCAGAGGGCAAAAAAACAGGTCAGAGCGCGCGTGAGCTCAGCTCAAGCGATGGACGTCCGGTTTTCCGGACGATGGCCGAGGTTGCGCTGGCTCAACCCGGTGAGATCGCCGAGGAGAAGTTTACCTTCAAGAATTCTCTGAACGGCGAATTAAGCACCATGATGGTGCGCTTCGTTTATTACGAGCCCTTCGACTGGCTGATCGGCGCGACCGTGCCGATGGATGAAATTCTGGCAACCAGCCGGACCCTCAGAGATTCCTTCAGCCAGATGCAGACCTACCTGCTCGGCGTCTGCGGAGCTCTGGTCCTGATCGCCGCAGGCTTCGCCTGGTGGGTGGCGCAGCGCACTGTTCGTCCGCTGCGCCAAGTCATGACGGTGATCGAGGAGGTGGAAAAAGGCCACCTCGACGTCCGCCTGAATCTGACGCGCAAAGACGAGATCGGCGATATGGCCCGCACCATCGATGGGCTGGTCGACAACCTGCAGCATGAGGTCGTCGACGCGCTGCAGCGTCTGTCTGCGGGCGATCTGACGTTCGAGGCCAGACCGCGCGATGGGCGTGACCTGATCCGCGGTTCATTGAAAAAGCTGGGCGATGACCTGAACTCTCTGGTCAGCGAACTGCAGGGAGCCGGTGGGCAGATCGCCAGCGGGGCCACTCAGGTGGCCGATTCGAGTCAGTCTTTGAGCCAGGGAGCCACCCAGCAGGCGAGCTCTCTGGAGGAGATCTCCGCTTCCCTGAACCAGATGGCGTCACAGACGACCCAGAGTGCCGCGAGTGCGGCGCAGGCCAATACCCTTTCCGCTCAGGCCCAGGGCGCGGCCGAAAAGGGCCAGGGGCAGATGCAGGGGATGGTCGCGGCGATGGACGAGATC
>JAGXHK010000118.1 GCA_024636255.1 Desulfuromonadales bacterium | reverse complement strand
GTGCAGATCTTTATCGGCAGCGAAACCGAGTACCGCGAGATCGAGGAGTGCAGTCTGATCACCGCCAATTATTCCAACCGCAACGGCAGCATTGGGACTCTCGGTGTGATCGGACCGACGCGCATGCCTTACTCGCAGGTTATTCCCATTGTGGATTACACCGCACAACTGGTCAGCAAGCTGATCGATGCGGAAGACGAACAGGAGTAGAGGATCGTGGTAAAAAAGAAAAAAGACGATACAACTGAAGAGCAACCCATCATCCCCGAGATCGTCGATCAGGCCGAATCGCCTGCCGCGCAGCCGGGGGAGACGGCAGAAGGGGCCGCCACCCCCGACCAGCAGGCGCTGGACAAGCTGGAGTCTGCCCTGCAGGCGAGCCAGGATGAGGCGCGCAGAAATTATGATCTCTATCTGCGGGCGACCGCGGATCTCGAGAACTACCGCAAACGGGCACAGCGCGAAAAAGAGGACCTCTCGCGCTATGGACATGAAAAGGTGCTGCGCGAGATCCTGCCGATCGCGGACAATCTCGAGCGGGCGATCGAGCACGCCAAAAAGGACGAAACCGACAGCCAGGGTTTACTGCAGGGGGTCGAAATGACCCTGGGGCAGTTCAGTCAGGTGCTTGACAAGTTTAGTGTGCGCCCGGTCACGGCGCTGGGGGAGCCCTTTGATCCCAGTCGTCACGAGGCGATGGGACAGATCGAAAGCGATGCGCAGCCGCCTAATACGGTGGTGCAGGAGCTGCAGAAGGGCTATTTCCTGAACGACCGGCTGCTGCGTCCGGCCCTGGTCATGGTGGCCAAGGCACCGCCTGCGGCTCAGCCTGGAATCGATGAAACATCCTGATTGCTGCCTGATTATGATTTTAACCAGAACTCAGAAAACTGAATGCTAAAGGAGGCATAGGACAAATGGGAAAAGTTATAGGAATAGACCTGGGAACGACAAATTCCTGCGTGGCTGTGATGGAAGGGGGCGAGCCCAACGTCATCGCCAACGCGGAAGGCTCGCGGACCACCCCCTCGATGGTCGCTTTCACGGAAAGCGGCGAACGTCTCGTGGGGCAGCAGGCAAAACGCCAGTCGGTGACCAATCCCGAGGACACTCTTTATGCCATCAAGCGCCTGATCGGCCGCAAGTTCAGCTCGGATGCGGTCAAAAAGGATATCGAAATCAGCCCCTTCAAGATCATCAAGGCTGAAAACGGCGATGCCTGGGTCGAAGCGCGCGGCAAAAAATACAGCCCCCCCGAGATCTCGGCCATGGTGCTGCAGAAGATGAAGCAGACCGCCGAGGATTATCTTGGCGAGAGCGTCACCGAAGCGGTCATCACGGTGCCGGCTTACTTCAACGATTCCCAGCGGCAGGCAACCAAGGACGCCGGCAAGATCGCCGGTCTCGAGGTGCTGCGCATCATCAACGAGCCGACAGCCGCTGCCCTGGCGTATGGACTGGACAAGAAGCAGGACGAGAAGATTGCCGTGTTCGATCTCGGCGGCGGAACGTTTGACGTCTCAATTCTCGAACTGGGAGACGGCGTTTTCGAGGTCAAGTCGACGAATGGAGACACCTTTCTCGGCGGCGAGGACTTTGATCAGCGCATCATCGACTATGTGGCCGACGAGTTCAAAAAAGAGCAGGGGATCGATCTGCGCAAAGACAAGATGGCGCTGCAACGTCTCAAGGAAGCTGCCGAGAAGGCCAAGTGCGAACTCTCCTCGTCGATGGAGACAGATATCAACCTGCCTTTCATCACCGCCGATCAGAGCGGACCGAAGCATCTGCAGATCAAACTGACCCGGGCCAAGCTCGAAACCCTGGTCTCCGATCTGCTCGACAAGCTGGTCGGCCCGTGCAAGACGGCGCTCAAGGATGCCGGCCTCTCACCTTCCGATGTCGACGAAGTCATTCTGGTTGGCGGCATGACCCGCATGCCCTCTGTGCAGAAGCGGGTGCAGGATATCTTCGGCAAGCAGCCGAGCAAGGGCGTCAACCCCGACGAGGTGGTGGCCATCGGCGCCGCCATCCAGGGCGGGGTCCTCAAAGGCGAGGTCAAGGACGTGCTCCTTCTCGACGTCACCCCGCTTTCCCTGGGGATTGAAACGCTCGGCGGCGTTATGACAAAGCTGATCGAGAAAAACACCACCATCCCCTGCCGCAAGAGCCAGATCTTCTCCACCGCGGCCGACAACCAGCCGGCCGTCTCGGTGCACGTTCTGCAGGGCGAGCGGGAAATGGCTGCCGACAACAAGACCATCGGCCGGTTTGAATTGACCGATATTCCGCCCGCCCCGCGCGGTGTTCCGCAGATCGAGGTGACCTTCGATCTTGACGCCAACGGCATTTTGCATGTCTCGGCCAAAGATCTCGGTACCGGCAAGGAGCAGTCGATCAAGATTACCGCCTCCTCCGGTCTCGATGAAGCTGAGATCGAGCGCATGGTCAAGGATGCCGAGGCCCATGCCGGCGAGGACAAGCAGAAACGCGAACTGATCGAGGCGCGCAATCAGGCCGACAGCCTGACCTACACCACAGAGAAGTCCCTGCAGGACCACGGCGATAAGCTCGATGCCGAAACCAAAGGGAATATCGAGCAGGCCCTGGAGGCCCTGAAGAAGGCGATGGAAGGGGACAGCGCTGAGGAGATCCAGACTAAAACCCAGGAGCTGGCGCAAGCCTCTCATAAGCTTGCCGAGCAGATATACTCTCAGGCGCAGGCCGAGGGGGCAGGTGCAGAAGGCGCCGCGCCCGAAGGTGAAGCGGGCAAGGACGAAGATGTGGTCGACGCCGAATTCGAAGACGTTGACGAGAGCAAGAAGTAATCTGTGGACACGACAATCCGCAGGTGGTGACAACGGCAGGAGCCGGGCTAGAACCCCGGCTCCTTTTGCCGTTCTGATGACCCCTGCGGCCTGTCCAAGCAAAGCAAGGAATCGCAGTTTTGGCTAAGCGAGATTATTATGAAGTGCTCGGCGTCAACAAGAACGCCAGCGAGACCGAAATCAAGAAGGCCTACCGCAGGCTGGCCATCAAGCATCACCCCGATAAAAATCCGGATGACAAGCAGGCCGAGGAGCTTTTCAAGGAGATCAGTGAAGCCTACGCCGTTCTCTCCGATTCACAGAAACGTGCGAATTACGATCAGTTCGGCCACGCCGGGGTCGGTGGTGCCGGTTTCGGGCAGGAAGGTTTCGGGTTTGGCGGCGGCAGTCCGTTTGAAGATATTTTCGGTGATATTTTCGGCGATATCTTTGGCGGTAGCGGCGGCAGGGCCCAGCGCGGCGGCCGCCGCGGGGACGATCTGCGCTACAATCTGACGATCAGCTTCGAAGAGGCCGCGTTCGGCGCGGATACCAAGATTCAGGTGCCGCGGCTCGAGGAGTGCGCGGCCTGCCATGGCTCCGGTGCCGCAGAGGGGACTTCGCCCACGGTCTGCACCACCTGCCGCGGCGCCGGCCAGGTGCGCTACCAGCAGGGCTTTTTCTCGCTGACCCGCCCCTGCCCGGATTGTAACGGTGCGGGCAAGGTCATCGAGAATCCGTGTCCCGAGTGCCGGGGAAGCGGCCGGGTTCGCGAGCAGAAGACCATCTCTCTCAAGATCCCCGCCGGCGTCGAGTCCGGAAACCGCCTCAAGATGAGTGGCGAAGGGGAAGCCGGCGCCATGGGCGGACCGCACGGCGATCTCTATGTGGTGATCACCGTCAAGGACCATCCCATTTTCCAGCGCGAAGGGCGCGATGTCATCTGCGAAGTTCCCGTCTCCTTCGCCCAGGCCGCGCTCGGGTGTGAACTTGAGGTGCCGACTCTGGAAGGGAAAGTCAAACTCAAAGTTCCCGCAGGCACCCAGTCGGGGAAGGTGCTGCGCCTGACCGGCAAGGGGATCCCGTCGCTGCAGGGCTACGGCCGGGGCGATCAGCTGGTGGTGGTGCGGGTGGAAACCCCGACGCGGATGACGCCGCGCCAGCGCGAACTGCTCGAAGAATTCGCCAGGGAAAGCGGCGAAGATATGCATCCGATGGGCAAGGGGTTCTTCGACAAGGTCAAGGAACTCTTCGGCTGAAAACTGGCCGTTTTTCGCGGCGGCCGAGAAAGAGGGCAAATGAGGATGAGGTTGATTGGGCCTGCTGATCGCAGCGGCGTTTTTTACGGGCAGCGCGCTGGCGCAGAATGCCCCCACAGCGGTTTCGGGAAGTCCCGAAGCGGACTACCGGCGCGGGGTCGAGCTCTATCAGGCTGGCCGCTACGAGGACGCCTTGACTCACCTGCGCGGCTTCGTCATCAGCAACTACAATTCCCCTCTGCTTCCAGATGCTTATCTGACTCTGGCGCGCATCTTCCACGATCAGAACCAGTGCGGAGAGGCTGCGCTCTATCTCGAGCGCGTTCCGGTCGCCAAGCGCGGCCCGGAAGCGCGCCTGATTGAGGGGTCCTGTCGGCTGGCCCGGGGCGATGCTGCAGAGGCACGAGAGATTCTTTCTGCGCTCCCCGAGGGGAAGCTCGATTCAGCCGATCGGGTTCTGCTTTACGGGCGGATGGGAGAAGCGCACGCTCGTCTCGAGCAGCCGCTGCGCGCGCTCCTGTTTTACCGGCGTGCCCTGGAGCAGGCGCAGCTACCGCAAAGATGGTTCGAAGAGGTGCATCGCCTTTTACAGGGGGCCAGCGAGCCGATCCTTGAAGAGGCCGCGTTCATGTTTCGCGGTTCCGGCATCGCTCAGGATGCCAAGCTGCAGCTGGCGCAACGCGCCTTCGAGCGCGGCGAGCGCCATCGCGCCCGGCAACTGGCTGAACATGTCCTTGACGACCCGACTCTCTTCCCCTATCGGGGCGAAGCGAGTGCCCTGCTCGACCGCCTCACAGGGGGGGCGTGGCTGCAACGCGATGTGCTTGGCGTGATCCTGCCTCTTTCCGGGCGTTATGCGACCTTCGGCGAACTCGTGCAGCGCGGAATGCAGCTGGCTCTCGATCTGCACAACCGCAGCAATTCCCCGATCACTTTCCTTTTCCGCGACGGCGCGGCCGACCCCGATCGTACAGCCCGGGCGGTCTCCACCCTGGCCAACGAGGACCGGGTCATCGCGATCGCCGGCCCCCTCACCGGCGCGGCCGCACAGAGCGCGGCACAACAGGCTGTGCAGAATCGCGTGCCGCTGTTGACCCTCTCCCAGCACGAGGGACTGCCGGCGACCGGGGACGTTGTCTTTCGCAATTCGCTGACCAATCGTATGCAGGCGCAGGCCCTGGCCCGATATGGAGTGGAAACCCGCGGATGGAGGACGTTTGGCGTGCTTTATCCGGAAAGCCGTCTCGGTCAGGAGATGCTCTCCCGGTTCAGCGAAGAGGCCGTGCAGCACGGCGGCCGGGTGGTGGCGATGCAGAGTTATCCGGAAAAAGCCACCGATTTCAGGCGACAGATCAAGCGTCTTATGGGAAAGGATCCGGATGCCCCCGAAGCCGACGCGAAGGAAAAACGCAGGTCGCCGCCACCCTTCGATGCCCTGCTAATCCCCGATTATGCCGATAAGGTGGCGCTGATCGCTCCGCAGCTCGTTTTTTATGGGCTCGAAGGCGTCAACCTGCTGGGGATCAACGGCTGGAATTCGCCGGACCTGCTGCGCCAGGCCGGCCGTTTCGTGGAAGGGGCCGTTTTCGTCGACGGGTTTTTTCTCGAGAGCCCCTCGCCTGCCGTGCGCGAGTTTGTCGCCCGATACCGCCAGGCCTACGGCGATGACCCCACCATTCTTGAAGCCCAGGCGTTCGATACGGCCGGAATTCTGCTCTACCTGCTGAGCCGCCCCGATGTGCAGAACCGCCGGGAGCTGCGCCAGGCCCTGGCCTCGCTGCGGAACTATCCAGGCGTCACCGGGACGACCAGTTTCAATCGGCGCGGCGAGGCCGAAAAAGAGCTTTTCCTGATCCGGATCGAGAAGGGCGGACTGCAGCAGGTTCATCCGTGAGAGTAGACCGTCGCGCCGGGGAACAGACCCTTATAGCTATTTTATGCGCTCTGTTCTTCCTGTTTACGGCGGGCTGTAGCTCCCTCTCGCTCCCGGAAGATCAGCGGCCTGCGGTTGAAAAACGTGGGGAGACGGGGATTCGCGGCCAAGTTCTGACCAGCGAGTCAGTTCCGGCCGCCGGTGCCTGGGTTTTTGCCTACCGCAGCGCCCGCAGCGGCCTGCGCGGCCCAGCCGATTTTGCGGCCGAGGTCGAGACGGACGGCAGCTATTTTCTCGATCTGGTCGAGGGGACATATCACCTGGTCGCCCGCTGGAGCCGGGAGGGCGACACGGTGGCGGGGCCGCCGCGCCGCGGCGATGCCTGGGCTCCCTATAAAAACAATCCGGTCAGAGTCGAACCGGGGGAGACGAGCACAGCCGATTTTCGCCTGGTGGGGGTCGCCCAGCCGATGGTGCTGCGCCAGGGCACTCTGGTGAGCGGCGATACCGGCTTCACAGGTCGTTTGGTCGACGAACGCGGCCAGCCCGTTGCCGGTGCCGTGGTTCTTGCCTATCGCAGCGCCGACTTTCACCGCATGCCCGACTACACGGCGCCCGCCGCCGATGACGAAGGACGGTTTACGCTTTATCTTCCCGCCGCCGGCCGTTACTGCCTGGTGATGCGCGCACGTCCGCGCGGTCAACCCAGGGCAGGAGAGCTCTATGCCCGCATCGGCAGCGAGCGGCTTGCCTGCCCTGCCGCCGATGCCGGAGAGATCCGCAATCTCGGAACCGTCGTCCTGAAGCCCTACCGCAGATAACCGACAACCCGGCCAATTTCAATCCGCCGCCTGCAAGGCGAGGAGCGCGTGCAACAGGGCAACGCGGGGCATGGATACGCCGCGTTGGGCCGCGCGCTGCAGCGGAATCTCGTAGATCGTCCCGAGTTCCATGGGCCTTTTCTCCAGGCGGTCGATCATCATGCTCGGCCGGTACGCGCCCATTCCTGCAGTGACAGTAAGCATCTGCTCGGCGAAATCCTCGCCAATCGGACTGCTCAACGTCTGGGCATTGCCGGCGGCGATCACCTCCTCCATCAGGGCGCGGATCTGTTCCCGGGTCGGAGCATGGCAGAGAAGCCGGTCCGTGGCGAGACCGGTCAGGGCGCACAGCCCGTTGAAGGGGATGTTCCAGACCAGTTTTTCCCAGCGTGCCTTTTTCAGGTCGGCGACTGCCTGGCAAGAGATCCCGGTTTGCCTGAACGTCTCTGCCAGCTGTTCGGCGCGCGGCGAAAGCCCGCCTCCGAATTCACCGAGGCGGATCCGCCCCTGCGCGAGGTGATGCACAGTGCCCGGTTCACCGCGATTCGCGCAGAGAAAGGCGACGCCGCCGAGAACCCGCTGCGGACCGAAAGCGGCGGCGAGCAGCTCCTCGCTGCCGAGTCCGTTCTGCAGGGTGAGGATGGCGGTCTGTGGGCCGACCAGCGGCGCCACCAACTCAGCCAAGCGGTCATTGGCAAAGGTCTTGAGCCCGACCAGGACCAGGTCGACAGGGCCGATCGGGTCCGGATGGCGAAAACCCTTGACCACAGCGAGATGAAAGTCGCCTTCGGGCGAGGTGACGGTCAACCCCCCTCGGGTGATCGCTTCATAGTCGCGGCGCAGCAGGAAGCGAACCTCGTGGCCGGCGCGCTGCAGAAGCGCGCCGTAGTAAAGGCCGAGAGCGCCGGCGCCGATGATTCCGATGCGCATGCACGTCCTCCTCAAAGCTTGGGTTGTCAGAACCGGAAGGTCAATCCTGCCATGGGTGTTTTTCCGACCCTCCCCAGGGTCAGGCCGAAGCGGTCACGCAGACTCTGTTCGGCACGTGCGCGCTGATCGCGATTGAACTTATGCGCGCTGTTCGCTGCATTGTAGATATTTCCGGTGTACCAGCCGGCTTCGAAAAACAGCAGGATGCCGCCGAGCACGTGCTGGTCGTTCTCGAAAGATTCGACCGCGCCGAGAATGAAAGCGGCGTTGAGCAGCAGGCTCATGGCGGCATCGCGTGGCCGGCCCGCGTAAAGCTGGCCCGTGCCGGGCAGAACGCTGGAGAGCGTGCCGGCGAGGGCGGGCGATTTGCGCGGCAGTTTCTCCAGCTCGTCCAGCTCGGAGGCCAACTCGGCAGCGCCGGGATGCGCGCTCGTCTGCAGGATCTGGCGCGCATCCGGGTAGCGTGCCTGCTGGATCAGGGCCCATCCCTGGCGGTAAAGGGCGGCCGCAGCCGCCTCCCCGGAAAGTTCTTCGGCTGCCCGTGCGTAGCGTCTGGCCGCCAGCTGCGCATCTCCGCGCTGCAGGGCGACATCGCCCTGCAGCAGTAAGGCCGTCTCGGCGGCTGCAGAACCGGGGTAGTCAGCAGCGATTTTCTGCAGCGCCTGATCGGCCTGATCCCAGCGCTCTCCGGCCAGGTAACTCTCGGCAATGCCCAGCGCCGCCTGTGGTGCCGCGCGCGCGTCGGGAGCCAAGTACAGGTAGCGTTTGTACTCCGTGATCGCCCGGTAATAATCTTTTTCCGCATAAAGATGGTGAGCGAAATCGAGAATTTTCTGGGGATCCCTGGCCTCGGCCGCAGGGGCCAGCAGGGAGAAAAACAGAAGAATGATGTGGAATGATGGTTTGGTGAGCACGCGCTGAGTCCTTTCGCGGGAAGCCGGATGGTAGCATGAGATTTCGCATGGGGCCAGCCCCAAACCAGGGCGGGCCGTGTAAGTGTTTGATTGCTGGGCTATTAAACTTGACCATTCCGTAAGACTATGGTATTCTCGTTACTTCTCAAAGGGAGGCCAGACCATGTTTAAAATTGGCGAAATGGCAGTTTACCCTACCCAGGGTGTCGGTGTCATCGAGGCGATCGAATCGAAGGAATTCTCCGGGAGCACACTTGAATTCTACGTGCTGCGTATCGTCGACAGCGACATGACCATCATGGTGCCGGTAAATAATGCCGACCTGGTCGGCCTGCGTAGTCTGATCGATCGCGACGAGGTTGCGTCGATCTTCGGCCTGCTCGGAACGCGTCAGGATAATTCCACAATCGCATCCTGGAGCCGCCGTCAGCGCGAATACAACGAAAAAATCAAGTCCGGCGATCTGTTCGAGGTCGCCGAAGTTTTGCGCGATCTTTATATTATCCGTGGCGACAAGGACCTTTCCTACGGTGAGAAAAAGGTCCTTGAGCAGGCGCAGAAGCTTCTGGTCAAGGAGATTGCTCTGGCCGAGGGGGCCCAGGAAGATTCCATCTACGAGAAGTTGGAACAGATCTTTCACTGATTCTGTCGCGTTGTCCCTCTTTCTCTCCGCCCCGCCGTCAATCGGCGCTGCCCTGCGCCCGATAACGGCGTGCCATTCGCACTTGCCCGGGTGATCGTGCGCCCGGCCCAGCCTATCTCGTTGCTATGAGCCTCAGCGCATTGATTCCTGCGGCCGGCATGGGCCGCCGCATGGAAAGTTCCACCAACAAACAATACCTCGATCTCGGTGGCCGGCCGATCCTCGCCCATACTCTCGCCCTGTTCGAACATGATCCCCTGGTCGCGCGGATTGTTATCGTTTCCCCGCGCGACGAAATTGCCTATTGTCGCCAGGAGGTGGTCGAACGCTTCGGTTTCGCCAAAGTTGAGGACATTGTTCCCGGCGGCGCCGAGCGTCAGGATTCGGTGCGCAACGGTCTGCAGGCCCTTGACTGCGCCGCCGACCATGTGGTGCTGATCCATGACGGAGTGCGCCCGCTTCTGCCCGCGCGCTTGATCGCCGGCGTAGCGGCTGGCGCTGCCCGGAGCCGTGGGGGGTGCGTGGTCGGCGTGCCGGTCAAGGATACGGTCAAACAGGTGGTAGACGGGCAGATCCAGGGCACGCCCGAGCGCACCCGCCTCTGGCTGGCGCAGACGCCGCAGGCCTTTCTCTGCCGCACCATCCGCGAGGCCCACGAGCAGGCCGCCCGCGAGGGCTTCCGGGGCACGGATGATGCCTCACTGGTCGAGCGCCTCGGCCTGCCGGTCGCGATGCTGCAGGGCAGTTATCGCAATATCAAGATTACCACGCCTGAGGATCTGATCCTCGCCCGCGCTTTTCTGCAATCACCAGAGAGGGAGTGACATGTTTCGCATCGGCCACGGCTACGACGTTCACCGCCTGACCAAGGAACGCCGCCTGGTCCTTGGCGGCGTCGACATCCCTTACGGACTCGGCCTGCTCGGCCATTCAGATGCAGACGTGCTGCTGCATGCGATCTGCGACGCCATTCTCGGCGCCCTCAGCCAAGGGGATATCGGCCGGCACTTTCCCGATACGGATCCATCCTATCGTGGTATCTCCAGCCTGAAGCTGCTGCGCGAGGTCATGGCCCTGGCCGAAGGGCAGGGGTATCGCATCGGCAATCTCGATGCCACGGTGATCGCGCAGGCGCCCAAACTGGCGCCGCATATCCGCGCCATGGTCGAAAACATCGCCGCCGCCTGCGATACGGATCTCGCGCGGGTCAATATCAAGGCCACCACGACTGAAGAACTCGGGTTCGAGGGGCGCGCCGAGGGGATATCGGCACATGCAGTCGTTGTGTTGCAGAAGATCTCCGTCGCTGAGGAACTGGAACTCTGAGCGGGCCTTGCATTCCGCCCGCAAAAGGGGTATCAACTAGCCCAGAAAAGTGCTCTGCGCATAACCAGACCAGGAGAGGGACTGTCTACCGATGAGCAACAGCGAAGCCAAGGCGCCGACCAATTTCATCCGCAACATCATCGACGAGGATCTCGCCAGCGGTCGGCATGACAAAGTCATCACCCGCTTTCCCCCCGAGCCGAACGGATATCTGCACATCGGCCACGCCAAGTCGATCTGTCTGAATTTCGGACTCGCCCGCGACTTTAAGGGGCGTTGCCATCTGCGCATGGACGATACCAATCCGGAGAAAGAGAGCGTCGAATACGCCGAGGCGATCAAGGATCTGGTGCATTGGCTCGGCTACGACTGGGGCGAGCACCTCTATTATGCCTCCGATTATTACGAACGTCTCTTTCGCTGGGCCGAAGAGCTTGTCGAAAAAGGGCTGGCCTACGTCGATGACCTGACGCCGGAGCAGATGCGCGAATTTCGCGGCACGCTGACCGAAGCGGGCCGCCCCAGCCCCTGCCGCGAGCGCAGCGCCGCCGAGAACCTCGATTTGTTGCGGCGCATGCGCGCCGGGGATTTCCCGGACGGCGCGCGCACCCTGCGGGCGAAGATCGACATGGCCTCACCGAATATGAACCTGCGCGACCCGGTGATCTACCGCATTCAGCGCCATCACCACTATCGGACCGGCGATGCCTGGTGCATCTACCCGATGTACGATTTCGCTCATCCGCTCTCCGATGCTCTCGAGGGAATCACCCATTCGCTCTGTACCCTCGAGTTCGAGGACCATCGTCCGCTCTACGACTGGTTCATCGACAACATCAGTGTCCCCGGTCGTCCTCGGCAGATCGAGTTTGCCCGCCTCAGCCTCGGCTTCACGGTGATGAGCAAGCGCAAGCTGCTCGAGCTGGTCCGCGAGGGGCATGTCTCCGGCTGGGACGATCCGCGCATGCCGACACTGGTGGGTCTGCGTCGGCGCGGATTCACCCCGGCGGCGATCCGGACTTTCTGCGAGCGGATCGGAGTCGGCAAGAGCGATGCCTGGATCGACATGAGCGTGCTCGAGGACTGTTTGCGCGAGGATCTCAACGAGAGCGCTCCGCGCGCCATGGGTGTGCTTAGTCCTTTGCGGGTGGTCATCACCAATTTCCCCGAGGGGCAGAGCGAGGAGTTCGAGGCGGCCAATCATCCGCAGAAACCGGAGATGGGCAGCCGCAGGATTCCGTTTTCGCGCGAGATCTACGTCGAGCGCGACGATTTCATGGAAGATCCGCCGAAGAAATTCTTCCGCCTTGCCCCGGGACGCGAGGTACGCCTGCGCTACGGTTATATCATCCGCTGCGACGAGGTGGTCAAAGACCCCGAGAGCGGCGAGGTGACCGAGCTGCGCTGCAGCTACGATCCCGATACCCTCGGGGCCAACCCGAAAGACGGGCGCAAGGTCAAGGGGACGATTCACTGGGTCTGCGCCGCCCGCTCTCTTGCCTGCGAGGTGCGTCAGTACGACCGACTGTTCAGCGTGCCGAACCCCGGCACGGGAGGAGCCGATTACCGCGCGCACCTCAATCCGGACTCTCTGTCTATTCTGACCGGCTGCCGGGTTGAGCCGGCCCTGGGCGAGGTGGCGCCGGGCAGCCGCTTTCAGTTCGAGCGTCTCGGCTATTTCTGCGCCGACAGCAAAGACTCCGCGGCCGGGCGGCCGGTTTTCAACCGCACGGTCACTCTGCGCGACTCCTGGGCCAAGCTCGGGCAGGGGCGCTGATACCTCCGGCCGATCTAGGCAGGCATGACTTCTTTTCACGTCCTTATCGCCGATCCGGATGACGGCCTGTGCCAGGAGCTCAGCGCGCTGGTCGAAAGTGCCGGCTACCGGGTCGACTGTATGACCAGCAGAGGTGGGCTTGATCGCGCGCTGCGCGAGCTGCAGCCCCATGCGCTGATCCTCGGTGTATCCCTGAATGAGCCCGGCGGCCTGAATGTGGTGCGGCATTTCGAGACTGCCCGCCTGGCCCGCAAGGTGCCGGTCGTGATCATCTCGGACCGCGCGGATCTGGAATACGAGCTGCTCGACGCCTTCGACTTTCTCACCCGCCCTGTCGATGAGCTGCGCCTGCTCGAAGATCTGGCGCAGCTCAAACAAAACCGCAGCGCTGCAGAGGCGGTTCTCTATCCGCCCATGGGCGAGGAAGATCTGTCGCGCTTTCAGACCTACCTGACGATGCGCAGCGGTCTGCACTTCGATCAGCGCAATCTGCGTCTGCTCGAGAGCGGCATGCATCGCCGCATGCGCGCGGTCAGCGCGCGCGATTACCGCGATTACCTGACCTACCTGCAGCAGTTCGGCGAATCGCGCCAGGAGCTCAAAAAGCTGCTCGGCCTGCTGACTATCGGCGAAACCTACTTCTTTCGCTACCTGGCGCATTACGAGGCGCTCAGACGCGAGATCATTCCCCAGCTGATGGAACGCAACCGGCACAGCCGCACCTTGCGCATCTGGTCGGCTGGATGCAGCACCGGCGAGGAGCCCTACTCCCTGGCCATGCTGCTGCTCTACCACTTCCCTCAGCTGGCCGGCTGGCATCTGCACATCCTGGCGACCGACATCAACCAGCAGGCGCTGGTCAAGGCCGAACAGGGGCGCTACGGCCCACGGGCACTGCGGCTCACGGAACCGGCGCTTATCGAGAAATACTTCAGGCGCGAGGGGACGGAATTCGTCCTCGGCGATCAGATCCGCCGGCACGTCGCGTTCCGCCATCTCAATCTGCACACCGGCACCTATCCCGATGCGCAAAACGGAACCGAGAATCTCGATATTATCTTCTGCCGAAATGTCATGATCTATTTTCGGCCGGCAACCAGTCGAAAAGTGGTCGAGCGCTTCTCCCGCTGCCTGCGCGATGGCGGTTACCTTTTTCTCGGTCATGCCGAGACCCTGCTCAACCTGTCGGCCGACTTCGAGCGGGTGACCGCGCAGGGAGGCTTCTTCTATCGCCTGGGCGCCCCCGCTGCGAAGCAGGCGCCCGTGGTGGCCGCGGCGCCCGTCGAGATTCCGCGCGCAATCCCCCCTGAGGTGCCGGCTGCGAACAAGAATCCATCTCCCGCCGGGCCTGTTGCTCAAACTGCGCCCCCTGCGCCATCCGCACCGGTCGATCCCGCGCTACTCTGCAGCCAGGCGTGGCAGGCCTTCGAGCGCGAAGACTTCGGCCGAGCCGAGGCGCTCTTCGGCGAGGTTCTGAGCCGGACGCCGCAGCATGTGGACGCGCTGGTCGGGCAGGGATTTCTCCAGGCCAACCGGGGGGCTTACCAGGCGGCCCTGGCCGCCTGCGAGCGCGCCCTGCAAATTGACGATCTCTGCCCGCAGATCTATCTGCTGCGCGGGCTGATCTGCGCCATGGAAGAGGACAGCGCCGGTGCCGCCGAGGAGTACCGCAAAGCATTGCTGCTGGATATGTCCTTCATCATGCCGCATTATTATCTGAGCAGGATCTTTTCGCGCCAGGGGCGCTCGCGCGATGCCCGGCGCGAGCTGCGCAATACTTTGCGGCTGCTCGAAAGCCTGCCCGATGAAACACTGGTCCCCTATTCGGGGGGGGCTGACGCGTGAGGTTTTTCTGCACCTGTGCCGCGAGGATCTGGCCGCGCTTCAGCCGGATGCTGACTAGAAGATAGAAGGGGAAAGAATGGCTGATCACGATCGCCAGCTTGACGCCATCCAGCACACCCTGCAGCGCCTGCGCGAGGAGTACTGGCGTGGTCTGGAAGAGGTGGAGACTGGCCCGGCCCAGCTCCATGAAGTCTTGGTGGTGCGCCTGGCAGGAGAGCGGCTGGGGATCGCTCCGGCACTGGCCCGAGAGGTTCTGCGCGTGCCGCCGCGCCTCGTGCCGGTGCCGAAGGCCGCCGAATTTATCCGGGGCATCATCAATGTGCGCGGAGAAATTCTGGCGGTGACCGATCTGCGCCCCTTTCTCGGCCTCGAAGGGCGGGATATCCCCGCAACAGGACGGCTGATCATCGTCGAGGCCGCCGGCATCCACACCGCGCTGCTCGTTGAGGAGGTGGAAGGTATGCGTTCTTTCGATCGGCAGCGGATCGAACCTCTTACCGAAGGGCTGGGCAACCTGCCCCGCGAGGCTTTTTCGGGACAGATCAGCGAGGAAGGTTCCCTGCTTCTGCTGCTCGATCTGGAAGAGGTCTTCCGGCGTCCCGAATTCATCATCGACCGGCCTCAGCAATAAAGGTCTTCCGTCATCCACTTTTTTACGACACCGGGGTAAAAACATGCCTGAGAAATTGACCAACCGCATTTCCGTCAAAATCACCCTGGCGCTGATCGTGGTGCTGGTGATCATTTCAGTGATCTTTACGGCCGTTCTGGTCCAGAATCGCAGCGCCGCGCTCAAGGAGCTGATGCTCACCAAAGCGCGCACCCTGGCCCAGGTCGGAGCGCAGACTATGTCTCAGGTGCTCGAAGAAGCCATCAACAGCGGGCGCCTGAGCAGGGAGCAGCTCTTTGACACCGACTACGAGCGCATCACCGGAGGCCCCCTCGGCCAGGCGGCCGTGCCGCGCTATCACACCGACTACGATCGCTACGTCGAAAACCTGGTCCAGCCGATCCTTGATTCTTTTCTCGAGAAAGACAGCATGGTGGTCTTTACCACCCTGGTCGATCGCAACGGCTATGCACCGGTCCATAACTCACGCTTCTCGCAGGCACTGACCGGCGATGCGCAGCGCGACAAGATGATCAACCGCACCAAAATGAAATTCAACGACCCGGTGGGCCTGCGCGCCGCCGCCTACGAGGGGCGCGACGGAGAAGGGGTGCTGCGCCAGATCTATCAGCGCGACACCGGCGAAACCGTCTGGGATCTGGCCGCCCCGATCTTCGTCGACGGTCTGCACTGGGGCGCCTTTCGCCTCGGCTTCTCGATCGAGGAGACCGAAGCTGAAATCGCTACCCTGCGCAACACGGTCATCCTGTTTATGCTTCTGGTTCTGGTGGCCTCCTCCCTGACCATCTACCTGGTGGTGCTGCGCATCACCCGCCCACTGAAAAGGCTGATTCAGTTTGCCGATCGCATCGCCGAAGGGCATCTGGACGAGACCATCGATATCGATTCCAATGACGAAATCGGCCGGCTGGCGACGGCCTTCAACAAAATGACCCAGGTTATCGTCAAGAACCTGCGCAGCGAGGTCGAGCGCAGCAGCCGCCTGGTCCAAAGCATCAAGGAGGCGGTTCTGCAGCTCTCCTCGGCAGCCAATGAGATTATGGCGATCTCCGCCCAGCAATCTTCCGGTTCCAATCAGCAGGCATCGGCGGTGCAGGAGGCGACCACCACTTCAGAGGAAATCGCGGTGACCGCCAAGCAGGTGGCCGAGAACGCCCGGCAGGTCGAGGCCATGGCCGAGCAGGCCAGCGCCGCCAGCGGCAAAGGGATGAAGGCGGTGGATAATGC
>JAGXHK010000117.1 GCA_024636255.1 Desulfuromonadales bacterium | reverse complement strand
TGCCGGTATTGATCGTGTCGGAGAAAACCTCGCCCCAGCCCGGCTTTTCGAGAAATTTGTTGATCCTGCCCTCTTTGTTGGTGATCACGACGCCGAACTGCAGAGGATCCTTGACCGAGGTCAGGACAATGCTCGCCTGCGCCTTGCGCTCTTCGTGGAAGCGCAGCGCAGCGGAGAGGTCGAAGTCGGTGAGCAGGTCGCCACTGATAATAAGGAAACGCTCATCGAGGTGTTTGGCGGCGGCCTTGACCGCACCGGCGGTGCCGAAATCTTCGAGAGGCGTGACATACGTGATCTTCATGCCGAATTCGCTGCCATCGCCGAAATAATTCTTGATGACCTCGGGTTGATGATAGAGCAGCAGCACCAGCTCGTTGATGCCGTGTTTTTTCAGCAGTTCCATGATGTGCAGGATGATCGGGCGGTTGAAAAGAGGGATCATCGGCTTGGGCATATTGATTGTCAGGGGGTGGATGCGGGTTCCGAACCCGCCCGCCATAATGACTGCTTTCATTCGAGAGCGCTCCTTTAAGATTGTTTTTTGCGTTTTTCCAGAACCTGGCGAACCTGATTCTTCAGTTCGGTGAGATCCGAGCTTTTCACCACATAGGCATCCGCCAGCCACGAGGAGAAGTCGTCTTTGTAGATGCTGAACGCCGTGCACAGAATGACCGGCAGGTCGACTTTCTCACGCACGACCTCCTTGAGCAGGTCGAGTCCGCTCTCATTTTTCATCTGGATATCGAGGATCACCAGGTCGAAATTATCCTTATCGAGTTGCTCCCGGGCCTCATTGCATGTGCCGGCCGTTGTGACCTCGTAGCCTTCATCGCGCAGCTCATCCGCATACAGCATGCGGAGATCATCCTCATCGTCCACCACCAGAACCTGTGCCATAATTTCTTTGGCTCCCCTTATGTTTCTGAATGTGTATGCCGGCGAAAAGGGCCGACGCCTCGAATTTGCCATTCAGTATAGCAATCGCGGCCGGTTATGCAAAACAACAGTGCCGAACGGGTTAAAAAAATCGAGGTCCAGCTGCGAAAGCCGGGTCGCACCCACCTGCCGTCTTTTTGCAGGCGATACTGGCCGCCGCAACCTTGCCCGCCTCGGATAGACATGGCATGATGGCGACATGCGCGAAAAACGATACAACGTCTTCTCTGCCCATCTCAAAGACCGTTTCGGGGCACGGGTGCACAAGATCTCCATCGATGCCGGTTTTGCCTGCCCGAACCGGGACGGCACGCGGGAGCGCCCGGGGTGCCTGTTCTGCGATCCCGGCGGGTCGGGGGCGGTCGGCATCGATCGCGGCTTTCCGGTGGCCGAACAGCTCGAGCGCGGCAAGGAGATCATGCGCCGCAAGTACAAGGCTCAGCAGTTCCTGGCCTACTTTCAGCCATTTTCGAATACGGCCGCCGCGCTGCCGGTGCTGCGCTCGCTTTATGACGAAGCTCTTGGCGTCGACAACGTGGTCGGCCTTGCCGTGGGGACCCGCCCCGACTGCCTGCCCCAGGAGGTGGTCGATCTGCTCTCCGGCTACCACCGGCGAACCTATCTGTGGCTCGAGCTTGGCCTGCAGTCGGTGCACGACCGGACGCTTGCCTATCTGCGCCGCGGACATGACTACGCGATCTTCGCCGATGCGTATCGGCGGCTTCGAGTCCAGGGCGTGCGCGTCTGTGTGCACGTGATCCTGGGGCTTCCCGGCGAGAGTCGTGAGGATATGCTCGCAACCGCCGACGAAATGGCGCGCCTGGAGGTCGATGGCATCAAGATTCACCTGCTGCATGTGCTCGCGGGAACACCGCTTGGAGAGCTGTACAACAAAGGAGAGGTCCCCGTGCTTTCTCAGGACGAATATGTCGGGTTGGCGGCCGATTTTCTCGAGCGGCTGCATCCGCGCACGCTGGTTCAGCGCCTGACCGGAGACGGGCCGCGCGATATACTGCTGGCGCCGCAATGGTCGCTGAACAAGTGGGAGGTACTCAACGCCATCGACGACGAGCTCGAGCGCCGCGGCAGCCGGCAGGGCAGCAGGGCGCCAGGTAAAGACGTGTCCGGGATGTAAAAAAGAAGAGGCAGCCCCGGGCGGATGCCGGCGGCTGAACAGAAGCGGGTGGAAGACCGGATCAGAAGCCGGTGCGCTCCGAGACCAGGTCCGAGGATGTTATTTGCGCGGTGTTCTCGGCTCCGCCCCAGGAAATAAAGAGCAGCGAGGCCCAGAGAATGCCGACGATCAGAATGACTATGCGTATCATGGCGCGTAACATACTCGAATAGAATGGCGAAATCAAGCCGTGAAATTGCCGGCCGCTTGTCCGGTTTCGCAGTCCTGTGCTATCTTGATGTTCCGATCATCGCAGCCGGAGCCCGCATTGCGGGATACCGGTTGTTTTCTTTCAAGCAGGCTGTCGGACTATCCGGGCCGAAGCGAAAATCTGGATGTTTGAGAACAGATTTTAGCTCATTTGCAGGTTCATAGCCGTAGCTATAGACCAAAAAGGAGCTGAAATATGGGCCAAACAGCCGGATTTGCAGCCGGCGCATGGATAATCCGACAGCCTGCTAGCATCCCGAATACGTATCGGTCGGGACGCCTCTGTCCTTTATGGTTTTTTTCCGTTGATATGAATCTCTCGACACTCAATTCCGAACAGGCCGCCGCCGTGCGCCACGACAAGGGGCCGCTGCTCATCCTTGCGGGCGCCGGCTCGGGGAAAACCCGGGTCATCACCTTCCGGATCGCCTATCTGATGGGTCAGCGCGGGGTTGCCGCCGGCAACATCCTCGCTGTCACCTTCACCAACAAAGCCGCCCGCGAGATGCGCGAGCGCGTCGAGGAGATGGTCGGCAAAAAGGCCGGCAAGGGGATGACCGTCAGCACCTTTCATTCCCTGTGCGTGCGCATCCTGCGCGAGGATATCGAAGCACTCGGCTACAAGAAAAACTTTTCCATTTACGCCACCGCCGACCAGGTGCGTCTGGTCAAGGACATCATGCAGCGTGTCGATGTCGAGGGGCGAAAGCTCGATGCCGATCGTATCCTTTACCTGATCTCCGATGCCAAGAACCGCCTGGTACCGCCCGAGAAGTTCACCGTGCGCTGGCACGACGAGTACGAATACATGGCGGCCAGCGTTTATCCGCGTTATCAGAAAGCGCTCAAGGCATACAATGCCGTCGATTTCGACGACCTGATCATGCTCACCGTCCGGCTGCTGCAGGAGCACCCCGATGTCCTTGAGAAATATCGCCAGCGTTTTCGCTACATGATGGTCGATGAATATCAGGATACCAACGCCGCTCAGTACAAGCTGCTGCGCCTGCTGGCCGGCGATCATCCCAACCTGTGTGTCGTCGGCGACGACGATCAGTCGGTCTACGGCTGGCGCGGCGCCGATCTGGGGAACATTCTCGAGTTCGAGAAAGACTTTCCCGGCACCACGGTGATCAAGCTCGAGCAGAACTACCGCTCCACCGGAACGATTCTCGCCGCCGCCAATGCCCTGATCCGCCACAACATCAGGCGCAAGGTTAAGGCCCTGTGGACGGCGGGCGATCCGGGGCGCCGCATCGATTACATCCGCTGCATGGACGAGGAGGACGAGGCGCGCACCGTCATGGAGCGCATTCACGCCGAGCGCTTCCGCAACGAACTCCAGTACTCCGATTTCGCGATCCTGTATCGCACCAACGTGCAGTCGCGCGCCTTCGAGGAGCAGCTGCGCTACGAGAACATCCCCTATGTGCTCATCGGCGGGCAGCAGTTCTTCGACCGCAAGGAGGTCAAGGATACCGTTGCCTACCTCAAGGTGCTGGTCAATCACCGCGACGAAGTCAACCTGCTGCGCATTCTCAACTACCCGAAGCGCGGGATAGGCGAAACCACAGCCGACCGGCTGATCCGCTACTCGGCGAAAAAGCAGCTGCCTTTATGGGAGGTGCTCAGGGATCCCGCGGCGATCGAGGATCTCGGCGAAAAAAGCCGCGCGGCGATCGCCGCCTTCGTCGAGCTGATGGATCGCTACCGGCAGCGCTTCAACCGGCACTCCCTGATGGTCGAGACCATGCGCGAGCTGATCGACGAGCTCGGACTCGAGGCCGAGATCTACCGCAATATCGAAGATCCGGTCAAAGCCCGCCGCCGCGTCGAGAACATCGAGGAGGTGGCCAGCGCCATGGCCGGCTACCTCGAGCGCGAGGAAAGCCCCTCGCTGGCCGGCTTTCTCGCCAAGGTCTCGCTGCTCGACGACGAGCGCCCCGACCGCGACAGCAAAGAGAAGAAACTGCAGCGCGACGCGGTGGTGCTGATGAGCCTGCACTCGAGTAAAGGCCTCGAGTTCCCGATGGTCTTCATGGTCGGCGTCGAAGAAGAGTTTCTCCCTCATCGCAAGACCCTCAACGAGGGAGTCGACGTGGACGAAGAGCGGCGCCTGTGCTACGTGGGGATCACGCGCGCCCAGCGTCACCTGATTCTACTCGGGGCGCAGAAGCGGAAGAAATACGGCACGCTGCAGCCGCGCGCCGCAAGCCGCTTTCTCGAAGAGATCCCCGCCGAACTGCTGCAGCAGCAGATCAGCGAAGAGCGACCGGTTCACAGCGAGGAAGAACAGGAGAAGATGGCCGCCAACTTCTTTGCCGGGATCAGGGGAATTCTGGACGACTGAAAAAACAGCCTCTCGATCAAGGAGTCACATCATGGACTACACGATGATCCACAGTTGCATCCGGGTGATGGACCTGGAAAAATCCACGCGGTTCTATCAGCAGGCGTTTGGCTTCGAGCTCGCGCGGCGTCTCGATTTTCCCGAGCACAAATTCACCCTGGCCTACCTGCGGGCGCCGGGCGGTCCGTTTGAGCTCGAGCTGACCTGGAACCACGATCAGAAAGAACCGTACGAGCTGGGCAACGGGTATTCGCACCTGGCGGTCGGGGTCAGTGATCTCGAGGCTTCCCACAGGCGCCATGAAGAACTTGGACTCGGCCCGAAACCCCTCAAGGGGCTCGCCGGCGGGGAGGCGCGGTTCTACTTTCTCACCGACCCCGACGGTTATCTTGTCGAGGTTGTGCGGACCTGAGTCTTCAGGATTCTGCCGAAAAGCAAAGCAGAACCCCCGGTGCGAAGAGCGTCCCGGGGGTTTTTTCGTCACAGGGATGGATTTTCTCAGCCGGTGCGACGGCCTTGCCGGTCATTGGGCGGTGCGCTCTGTTCGCGCAGCGCCAGACAGGCATTGAGGGTCAGTGCGAGCAGGATGAGGGCGCCGCCTGCCAGCGTGGGGACTGCGGGAATCTCGCCCAGGGCCATGCCGACCCAGATCGGCGCGAGGATCGTTTCGCCAAGCAGAAAAAGCCCCACTTCGGGCGATGGCAGGTAGCGCGTCCCGGTGGTGACCAGGGCGAGGGCGGCCGGCATCTGCACAAGCCCCATCAGGGCGAGCACCGCGTAGGTTTGCGCCGGCAGAGAAAAAGGCGCGGCGAACCAGACGGCCACCAGGGCCATGCAGGCACCGCCGAGCCCTACGACCAGCAGGCGGCTGATATCGGGATAGCGGCGCAGCAGGGTCAGGTAGGTCCCCATGAAGAGCGTGGCCGCCACCGCCAGTACATCCCCGAGAAGATTTCCCTGTCCCACCGACCCGGAAACCACGATCCACACACCGACCATGGCGCCCGCGATAGCAACCCAGGTACGCGGTCGGCACGATTCTCCCAGTAGCAGGCGGCTGAGCACCGCCGCCACCAGGGGCGCCGCGCTCAGAATCACCACCGTATTCGCGGCCAGGGTCAGGGTAAAGGACGAGACGATGCTCAGGCTGCCGCTGCCCATGATCACCCCGACCCCCAGCAGCGGAAGGCCGCCGGCGCGGATCGTCGCGGCCAGGCGGCCGCGCAGCCGCAGGGCCTGGAGCGACCACAGAGACAGGGCGATGAAAAGTCCCCGCCAGAAGGCCACGTTCCAGATGGAGGTCTCTGCCAGACGCACCAGCAGCGCATCGAAGCTCATGATGAAAACGCCGGCACCGACGATCAGCATGCCGCGGATGCGGGGGGAGAGCTGGCGAGGAGAGGGTCTCAAAGCGGTTTCTGAGCGGGTGCGGGTATCGAATCCATAAATCCGGAGGGTGCTCTCTGTTGCGTAGCCATTATGGCTAGTGTCCCGTGCGGTTAGTAGCATCAATTAATTCTGAGTCATTTTGGTCGCTGTCAAGGCGCGCCGACGCGGGCATAGCCAGAGCTAAGCCGAGGAGGCGCAACGCCGAGAGCGGGCAAAAGGGCCAGAATTAGAAGAGGGAACTAGCCGCACGGGGCACTAGCATTCGTGATCTGCGGGCTCTGCAATCTGGTTCCGGGGGCGGACGAACCGAAATCATTTTTTGCTCAGCAACAGGTCGATGACATCGGCCACGTTCTGTTTTTCGCCCAGGCGGATCGCTTTGTTCACCGCACTGGTCGCGATGCCGGGGTGAAGGATCGCTCGCCCGAGCAGCGCGACGCGCCGGTCGAGCGAGACGATATGCGCCGCGCGCTGCTCGTCCTTCAGGCGCGCCAGGTCCAAAGCCTCCTGCCACGCGCAGCTGCGGGCTTTGCGCAGGCTGAAATTCATGACGGCTTCATCGTTGCCGCCGGCGACGCGATCGAGCAGCTTGAGCATGGGCCAGATCCGCGCCAGCCGCACCTGTATATGGTCGATGTTCTCGCCCAGGACGTCGTTGATGCGGATGAAGTCGTGCTCGAGATCGGCGAGAGCATCGCCCGCTGTCTCCACGGCGGCAAGGGCGAGATCGAGATTGATGTGAGCGTTCATGCCGAGCAGCAGATGCTGAAGCACGATCGGCCAATAGCGCTCGGCAGCCTCGAAGGCCAGCTGCCAGGAATCCGGAACTGAGCGTCCGGCTTGAAACTCGTTGTACGCCGCCAGATAGCGATTCGCAAAAATGACCACCATCTGGCGCATTCTCTCATCGTCATCGAAAAACCCCGAGGCGCCGGCCCTGCGCTCGACCTCGCCCGTGACATGGCGATACATGGCGGGAAAATAGCCCAGGCGCGAATTGCTTCGGCGCGATACGTCAATGATCCGGTCGAGTTCCTCCAGGACCTCGTCTATGCTGCGGGCAGCTTCGCTCATCGCGGCTCCTTCCGTCTGTTTTTATCGTGAATTGATCTTCCTGCAGGATAGCAGGGTTCGGGCTGGCTCGGAAATGCAAAAAGGCCCGCCTGAAAAGCGGGCCTTCACACGGATCTGATGTTTTGACCGGCTCAGTCGAGCCGCCAGAATCCGAAATCGCTGGAGAGCACGCCGCTCGGCGCGATGAGTGCGCGCGCGATTTCGCAGTCGGGAAGCGCAAACCCGCGCCCGGTGAAATAGAGAAGATGGCGGGCGCCGTCAGCAAGCAGAACCTCGAGTTCCCGCGCGTTGTTGATCTGCCAGGTGAATGCGCTCGTCCCGTTATACAGGCCGCTGTTGCCGCGGGGGGCGAAAACGTATTCCGCGGCCTCGCTCCCTAAGATACGCGCGGGGAACTCAGCGGCGTCGATCGCGGCGGGCGCGAGAAGAAGCGGCGGCGCCGGCAGGGCAGGGACGCTCAGTGCCTCTGCGGTCTGGGATGACGCGATAACCCTCTGGATGACTGGCGTGCTGGTGAACTCGCCGTCGCTGACTTGCAGGGAGATCATATATTCGCCGTCGGTATTCGGCACGAAGCTGGTTTTGGGCGCGGCCGTCTCGGAAAGCACTGCATTGC
>JAGXHK010000116.1 GCA_024636255.1 Desulfuromonadales bacterium | reverse complement strand
GATTGAGGCCGTAATAGCGGGCATATTCCCGGGTGTTCGGCATCATGGTCTTGCCCTGACGTTCCTGCTGGATGCGCAGCATCATGACCACATCGACATCGGCAATCGCCTCTCGCATGTCGGTATAGACCTCGGCGCCGAGCTTTTCGATGCCGGGAGGCACCATGGTCCCGGGGCCGACCAGGCGCACAGTGGCACCCATTCTGATCAGACCGTAGAGATTCGAGCGCGCCACCCGGCTGTGGGTGATATCGCCGACAATCGCCACCTTCAGCCCCTCGAGCCCTCCTTTGTGCTGGCGGATCGTCAGCATGTCGAGCAGCGCCTGACTGGGATGTTCGTGAGCGCCGTCGCCTGCGTTGATGATCGAACAGTCGATCCGTTGCGAAAGATAGTGCGCCGCACCGGAGGCCGAGTGGCGCATGACGATGATATCGGGGCGCATCGCCTCGATGTTCCGGGCGGTATCTTCGAGCGTCTCTCCCTTGGTGACCGAGGAAGCCGAAGCGGTGATGTTGATGGTGTCCGCCGAGAGACGCTTGCCGGCAATCTCGAATGACGTGCGGGTTCGCGTGCTCGCTTCAAAAAAAAGATTGATGATCGTTTTGCCGCGCAGCGTCGGAACTTTCTTGATGGTGCGATTGTTGATTTCTTTGAGATTGTCTGCGGCATCGAGAATAATCCCGATGTCCTCTCTGGAGAGCTGCTCGATTCCCAGAATGTGCTTGTGCGGAAATGCCATTGGGTTTCCCTCCGAACAGGTTACTCCCGGATCCGGGAGATCGGGCCGCTAAGAGCGCACGTATATTTCTCTTTCAGCAATAATTTCACGGAATCAGGTCACTTTTTCACCAGACGCACTTCAACGGGAAGATTGTTCGTATCGAAATCGACCTGAATATCCTCGTCCCGCGAAGTGGGCACATTGCGCCCTATGTAATCCGGGCGAATCGGCAGCTCGCGATGGCCCCGGTCGATCAGGACCGCCAGCTGGATGCTGCGGGGCCGGCCCAGGTCCATGATCGAGTCCATGGCGGCGCGGATGGTCCGGCCGGTGTAGAGGACATCGTCGACCAGCACCACATTTTTCCCATCGACCGGGAAAGGGATGTCGGTCCTGCCCAGAGCCAGGGATCCGCGGGCGCTCAGATCGTCCCGATACATGGTGACGTCAAGAGCGCCAAGCGGAATCTTCACGCCTTCGATCTCTTCGATCCGCCGGCTCAGGACAGCCGCCAGGTGGTCGCCGCCCTTACGGATTCCGACCAGGACCGTGTCTTCAGTGCCTTTATTGCGTTCGAGAATCTCGTGGGCGATACGGGTGAATGCGCGGCTGATGCCGGCATTGTCGAGAATGACGGTTCCGCTGTCAGCCATGGTCGCTCTCCGCGTTGAGGGCATAAAAAAAGTACCTTTCCACTTCAAGGCGGCAAGGTACCCGGACACACTTCGACAAATTGTATTTCGAAAAGGGATACACCCTTGCTAACCTCTCGGATTAACTTAAAGGGAGTTGCTGGGAAATTTTTCGGACTATAGCAGGGCGCTCGGCAAGCGTCAACCGCTAAACGTCAGGGCATGAAAAGCGACGCGTGGTTCAGTTGATCGGCCTGCCCAGGCGCCCCCAGCGCGGCCAGTTTTCCTGGGCATCCCAGGACCAGTACTTAATAAACGCCAGCCCCTTAATGTCGTCGATATCGACAAACCCCCAGAAGCGGCTGTCGTATGAATGGTCCCGATTGTCGCCCATGACGAAGTACTTGCCCTCGGGCACCACTACAGGGCCGAAATTATCCCGGGGAGAGCTTCCTTGCGGCAGCACGTTCGGGTCTTTGTGGGCTTCCTGTGGGATCTGGTAGTACTTGTCATTGACAAACACCTTCTTGTCGATAACCTGCACGACGTCGCCGGGCGTTCCGATCACCCGCTTGATGAAGTCGCGGCGCTGAAAATAACCTTTATCCTCATCCTCGGGAAATTCAAAAACAATGACGTCGCTGCGCTGCGGATCGCGAAGCGAAAGAAAGCGCATGTCGGTCAGGGGAATTTCTGTTCCGTAAATAAACTTGTTGACCAGAAGATGGTCGCCTATCAGCAGGGTATCCTCCATCGAGCCCGAAGGGATCTTGAATGCCTGGACGATAAAAGTGCGGATGATCAGAGCCAGAATCAGGGCGACGATAAGGGCTTCGCCGTACTCCCGATACCAGGGCTTTTTCTCATGTTTCCCTGCACGCACCTGCTCGTTTGAATTCCGCCCGATCATGAATTATTTCTCTTTCACTTTGAGAATGGCCATAAAGGCCTCCTGGGGAAGCTCGACGTTGCCGACCTGTTTCATCCGCTTCTTCCCTTCCTTCTGTTTCTCGAGCAACTTGCGCTTGCGGGTGATGTCGCCGCCGTAACATTTTGACGTCACGTCTTTGCGCAGGGCCTTGACCGATTCGCGCGCCACGACCTTGTTGCCGATAGCGGCCTGCAGGGCCACCTCGAATTGCTGGCGGGGGATGAATTCCTTCATCTTGGCTACCAGATCTTTGCCGCGAGAGTAGGCTTTATCACGGTGGACGATAAGCGACAGGGCGTCCACCGTCTCGCCGTTGACAAGAATATTGAGGCGGACCAGATCGCTCTCACGGTATTCCAGGGGCTCGTAGTCGAAGGAGGCATATCCGCGGGTCAAGGACTTGAGCCGGTCGTAGAAATCGAGAACGATCTCGTTCAGAGGCAGCTCATAGACGATCATGACGCGATTAGCGGTCAGGTACTTGATCTCACGCTGGATCCCTCGTTTTTCCTCGCACAGGGAAAGAATCGCTCCGACGTACTCGTTCGGGACATGAATCGAAGCGAGTATGAAAGGTTCCTCCATTTTTTCGATAAGTTGCAATTCAGGCAGCATGTTCGCGCTTTCCACGGCAAGATTCTCGCCCTTCACTGTGGTCACATGATAGACGACCGTCGGCGCCGTGGTGATCAGGTCGACCCCGAATTCACGCTCAAGGCGCTCCTGGATGATCTCCATATGAAGCAGACCGAGAAAGCCGCAGCGGAAACCGAAGCCGAGCGCCATGGAATTCTCCGGCTCGAAGGAAAAGGAAGTGTCGTTAAGACGCAGCTTCTCCAAGGCATCGCGCAGCATGTCGTATTCACTGCTGTCGATGGGGTAAAGTCCCGAGAAAACCAGGGGTTTGACGACCTGAAAACCACCAAGCGCCTTGTCGGCCTGGCGATCGGCATGCGTTATCGTATCGCCGACCTTCGCGTCGTGAACGGCCTTGATGCTTGCGATGATAAAGCCGACCTCGCCGGCCGAAAGCGATTCGACAGCCAGCGGGTTTGGTGCGAAAACGCCAACCTGGGTCACTTCATGGATTTTGCCCGACTGCATCAGCTTGATGCGCTCGCCCTTTCGGACCGTGCCGTCCATGATCCGCACCAGGGTGATGACGCCCTGATAACTGTCGTACCAGGAATCGAAAATCAGGGCCTTGAGCGGCGCATCCGGATCTCCTTCCGGCGGCGGCACTTTTTTCACGATCGCTTCGAGAATCTCGTGGATGCCGATCCCCTCTTTGGCGCTCGCCTCGACCGCATCGATCGCCTCAATGCCGATGATCTCCTCGATCTCTTCTTTGATCCGCAGCGGCTCGGCGCTGGGCAGGTCGACTTTATTGAGAACCGGGAAAACTTCCAGATTCTGCTCGATGGCCATATACACGTTGGCCAGGGTCTGCGCTTCAACCCCCTGGGTCGCATCGACCACCAGGAGTGCCCCTTCGCAGGCCTTGAGCGAGCGACTCACCTCGTAGGAAAAATCGACATGCCCCGGGGTGTCGATCAGGTTGAGGATGTATTCGTTGCCGTCATCGGCAGGGTAGATCAGCCGGACCGCCTGGGCTTTAATGGTAATGCCGCGCTCGCGCTCGAGTTCCATTTTATCGAGAAACTGATCGGTCTTTTCTCGATCGGTAAGGGTCCCCGTTGTCTCGAGCAGGCGATCGGCCAAGGTCGATTTGCCGTGGTCGATGTGAGCTATGATCGAAAAATTGCGGATTCTATTCTGCTTCATATTCCCCATGAAAGCTGGCAAGATAAATAGCTAAACCATTAGGATATACAGGAGCGCGGCCAGTTTGTAAAGAAATCTTAAATCTTTCCTGCGTGCTGCAGGGCCGCGGCAAACCCGCCGACCAGCGTATTGCCGGCCTCCTCGAGAGAGCTGCCGAACGCGACGATCCCGTCTTCGTGGCCGCCCATGGCGAAAATCCTCCGTTCGGGCGCGGTTGTTTCGCGCCAGATCCGCTCGACTTCGAGCGCCATATCGGGCGTTCCGTAAAGAACATCCGGGTCGGTCATTTCAATCTTCAACGCATGGGCATGCTGCCAGATCAGTTGAGAATGCGCATGCATGACGCAATTGACTGCGGCATCGAGTCGATAGAGGGTGCCGTGGGTCAGCGATTCCGATGACGGCCGGATGGGTCCCTCGGCCTCCACGAAATTGCGGTGCGGATCGCAGGCGATAACCCTCGTGTAGTGTTCCGTACTGAGTTCGGGAATCCCGCCGGTCTGAGTGCCGCTGATGACGAAGGCGCTCTGCCCTGCCCTGCTCAGCCGGACGCTGATGTTGCCGTAGCCGAATCCGGCATAGCGTGCGGGATCCTGCCCGATCAGGCGTAGCAGGTAGAGAATCCTGCGCCAGGCATTGATTTCCCTGAGTTCTTCTGCAGGCAGGGATTGTGCCTGGATAAAGCGGCAGTTAAACTTGACGACCCCCTCAACCGGCTGCTGCATCGTCTGCTAATCCTGCTCGTCGAACGAGATCGCATCGTGTGGGCAGGCCGGAATGCAGATGCCGTCGAGATCGCAGCGCTGATGGTCGATGACGGCACAACCGTCTTCGATGCGGATGGCCTCTTGGGGGCAGGCGCGAACGCATTCGCCCGAAGCGCGGCACCTTTGCGGATCAACAACGATCTTCATATATCAATTCTCCTGTTTCTTTTATTTGGATGTGTTGTATGCCATTTCTGTCGGACTGGTATCTGCTGAGTCTCGCATCTCTGTTCTTGATGGGGCTGCAACGATTTTTATACAAAGTGGCCGCCGAACGCGGCTGCGATACGCAACTGACGACCGCCGTCTTCTTGCTGACGGTCACGCTTCTGAGCATTGGATTCTATGCCATCGAAGGGGCTGCTGTAAATAATCTCGGAACTTTGCTCCTCGTTGCGCTGGTCAATGGGCTGGCATTTGTCCTGGCCACGATCAGCAATATCGAAGCGCTCAAGCGCATCCCGGCTCCAGTGGCTTATCCGCTGGTGCGCCTGAATATCCTGCTGGTGGTGGTTTTTGCGGTGCTCTACTTTGGTGACCGGATGACGCCGCTGCGTATCGCCGGCATGGCCGCAGCGATGGTCGCCGTACTGATTCTGGCGCGGGAGCGCGGTCGCTCACAGGCAGACGGAGAATTCAGGCCAGGGGGCTTTATTCATGTCGGCATCGCTGTACTGGCCGGCGCGGCCGCCTCAATCTCGGGCAAATTCGCCGCTATTTACGTCAGCAAGAGCGCGTTTATGGCGCTCTCCTATCTGGTCGGGACTCTTTACGCCCTGGCGACCTGGCGCCACAGCACGTTTGCCGCAAACGGAGAGTCCGTCCTGATCGGGCTCATCATGGGAGTGCTTAATTTTGCGGGATTCTACGCCTTTTTAAGTGCTCTTCAGGAGGGCCCGCTTTCAGTCGTCGCACTGATTGCCGGCATGCACTTTGTTGTGGCGGTGATGTGTTCGGTGCTGGTTTTTCGTGACAGGATGACGCGCGGACGCGTGGCGGGAGCGGCGCTGACAATCCTTTCCCTCGTCTTGCTGGCAAGATGAATGCGGCACCAGCGATTCTGAACAACTCGCGACCCAAAGGACTGAAAAAAAGAGGCCGGCCACTTTTTTCGCCGCGGCCGACCGCAAAGGGACTCGCTTCTTTTTTATTTCTCAGGGTGCGAACGCGTGGAACACCTCGCGCGGCTTGCCGCACACCGGACAGCGCTCGGGGGCCTCGCCGATGCGCGTATGGCCGCAGACATCGCAGATCTGTACGGTCTCGATATCCATATCTTCGCCCGCATCCACGGCCTGCTTGGCCTCGGTGAACAGGGCGGAATGAATCCTTTCGGCCTCGATCGCATAATGAAATGAGCGCATCCCGCCGCTTTCCTTCTGGTCCTTTGCGACGGCAATATACGCCGGATACATCTGATTGATCTCGAAATTTTCGCCGTCGATGGCCCCTTGCAGATTCTCCGAAGTTTCGCTCAGACCGAAACCGGCCATTGCGGGGACCAGAAAATCGCCGGGAACCTGGGCAAGCTCCCGGAAGTGATTGCTGGCGTGAACCTCTTCGGCGAAGGAGATCGCCCGGAACAGTCGGGCGACGTTGGGAAATCCCTCTTCTTCAGCTCTCGCTCCCCAGACCTTGTATCGCATATGCGCCTGGCTTTCGCCGCCGAAAGCAGAGCGCAGGTTCGACGCCGTCATTTCATTCATGTCATTTCTCCTTGAATCAAAGTGCTGTGTGTCAGACCAAATAAAAAGGTAACAAATATCCACTCATAAACAAGAGACCAGTTGTGCGAATCATTGTCGCTCGGGTTCGGCCTGAACGGTCTCAGGAAAGCGGTTGCCGCCCGGCAGTTCAGCCATGCGAAATTCGCGCTCTTCGGCAGAGAGTTCCCCCAGAGCCGCGGCTTCCACATAAAAACAGGGCAGATCGCCGCCGCATTGGTCGAGCAGCGCCTCGAAGGCTGGCACCAGGCGCCGATAAGTGCTCAGGGAAGCGAAGCGGGCATTGTTCAGCGGCGTCGCAGCAAACCAGTGATCGAATCCGCCGTATCCTCCCCACGCCTCGCGCAGCGCCTGGTAGTCTTTCCTGAACTGATCGAAGAGGCGGTCTTTCTCGGCCCGCATCCGCGATTCACTCAATGGTTGGGAATACATGGCGGCGAGCCGATCGCGGGTTTGCAGCGCCAGGCGGGCAAACTGATCCTCGTAGCGATAGCGCTCCTGCCGGGCGGCGATTTCTTCAGGGCCGTACGTCTTCTCGAGCCAGCGCTGGACTCCGGCAAGCTCGACCGTTTTGGCGAAGGCTTCGTTGAAATCGGGATCGTCGCGGATATAGAGTTGCTGGTGAGCCAGTTCATGAAAGATCAGCGCTGCGAGATCGGCGGGACTGCGCCGGGAGAAGGTGTTGAGGGCGGGATCGTCGAACCAGTTGAGGGTCGAATAGGCGTCCACGCCGTAGGAATGAACATCATTTCCTTTTTCGCTCAGACGGGCTGCGAAATTCTCGGCACTTTCGCGGGCAAAATACCCTCGGTAAGGAACGCATCCCGCGACCGGGAAGCACCACTCGAGCGGCTCCACTGAAGATTCGGGGGTGGCCACAACATTCCAGACGACGTAGGGGCGTTCCAGATCCGCATAGGAGCGATAACTCTTGTTGTCGGGCAGGGAGAGCGTATCGCTGGCAAAATCGCGGACGGCCAGCAGAGCACCGAGCTGTTCTCTGAGTTCGGGCGGCTCCGATTTATCCTCAAGAATTTCGCTGATGGGCCGGCAGCGCGCCATCAGGCTGAGATGGCCCTTGATGCACTGCCCGTAATAGCCGATCTCCGCACACGACGCGATCAGCGGCAGGATCAGTCCAATGAGACATAGAACACGGAGATGGGGAACGCCTTTTCTCATCGGCTCAGGTTAGCACGGCCAATGACCAAAAAGAAATCCGGCAAATCCGGATTCTATTCCTGCCAGAGCGGCAGCCCGGTATCCGGATCGGCACCGCGCGCGAGTTCGGCACCGCTGAAAGGCGTCAAAACGTACTCGCAGGCAAAGACAACCGTTCCTGCGACCAGATGCCCACCAAAAGCGCGCCCCTGCTCGTCGCTGAGGCTCAGATGCGCATGCACCATGGCCGCGCCCTCGCGCAGAGAAATATTGCCGAGCAGCGAAAGAATCTCGCAGGGCTGATCGATGGCGATTTCCTGATATTGGCGCCGGTCCTGATTGTAGAAGCCGACCCGGGCTTTTTCGACCGCGCCGATCGCCTCCACCCGCCCAAGGGTTATCCCAGCCGCCCGGCAGCGCGCTGTCAGGGTC
>JAGXHK010000115.1 GCA_024636255.1 Desulfuromonadales bacterium | reverse complement strand
TCGTCGGCAGCGTCAGATGTGTATAAGAGACAGCACCTTCGCGGCCCCGGAGAAGTTGGCCTTGGCACCCTGTGCGTTCAGCGCGGCATTCATCTGCTCGATGTACAGAGTGGGCGTCCCCCCGGAGCTGGTCAGCCGGCCGCGGAGCAGGCCGTCGCGCGCGGCGGCGTCCTTCCAGTTCAGCCGTTCGAAGCGCAGGTTCAGCGGGAGCGACCACGCCCCATTGTCCTGTCGGAAGGTGGCCGTTCCCTGCAGTTCTTCGACCTCGAAACCTTCGGGGATGAGCGTTTCGGGAAGAACCGCGGCAAGGCTCCCGGTGGCAAGGGGGCCGAAATCGAGACTCATTTCCTGCGCGGTTCCCGAGGTCCGGAGAATCGTTTTCTCATTGACGGCAAGCGTCCCTTCGAGTTCGACACCGGCGGCAGAGAGCCCGATGGTCGCGTCGGCGCGCAGAGGCGCGAGATCAAGAAGATAATCGTCGGAACGCTCACCGGCCTCTCCGACCGCGGCCACCCTGATCCGCAGATCCTCCAAAGGCCCGTTCGCCGCCGCCTGCAGTCGAAACGCCCCGCGCGTCGCAAGGAGCACGTCGCCGTAGACCAGACGCTGCAGGGCGTCGGGACGGGGGACCGTCCAGTCCAGGTCAGCGCTCAGGGTGTCATCGGCCAGACGGAACTGTGCCCGCAGGGGACCCTGGTCTGACGGCCGCAGCGTCGCCTCCCCGCGCCAGCTTCCCTGACGTTTTTCGAGAGAAAAGCGGGCCTTGGTGAAAGACAGACGACGCTCTGCATGACTCAGCGTCCCTTCGGCCGCCAAGAGTTTGCCGGAAAAACCGTCCCGCCCGATGCTCACATCCGCCTGCAGATCTTTCAGCTCAAAGCCGAGGTCCGCAGGGATGGGATCGGGACGGCCGAAGACCGCGGTCACCCGGGAGACATCCTCGTCCTGCAGGCGGGCCAATGAAAATTCTCCGCTGAAAAGAGAGCCCTTCTCGGCGGGGGTTATCTGCAGGGGCGCGGCAAGAAGTTCTTCACCGCCCCACTGCAGCATCTCCAGAGTCAGCTGGAACTGCGGCTGCCAGCGCAGGCGGCCTGCGGCGCGCAGTGCGATCTGCTGTGTCTCGCCGACCCGGGTGCTCAGCTCGAAGGCCAGCGGATCTCCCTGTGCCTGCAGGTCGATTTCTGAAAACCTGTATCTCTGCTCTCCCGTCGCCAGGACCAGTTCGCCGTCGCTCACGCGCAGCCGGCCTATACTGAAGGGGGGCTTCTGCGGCATGGCCGCTTCCCGCTCCGTTTTTTCTTCCGTCGGAAGATGCACGAAGACCCGGGGCGAATGGATCTCCAGGGCATCCAGCCTTCCAGCCAAAAGACCAGCGACGGTAAAACGGATTACAGCTTCCGGAACGGCCGCCTGGTAGCGCCCGTCTTTCTCGATATCCACATTTTCGAGCCGCAGGATTCCCGGATCCAGAATGAGGGTGTCCAGATCAACCTGGGCGTCGAGGCGCCCGGCCAGTTCCTGCTCGATGCGCGGCTGCAGAGCAGCCAGCAGAGCGTCGCGCCAGAACCAGGCGGCCCCGAGGGCGGCAGCGCCGAGCAGGGCGAGGGCCAGGAGGGCGATGAGCAGGATGCGAACGAACCTCATAAGCAGAGACCAGAAAAAATGGGGAGCGGGCCGCGGCGGCCATGCTCCCCATTATAACGGATGATGTCGAACGTTCAGTGGGCCTGGCTCCAGTTGACCCCGACGCCGATATCGACGTTTAACGGCACGTCAAGCTCGACCGCCCCTTCCATTTCCTCCCTGACCAGAGACCTGACCTGTTCGAGCTCGACCTGCGGCACATCAAAGACCAGTTCGTCATGCACCTGCAACACCATCTTGCTGCGCAGTCCATCGCTTTGCAGGCGGTGGAAAACGCGCAGCATGGCCAGCTTGATGATATCGGCCGCAGAGCCCTGGATCGGGTAGTTGATGGCGTTGCGCTCGGCGAAATTGCGCATGTTGGGGTTTTTGCTGTCGATCTCGGGGATGGCGCAGCGCCTGCCGAGAAGGGTCTCGACGTATTTCTTCTCGCGGGCCTCCGCACGCCGGGCCTCGAGAAAAGTCCCGACCTTCGGATAGCGGGCGAAATAGTTGTCGATGTAGACCTGCGCCTCTTTGCGACCGATGCCGAGACTCCTGGCCAGACCGAAGGCGCTCATACCGTAGAGCACGCCGAAGTTGATGGTCTTGGCCTGGCGTCGCTGCTCGTCGGTCACCATATCGGGAAAGATGCCGAGGATCTCGCTGGCGGTGCGCCGGTGGATATCCTCGCCCCGGGCGAAGCTCTCTCTGAGCACCTCATCGCCAGACAGGTGCGCGAGGATGCGCAGCTCGACCTGCGAGTAGTCGGCCGAGAGCAGCACGTTCCCCTCAGCGGGGATAAAGGCTTCGCGGATACGCCGCCCCTCTTCGGTGCGGATCGGAATGTTCTGCAGATTCGGCTCGCTCGACGAGAGCCGACCGGTAGCGGTCACCGTCTGATTGAAGCTGGTATGGATGCGCCCGGTTTCGGGATGGATCAGCTTCGGCAGCGCGTCGGTGTAGGTCCCTTTGAGCTTGGCCAGGCTGCGGTAATCGAGAAGGCGCGCGGCGATCTCGTGCTCTTCGGCGAGCTTCTGCAAAACCTCGACATCCGTCGACCAGCCAGTTTTTGTCTTTTTTCCGCGCGGCAGTTTCAGCTCTTCGAAAAGCACCTCGCCAAGCTGCTTGGGCGAGCCGATGTTGAAAGGGCGCAGCGCCAGGGCGTGGATCTGTTTCTCGAGGACCGCCAGCTTCTCTTCGATTCCGCGGGAGAGATCGCCAAGCACCTGGGCGTCGACCCGAATCCCCTGCCACTCCATGTCGGCGAGCACCGCAACCAGCGGCATTTCGATCCCGCGAAAGAGTTGTTCCTGATGCGCCTCGGCAAGCATCGGCGCGAGCTTGTCGGCCAGTTGCAACGTGATATCGGCGTCTTCGGCGGCATAGACGGTCGCCTGGGCGATATCGACCTCCGCAAAGCCGATCTGCTTTTTGCCGCTGCCGGCCACTTCGCTGTAGGTGATGGTGCGCCGGCCGAGCAGATCGAGGGCGAGCCCGTCCAGGCCGTGCCCCCTGGCGGCCGGGTTGCCCAGGTAAGACGCAATCATGGTATCGAATTCGGCGCCGCGCACCTCAATTCCGGCCCGGCGCAGCACGAGCAGGTCGTATTTGAGGTTCTGCGCAACCTTGGGCCGAGCCGGATCTTCCAGAATGGGCCGCAGCCGCTCGAGCACATGCTGCAGCGGCAGCTGCTGCGGCACTCCCAGGTAATGATGAGCGACCGGCACGTACCAGGCCTCATCTTTCCCCACGGCGAACGAGAGCCCGACCAGCTCGGCGCGCATCGGGTCGAGGCTGGTGGTCTCGGTATCGAAGCAGATCCGCGGGGCCTGTTCCAGGCGCTCCATCAGATCGTCAAGCGCGTCCTCTGTCGTCACCACATGGTAGTTATCACTATCGCTGCGCTGCTCGGGAGCGAACTCCTGCTGCAGCTTGTGAAACTCCATCTCGCGAAAGATCGTCGCAAGCGCCTGGCGATTTGGTTCGCCGAAGACAAACTGGTCCCCATCGAGCGCGAGGGGAACATCGTCAACCAGGCGCACCAGTTTCTTCGAGAGCAGCGCCTGATCCCCGAACTGCGCCAGGTTTTCCTTGCGTTTTTTGCCGCTGACCTCGCCGATATGGGCGAGCAGGTTCTCCACCGTACCGAACCGGCGGATCAGATCGAGGGCGGTCTTCTCGCCGATACCGGGCACGCCGGGCACATTGTCCGACGTATCGCCGGCCAGGGCCTGCACCTCGATCACCTTGTCGGGTCCCCCGAAGCGCTCATCCACCTCTGCGGGACCGGTCACTCTGTCCTTCATGGTATCGAGCAGGCGCACCCGCTCGGAGACGATCTGCATCAGATCCTTGTCGCCGGTCACAACGGTGATCTCCATCCCCTCGGCTGCGTACTTTTTCGCCAGCGTGGCGATAATATCGTCGGCCTCGAACCCCAGCAGCTCGATTGCGGGCATGTTGAACGCGCGCACCAACTCCTTGATGATCGGCACCTGCGGCGTCAGATCTTCAGGCATCGCCGCGCGGTTCGCCTTGTAGGCGGGATAGATATCCTTGCGGAACGTCGGCCCCTTGGCGTCGAAGATCACCGCCAGATGATCGGGCCGATGCTCGCGCACCACCTTGAGCAGCATGTTGGTGAAGCCGTACACCGCGTTGGTGGCGAACCCCTTGGAGTTGGACAGGTGGCGAATGGCGAAGTAGGCCCGGTAGATGTAGCTCGAGCCGTCGATCAGGTAGAGGCGTTTGGGCTGGTCGGTCATGAAATTCTTCTTCCCTTCGGTGGAGTGGCGGGCATTATTTCACAGTCGGCGGGAATTTCAAAGAAGCGGTATTCTGGGGCGGGAAAAGCAAAAAATCCCCACATGACGGTGGGGATTTTTTGTTTAATCTCATGGTGCTGCAAAAACGCGCGGCTGGTTATTTCTGGGTGAATGCGTCGACAAAAACATCTAAGATACGCGTTCCTTCAGCTTCATAGGCGATTATTTCGAAATTGCCCGTGGAACCGCCAGTGAGTTTGTAAATAACGATTTGCATTGCATCGAGGGTCAACTCGAGCGCCTCTTCGACGACAGCGTAATGCCAGACTGACTCCCCGTCCGGATCGGATATCGTAGCCTGACCGCCACTAAAAGAAATGGTACCTTCGTCCGAAAACCCAAAGGTTTTGCCGTCAAGCTCTGCTGAGGCAAATGACCCGACTACCCGATATTTCTCGTAACCGGACTCAACCAGTGTACCATTCTCAAACCCTTCATAGTAAAGAGAGAGAATCTCCGACGTGCTGTCATTAAGTTTCGTGAGTGTTTCCATCTCGCCTGGCTGGGAATCCTGCCAAACCGGGACAAGTTGCCCTTTCGTATTAATCGACCATTTGCCAGTCTCTTCATACACCTCAGGAGCGCTGTCGAAGGACTCCAGACCGATCTCAGTGAAAGATCTATCATTACCGAATGAAATCATGAATAGGTCGTTTTCTCCAAGAAAGGCAAACCGCTTGTCCGACAGATCACTCTCACTGAAGAAACCGATTTCACTCGACTCCGGGAGCGGTGCAACGCCTCCGTCCGTGGTCCCTCCGTCCGTGGTCCCTCCGTCCGTGGTCCCTCCGTCCGTAGTATCGCCGTTCGTGGTATCGCCGTTCGTGGTATCGCCGTTCGTGGTGTCGCCGTTCGTGGTGTCGC
>JAGXHK010000114.1 GCA_024636255.1 Desulfuromonadales bacterium | reverse complement strand
GCCTGACCCGCTACCGGCTGGCCGCCTCGCTGCACCGGGGCGACGAGTCCACCCTGTTGTCGCTGGCGCAGATGATTGAGCTCAAGGTCCCCTACACGCGTGGACATTGCGAGCGCGTTGCCGAATACGCCGGGCTCATGGTGGCTGGACTCAAACTCGAGCAGACGCAGCAGAACTGGATTCGGCAGGGAGCCTGGCTGCATGACTGCGGAAAAATCGGGGTGCCCGAGGCAATTCTGAATTACCAGGGGCCGCTCAACAGTTATGAGTTCGACATCGTGAAGAATCACCCCATCTGGGGCGCCGCGGTGGCTCAGCAGGCGCGCTTCCCGGCAACGGTGATCAATATCATCCGCCACCATCACGAGCGTTGGGACGGCACCGGATATCCCCTGGGGCTTGCCCAGAAGCAGATCCCTCTCGAGGCGCGAATCGTCGCCGTCGCAGATACCTACGACGCCTTGATATCGGATCGCCCTTATCGTCCGCAAATGAACCGCAACCGGGCGCTTGGGATTATCGAGTCGTTGCGCGGTGCCCAACTGGACCCTTTTCTGACCGACCTCTTTCTGGAAAGGATCAAACGCCAATGAACGCCCCCGAAAGCGAAATTTCGACTTCCGCGGCTCCACTGCCGATACTTCTTGTCGACGACGAGCGAAATGTCCTCGCCTCTTTGCGCCGCCTTCTGATCGAGGAGGAATCGATGGAGATTCTGGTCGCCGACTCGGGAAAGGAGGGGCTGCGCATCCTCGATGAACGGCCCGAGGTCGGGGTCATTGTCTCCGATCAGCGCATGCCGGAGATGAGCGGGGTCGAATTTCTCTCCAAAGCCCGCCAACAGGTACCCGATACCCTGCGCATTCTGCTCACCGGCTATGCCGATCTCGAGGCGACGGTCGATGCCATCAACCGCGGGGGCGCCTACCGCTACATTGCAAAACCCTGGGACGATCATGAACTGGTAACCACCTTGCGTGAAGCGGTGGCACACGTGTCGCTGCAGCGGGAAAACCTGCGTCTGCAGGCGCTTGTGAACCGAAAGAACGAAGAATTGCGCCAGTGGAATACACGCCTCAAAAGCCGGGTTCTCGAGCAGACTGCCGAGATCCGCAAGAAGAACGAAGAGCTGAGAAAAACCAATCGGCGCCTCAAAAGCAATTATCGCGACACCATTGCCGTCCTCTCGGGGTTGTTGGAAATCCGCTCCGCCCACCTGCGCAATCACGCCCGCCGGGTCGCCAGCCTGTGTATGCGCACCGCAGAGATCATGGAACTTCCCGAACCGGAGCGCGAAGATCTGCAGGTGGCAGCTCTGCTGCACGATGTCGGTGCGATCGGGACTCCGGATCCCCTGATCCGCCGGCAGCTCGAGGAGCTCGGAGGCGAGGATCTGCACAATTATCTGCAACATGCCATCCGCGGCCAGACCGCCATCGACACCATCGAGGATCTGCGCACGGCCGGGATTTTGATCCGCCATCACCATGAGCACTACGATGGTGGAGGATATCCGGACGGGCTGCGCGGCGCCGACATTCCCCTGGGTTCGCGCATCATCGCCATGGCCGATTTCATCGAACGGCATCAGAGCCGCTTTTCGCGCCAGGGGATCGATTTCGTTCTGGAGCTGCTGCAGGAGCAGCTCGGCACCCGTTTCGACACCAGCATCTATCCGTTTGTCGAACAGTCCGCGCGGGACGAATATGCCCCGGTCGTCAACTCGGACGGACTCAAGCCGCGCTCCCTGCTTCCATCCCGATTGCGTATGGGGATGATTCTCGATGAGGACCTGGCCAGCAATACCGGCCTCTTACTGCTTGCCCGCGGCACGGTCATCGACGAAACAGCCATCGCGGCGATCCATCGACTGAATGAAATCGATCCTTTGCGACGGGAAATCTCCGTGTTGGCCAGCGAGTAACGCAATGATCGAGTTCGATGAAGCCGAAAAGAAAATGGTTCTCAAGCTGGTCTATTACGGCCCGGCCCTGTCGGGAAAGACCACCAATCTGCTCACTTTGCATGACCAGCTCGACCTGAGCGGGCGCGGTGACCTGATGGTGCTCGACACGCAGGATGACAGAACCATCTTCTTCGATCTCCTGCCATTTTTCCTGCGCGCACCGAGCGGTCTGCAGATCAAGGTCAAGGTCTACACGGTCCCGGGGCAAGTGCGCCACGATGCCACCCGCAAGGCTGTCCTCCAGCGCGCCGATGGGGTCGTCTTCGTCGCTGACTCCCAGCCCGGGGAAGCGGCCAGCAATATGGCCAGCTTTGAGAACCTGGAGAAAAATCTGGCGCTGGTCGGCCTCGATATCGGGCGCATCCCTCTGGTCATCCAGTTCAACAAGCGCGATATGCCAGGCGTCGTCTCCGAAGCCGATATCCGGCGGATCTGGGAACCGACCGGAATTCCGGTGCATCTGGCCTCGGCACTCAAAGGCCCCGGCGTCAAAGGGACATTCCTGAAAATTGCGGCGCAGACCTACCATCATCTTGATACCCGCTGGAAGCTGCGCACCGACCACGGCCTGAGCCGGGATGCCTTTCTCGGACAGTTGGTGCGCTCGAGGGCGGCAGGGTGCAAAGAATAAATTTTCCGACCGGGAGCGACCCATGAACGCCGAAGACAGCCTTCAATTTATCGTCGGTGCCGAAAAAAAGCTGGTTGACCTTCTTGGCCCCACCGAGGTGGTGCCGCTATTGCAGGCCGCCGTCAAGGCAGGTGCCGAGGCGGCGGCGGTTCTGGACGCATCCCGGACGGCGCTTTGGGATTGTTCACGCACCGAATCGGGAATATCCGTGTCGTGGCGCGGCCCCGACCTCCTCGATCTGCCCCTGTTTCTCGAGGGGGAACCGGTCGGCAGTATCTGCCTGCGCTCGGAGAAGCGCACAACAGAGATGCAGGCGGTCATCACCGTGCTTGGCGATGCCCTGAACGGCATGATCCGGGCCAACCTGAAGCGGCTCCTGACCACGGAAATCCATACCCATGTTGTCGCCTCCTCCTATGAGGAACTTCTCGAGGCACACCGGCGGCTCAGTGCCTCCGAGCAACGCTACCGGGAACTGGCTGTAAACCTGGAGTCACAGGTGCAGGAGCGAACCGCCGAGCTTCGGCAGACCTATGCGCGCATGATGCAGCAGGAAAAGCTGGCCGCGGTGGGGCAACTGGCTGCCGGGATGGCCCACGAGATCAACAATCCTCTCGGGTTCATGCTCAGCAACCTGACAACGCTGCACAGATGCCTGGCCCGGATCCTCGAGATGCTCAACCCCTGTCGCAGCGAGCTCGCCCCGGCCCTTGCTCCTCCTTTACAGAATTCTCTGCACAGACGCTGGCGCGAACTGAAGCTGGATATGATCACCGAGGATCTGGAGGAACTGCTTCCCCAGACCATCGAGGGGGCGCAGCGGGTCCAGAAAATCGTCTCCGATCTGCGCGGGTTTTCCCACATCGACTCCCCGGGCGACACATTGCTCGATGTCAATATGCAGATCGAGCGCACTCTGGCGGTCATGGCCTCTGAATTCGACCCGGCCACCCGCATCACCTGTCAATTCGGCGAGCTTCCCGCGGTTCGTGGAAACGGCGCACTTCTGTGTCAGTCTTTTATGAACATCCTGCGAAACGCCTTGCAGGCCCGCCCCCGCGGGCTGGAGCTGAAAATCAGCACCGAAGCGACCGAGGGCAGCGTTCGCCTGAGTTTTCTCGACAACGGGCCCGGGATTCCGGAAGAGAGCCGGGCCCGCATCTTTGAGCCGTTTTTCACCACCCGCGAGGTCGGCCAGGGGATGGGGCTCGGCCTGGCGGTCGTCCACGATGCCGTCACCGCTATGGGCGGAATGGTCACCGCGCAAAACAACAAGAACAACGGCGCGCAGATTATTCTGACGCTGCCTTCAGCCGAGAACGGCCATGACTAGATTCGCAGGTCTTTTCCGCGCTCTCGGCGGGGAGCAGGAAGCTTCGGCCGAGGATACCTCTGTCCCCGGCTGGGAAGAATATGCCGAAGCCGAGGTCTTCACTTTGCTCTTCGTCGACGATGAACCCGGCGTGCTCAAGGCTCTGGAGCGCATATTCATCGACGAGAATTACCGCATTCTGACTGCGGCGAACGCCCGGCAGGCGCTCGATCTGCTGGAGCAAGGCCCCGTGCATCTGGTGATTTGCGATCATCGCATGCCGGGGATGACCGGCGCTGAACTTCTGCGCGAGATCAAGAACCGCTGGCCGCAGATTATCCGGATCATGCTTACCGGCTATGCGGATGTGCACTCGATCATGGGCGCGGTCAACGAAGGGGCCGTCTACAAGTTCATCACCAAACCATGGAACGATGAGGACCTGCGCCTGAGCGTAAGCCTCGGGCTGCAGCAGTACGTACTGATTCAGGAGAATCGGCGTCTTCGCGACCTGACGCGCACCCAGCAGGCGAAAATAAAGGACTACACCTCGCTGCTCTCGGAAAATCGCGGCATTCTCGGTTCGATTCTGGAAAAATCCGGCCTGGTTCTGCAGGAGAGCTACATGCGGGCGCTGCGCGAGCGACAGGGCGGCGAATTCGCCACCGAAGCCCTCGATCGGCTCGGGATTCTTTCGGAAGAGAAAACCGCCAAACTGCTTCGCGATCAGCTGAAACTGCCGATAGTCGATCTAAAGGAACTCGATCCGCCACGGGAGGTCGCCCGTCTTCTTCCCCGCGAGTTGTGTCAGCGCCACCGCATTCTTCCCGTTCGGCTCGAGGGGAACCGGTTGACCCTCGCCATGGCCGACCCCTCCGATATCTTCAAGTGCGACCACATCGCTCAGCTCAGCGGACTCAAAGTGCAGGCCACTGTCGCTCTGGCCTCCGACATTGCCGCCAGACTCAAATCGATCTATGGGGAGGAAAAAGGAGGAAAAGAGGGGTTTCTGGAGGATATGCCTGATTTCGACCCGATCGACGAGGTCGATATCGTCATCGAAGAGGAAGAGATCGATCTTAATGTGCAGGAGCTTCTCAGCTCTTCCGAGATCCCTCCCGTGGTGCGCATCGTCAATGCCATCATCTCCGAGGCGGTTCGCTACCGGGCGAGCGATATTCACTTCGAGCCCAAATCCAAACACAGCATCGTGCGCTACCGCATCGATGGCATCCTGCACAACAAGATCAAGATTCCCTCCGATCTGCACGCCGCAACGGTATCCCGCATCAAGGTCATGGCCAACCTCGACATCGCAGAGCGGCGAAAACCTCAGGATGGGCGCATCACCGTTAAGGCAGGAACCCGTCTCGTCGATATCCGCATCTCGACCATGCCGACCATCAGCGGCGAGAAGATTGTGCTGCGCATCCTGGATAAGAGCTCGGCCATCCTTCCCTTGAACGGATTGGGGCTTCTTCCAACCGAGCACCGCATCCTGCAGGGGCTGATCAAAAAGCCGCAGGGCATCCTGATTGCGACCGGACCAACCGGCAGCGGAAAAACGACCTTTCTCTACTCAATTCTCAACGAGATGCTGCACAGCGAGAAGAATTTCGAGACCATCGAAGACCCCGTGGAATATCACCTCGAGGATGCCAATCAGGTCTTTGTCCGCGAGAAAATCGGGCTGTCATTCGCCTCGGTCCTGCGCGCCACCTTGCGCCAGGACCCGGACGTCATTCTGGTCGGAGAAGTCCGGGACATGGAAACCGCCGATGTCGCCTTCAAGGCGGCCCTGACCGGGCACATGGTGCTGACGACCCTGCATACCAATAGCTCTGTGGCCACAGTGACCCGGCTGATGGATCTCGGGGTACAACCCCACCTGATTGCATCGGCCCTGGAAGGCTTCGTCGCCCAGCGCCTGGTGCGGCGCATCTGCCGGCATTGCAAAGTCGCTGAAGATGCCGCTCCCGACGTACTGGAACTGCTGCGCATCCCAGCAGCAAAACTCGCGGGGAAGACCTATCGGGGAAAGGGTTGCAATCGCTGCAATCAGACCGGATACGAGGGACGCATCGGCATTTTCGAAGTGTTCATGATGAATGACGACTTTCGGCATTTCATCTGCGAGTCCTACAGAGAGGCCGAGTTGGTTGCAATGGCCCGCGCCGCCGGCATGCACAATCTGGTCGACAACGGAATCGAGAAGGTGCGCCAAGGCGAAACCACCCCGGATGAACTGCTGCGCGTCATCGGACCGCAGCTGCGCCACGAGCGAACCTGCGATCATTGCGGGGGCCTGATCGAGACGCGCTTCCCCTTCTGCCCCTTTTGCGGGCATTTTCGACAGAAAATCTGCATGCACTGCAAAATGCCGCTGGAGAAGGAATGGAACCTGTGTCCCTTCTGCGGAAAACGTCATGATCCTCCGCTCGCGCCATAGATCGGGCTTTAAGCCGGAGGAATTCGAGAGAATGAGGGAAGACTTGACATAGAATCAGCCGCGGACAATCTGGTGAAGCAATTTTCTGATCGATTCCGCCACCTCTTCCGGGTGGTCCTCCGGCACGAAATGCTTCCCGTCCTCGATGCGGTCCAGAGGGGCTTTCAGGTCGTGGGCCAGGCGATAGCCGTAGCCGATCTTCTGAAACGCATCCGCCGCTCCCCAGACGAGACGGGCCGGCAGATCGAGTTGGGATAGCCGATCGCTGACCGCGAGAGTGTCCTGCACATCAAGAGAACGGATCTGGCGGACGAAGGCGGCGGCGCCGTCAGCCGCGGCGTAAGGCCCCCAGTGCTCGCGCAGCGACTCGCGCCCCACGCTCGGACGGTCATGGCTCATGCGGATGAACATGCTGAAAATGCGGTGGAACACCCCGTTCGGCAGCTTCTCCACCAGTGAGCCGCCCGCCCGCAGCATCTTGACCTGCGGAATCGGCCAGGAATCGTAGCAGATAGAATTCATCAGCACCAGACCGGCGACCCGCTCCGGGTGGCGCACGGCGGCGATCTGGGCCACCCCGCCCCCAAGGTCGTGACCGACCAGAACCGCCTTTTCCAGCCCGACCGCCTCCATCCAGGCGATAAGGTAATCCGCCTGCTTGCCGACGGAGATGTCGCGCTCCTTCCCTTCGGGAATCGAGCCGCCGTACCCGACCATCTCCCACGCCAGGCAACGGGCCGACGAGACCTTCGGGATCACATGCCGCCACAATCGGGGGCAGGTGGGAATTCCGTGGATGAAGACCACCGGCTGACCTTCACCCTTCTCCTCCCATCGCATGCGGAGGCCGTCAACCTCTACTGTTTTTGTCTCCATGGGGTTCTCCGGTCTATGTTCCGAGACGGTTTATTGCCTCCGGAACCTGTGAAAGATCGGCGGCGACTCGCCCCGGCGGCTCTTCCGGAAATGGCCAGCGCTTTTCCAGGCGCTCGATCCAGATGGTTTTCATGCCGACCGCATCAGCACCCACAATGTCCCACCCGTGCGCCGCCACCATGCACGCTTCCGAGGCCAGGGAGTCGGCACGCTCCAGGGCCATCCGGTAGGGTCGCGGATCGGGCTTGCAGGCGCCCGCTTCATCTGTGGACAGGACCTGTTCGAAAAAATCGCGCAGCCGCGCTTTCACCAGAAGTCCTTCCGCCGCCTCGACCGAACTGTTGGTCAAAGCGATCAGGCGATGCCCGGCTCCGTCCAGGCGCTGGAGGCAGCCCTCGGCATCGGCCCAGGGGGTGAGTTCCTTCATCTCCTGCAAGATCGGTTCAGCGAGGTCCTCAGGCTGATCGCCGATCGCCAGGACCTGTTTCAAGCTGGCCTCGGCCGCCTGCCGGAAGGGGATATAGCGGTTGGCCAGGGTGGCGGCCATGGCAGTCTGCAGGAGGCGGCCGAACCACCATGAAAGCAGCTCCGGCGGAAGGCCCTGTTCCCGTATCTGCTCCCGAACGCGGTCCAGGGAGAAAAGCGTTCCGACGACATCGAAGATAACCAGCATGTCGGCCTCCACCGCTTGCCTTTATGGGGTTTTCGTCAGCGAATTCTGATTTAAGGACTAGCAGATTTTCCAAGAGACGCAAGAAGGAAGGAGCATGTTGTACTGGTCGCCCACATTGACCTGCAGATGTCCTGCAGGCGATGGGTGAAGAAAATCCTTTGCATCTGACGGCTTGAAAAGGTAAGCAAAGGCCCATAAGGTTATTCGAATTTGTGCAAAGCATTCTTTCCCTCCTCGCAGCGGAGGTGCCGGTCGTTCGCAAGAACAGAGAACAGATCCGGCAGGAGAAGGCGATGGCCCTGGCAATGGAGGTGGAATGATGAAAGTTCGCGACAGCGGCATGCCGGAAGAGGTGCGATGGACAGATTTCTTCGATCCCGAATCCATACTGCGCCTGTTCGGTCTGGACCGCGGCGTCGATAGCCTGATCGATTTCGGTTGCGGCTACGGCACCTTCACCATCGCGGCGGCGAAGCTGATTCCGGGAACCGTACATGCTCTCGATATCGAACCGGAGATGATCGAGACGGTTCGCGCCAAATGCCGGCAGGCAGGTCTTGCGAACGTCCGGAGCGAAGTTCGCGACTTCGTCAGTTCGGGCTCCGGCCTGGCGGAAAATTCCGTCGACTCGGCGCTGCTCTTCAACATTCTCCATCACGAAAATCCGATCGACCTGATGAGTGAGGCCCGGCGCATCCTTCGGCCTGGAGGGCGACTGGCCGTCATTCACTGGAACTACGACCCGGCCACCCCCCGTGGCCCTTCTCTGGAAATCCGGCCGCGCCCCGAACAGTGCATCCAGTGGGGCAGAACTGCGGGCTTTGCCTTCGATGAAGAAGACAGGTTCGATCTGCGGCCGTACCACTACGGACTGCTCTTCCGGAAGCCCGGCCCAAATGAGAGACGAGCATGAGAAAGGCAATCTACCTCGACGACAACGCCAGCACCCCTATCGCCCCGGAGGGAGGCGTTTGAAATGAAAGATTCCCTGATCTGGGGTCTGATCATCGCCGTTTTTGCCCTGGGCCTGTTTGGCCTGGAGCGCGTGTTTCCCCTGCGCCGCGCAAAGCGCTCGCTGGCCGGGCGGCTGCTCGTCAATCTGATTTTTGCGGCCGTGGCCTTTGTAACCGTTGCGCTCACCGTGCGCCCTGCCGCCGACGCGACCCTCGGCTGGGCGGTGCAAAACGGGTTTGGCCTCGCCCAGCTGTCGATCATTCCCCCCGTCGTTCAGCCCCTGCTGGCTTTTTTGCTGATGGATCTGAGCTTTTACTGGTGGCATCGGGCCAACCACCGGGTTGCGCTGCTGTGGCGCTTTCACAACGTCCACCACATCGATCCCGACCTCGACGTCTCCACCGCCTTTCGCTTTCATTTCGGTGAGCTGGCTTTTTCTTCGGCGTTCCGCGTTGGCCAGATCGCGCTGATCGGTCCTTCACTCTGGATCTATCTGCTCTACGAAACCGTTTTTCAGGCCGGCACCCTGTTTCATCACAGCAACGTGCGTCTGCCCCTGCGGGCAGAGCGCCTGCTCGTGCGCGGCATCGTCACCCCCCGGATGCATGGCGTTCACCACTCGCAGGTGCCGAATGAGACCAATTCCAACTACTCCACCGTCTTTTCCTTCTGGGACCGGCTGCATCGCACCCTGGAGCTCAACGTGCCTCAGAACGCGATTGACATCGGCGTTGCGGGGTATGCCGGGAAAAAGGACAATCGCCTGGATTTCGCTATCCTGATGCCGTTTCGCAGCCAACGCGACTATTGGCGCAAGGCGAACGGCACCGTGCCGACAAGAAACGGCGACCGCAGGCAGAAGATGCACCTTGCCCCGTAGGGCCAGAGTTATCCAAAAAAAAGTGACTTCCGCCGTTGGCGACCGGGGATCGTCCCGGTGTCCTTTCGGGCTCTCCGATTGACAGATGTCCGTTTATCTGGGACAATTGCCGAAAGAGACCAGGAGGCCTGATATGCAAAGCGCCCTAGCCGAAATTCTCGATCATCCCATGAGCCTTGAAGAGCTCACCCGCCTGGTGCGCAAAGGCGTGCCCAAGCGCTTTGTCGATGAGCTGGCAGGCGTGCTCGGGATGCCAAGCTATGCCCTTGCCCCGGTGCTTCGCACCTCCGAGCGAACCCTTCGCCGCTACCCGCCCGAGAAGCCGCTGCCCCCGGAGATCTCCGAGCGCGCCTTGATAATCGCCCGGGCTCTCGAGCGTGCAAGCGAGGTCCTTGGCTCCCGGCAAAGCGGGGCAGGCTGGCTGCTGGAGCGAAACGGCGCGCTTGAGGCAATCCCCTTGGAGCTTCTCGATACCGCTTTCGGCGCCGAGCGCGTTCTGGATGTGCTCGGACGCATCGAGGATACCGTCTACTCGTGATCTGCTACCGCGTGACGCCTGCGCCTTTTGCCACATCCCTTGAGGGCACTGGCGCCAGAAGATACGGCGGGCGCTGGAACGCCAAGGGTACGTCCGTTCTCTACACATCCAACTCCACCGCCCTGTGCCTGCTCGAGATTCTGGTCAACGTGCGCCAGACATACCTTCCGGCCTACCACCGCATGGTGATCGAGGTTCCCGACACCCTGCTCGATCCTGCCGAACCGGCATTCTTTGCGCAAACCGAACGCTCCAGAGAATACGCCGAACGCTGGATACGCCAGGGGCGCTTTGCGGCCCTTCGCGTAGCCTCATCGGTACTTGCCACCAGCCAGGACGCCTTCAACATCCTGCTCGATCCGAATCACCCCGAATTCGCCCGGGTGCGCCTTCTCGAGAGCGCGCCGCTGGGGATCGACGCGCGGCTTCGCTGAATTCTGCGGAGAAAAGTTGTATCCCGATCCCACCGGCCACCCGACCTGGCCGAAGACGAGCCGATGATCCGGCAGATGATCTCCGTGATACTGGCGGAAAATGGGTACCAGGTCGACGTCGCCGAAACCGGCAAGGCCGCCCTGGAAAAGTGGGAGGCCAAGGACTTCGATCTCATTCTGATGGACCTGCAGATGCCGGAGATGAGCGGCATTGAAGCGACTCAGGCCATTCGTTCAAGGGAGACGGGAGGAAAGCGTCGCACCTGCATCGTCGGTCTGACCGCTCATGCACGACGCGAGATCAAGGAGGAATGCCTCACCTCCGGAATGGATCACGTTCTGACCAAGCCCGTCCAGATGAAGGATTTGTTTTCGGCAATCGAGAGCTGCCTTTCGACCTGAGAGTTCATACCCAATCTTCTCTTTTGTCACAAAACTGGCACACGACTCTCACCAAGAAATTCCATTGGCGAAAGATTTGCCCAGCGAGAAACATCAAGTCAAGTATGGCGCAGACAGCATATCAGGCGCCCGTGACCTGCCTACAATGCGGAAAACCAGAGCATCCCCAGAATTTCTTCCCTGCATGTGTTCCTTTGTTTGCGGTACGAAGCACCATATCTCTGCCGCATTTCGGACAAAGAGGTGATTGAGTCTGAGGGCTTTCCGGGATGGGCCTTTCAAAATTGCCTTTTGGGCGCCGCACTTCGGTGATGAGCTTTTCTAGCTGGTCACCATCGACAAGCGACACTGCCAGCCGGGGAGTGAGCAAATGTTTGCCGAAGGGCACGTTCGAGACCCCGCCGCCAATTTCTTTTGACGGCCCTGTGTGGATCAAGGCCGCAAGGCTTTATTCGAATGTTTTCTATATGAAACAAAGTCTCCTTGATTAGGAAAAATGTTTTATATATAATGCAAAAGATGCTTTTTGAAATCGGTCGACATATCCGCAAGGAGCGCAAGAAGCGCAGGATGACCCAGAAGCAGCTGGGAGAGCTCCTGGGCATGAGCCGCACAACGATCAGCCAGATCGAAAACGGAGTGGTTCAGGATGTCGGTATCCGGAAAATTCTCAGGATCCTGGAGGTTCTCGACCTCGAGATCAAGGTCAGGCCGGCGGGCGCGCCGCCCACTCTTGACGAGCTTCAAAAGGAGAACGAAACGTGACGGGTCCGAAATCCCTGGATGTATGGATTCACGAGAAACAGGCTGGAGTTCTCGAGCGCTCGGGCAGGCACAAGTATGTTTTCGCCTATGACCGCAGCGCCCAGGAACCCGTCTCCTTGACGATGCCGATTCGTTTGGAGAGCTGGGTTACGTCCGAGTTGCATCCGATATTCCAGGTGAATATGCCCGAAGGGGCGCTACTGGAGGCCGTTCGCCGGGCCATAGCCAAGATCGTCGGCGATGACGACCTCTCCATCCTCTCGGCGACCGGCGGAAACCAGATCGGCCGCAATCGTTTTTCGATCCATGCCCAAGGCCCGACGCAGGATAGAGGCAAGCCGGAATCCCTCGACG
>JAGXHK010000113.1 GCA_024636255.1 Desulfuromonadales bacterium | reverse complement strand
GAAAGAGAGCGGCGCAAAAAAGAAGACGAGATGACACTGGCCGAGCTGCGCCGAGAAATTTCCGAATCACCCCCGGGGGTCGATACGGCCGAGTACCGGGTCGAATTCCACCAGCGCCTCGTATTGCCTCTCGCCCCCCTGCTTTTTGCCCTGATCGGCATCCCGCTCGGCATCCAGAACCAGCGCGCCGGCAAGGGAGGCGGATTCACTCTGGCGTTGCTTGTTTTTCTCGGCTACTACCTTGCATTCTCCTTTGCCGAGACACTCGGCAGTGAAGGGATACTGCCTGCAGGGGTGGCGATGTGGGCGCCGAACATCATTTTTCTGGCTCTCGGTATCTATCTGCTGCAACTGAGTGCCACGGAGAAGAGGCTGCGCATCCTCGATGCGCCGGCCGAGGTGGCGACTCGGCTCAAACGCTACCTACGCAGTCGCGGGAGAGAGAAATGAATCTTCTCAACCGTTACATTCTCAGCCGTTACCTGCGCATTTTCGCTCTGGCCCTTGCGGCCTTCAGCGGACTGTATCTGCTGGTCCATTTCTTTGAAAAGGTCGACAATCTGATCGGTCATCAGGCCAGTTTGCCGATCTACTTTATCTATTTCGCCAGCAAAGTGCCGCTGATCATTGTTCAGGTCGCGCCGCTTGGCATCCTGCTGAGCTCTTTTCTCACGATCGGCGGACTTGCGCGTACCAGCGAACTGACAGCACTTTGGGCCGGAGGCGTCAGCCTGACCCGTATCGCCCTGCCTTTGCTCGGCGCGGCGGGAGTCCTGTCCCTTCTGCTGCTGCTGATCAACGAAACCCTGGTGCCTGCAAGCACCCGCACTGCGAACCGGGTCTGGGAAACCGATGTCTACGGTCGTCCGGCCGTGGTCTTCAAGCGTGACAGTCTCTGGATACGCGAGGGGGGGAAAGTCATCCATGTGCGCCTGGCTCACCCGGACGAGGACCTTCTCGAAGGGCTGCAAATTTTTCGCTTTGATGAGAACTTCCGCCTCCTCGAGCGCATCGAAGCGGAACGAGCCCGCTATCGCGAAGGCGCCTGGGTTGCAGAAGAGGGAACACGGCGACTATTTTCGCCCGGCGGAGACATGCTTGCCTCCCACCCCTTTGACCAGACCTCCTTGCCACTTGAAAAACCTCCCGAAGAATTCAAAATCGCCGAACGTGATTCTGAAGAGTTCAATTTCCGCGAACTGGGCGAAATGGCCTCAAGGCTCCAAGCCGAAGGCTATGACCCGAGCCGGTATCTGGTAGACATGCATGCCCGGCTCGCCCTCCCCTTTGCCGGCCTGATCATGGGATTTCTCGGCATCCCGTTCGCTCTGCAAAAAGGACGGGGCGGAAATATCGCCCTTGGGGTGGCGCTGACCGTCGCGGTCGGCTTTTCCTACCACATCCTGCATGCGGTGGTTCTGGCCATGGGGAAGGCAGGCCTGCTCCCGCCCCGGCTGGCAGCCTGGATTCCCAATCTTCTGTTCCTTCTCATCGGCGTCTGGCTGCTGCTTATGGCACGGCGCTGATCTGCCGGAAAGATTTGTATTCCCGCGGGAACGTGTTTAACTATGCAGGATGTCTTTAAGCGTTATTCGGAGTTGTTCCCATGCGTTGTCTACCCTTTGCGGCTTTGCTGATACTGCTTCTGGTCCCGGGCTCTGCCGCGGCACTGGAAATCCGCTCTCTTACCCCCTCCAGCGGAGAACCCGGGGCAGAGGTCGTCATCGGAGGCGGTCCGTTCGATGAAGACATTCGCGTGCAGTTCGGCGAAAAAATTGTTCCTCCCCGGGTGCAGAACCAAAGGCGCATCTCCTTTACCGTCCCCGATCTTCCCGCCGGCGACTATCTGGTGAACCTGATTCGAGACGATGCGGCTTCCGAGCGCAATTTTCTCTTCCGGGTGCTCGAGCCGGCTCCCCGGATCGAGAGCATCAGCCCCGCAAGCATTGACCATTGCGCGATCGAAGAGGATCCGCTGGTGACAATTGCGGGCCGGAACTTCAAGCCGGGTTCAACCGTTTTGGTCGATGATGCCGCAGTGGCCAAAGAATCGGCGTCTCCCACCAGCATCACTTTTTCCTTGCCGCCGCTCAAAGGGGGGACGCACGAGGTGAAGGTCGTCAATCCCACCGAAAAAAGCTCTCTGGCGCATACACTGTTCGTCAATACCACGCCTGAAATTTATTCGGTTTCCCAAGGAGAGGGGCAGGTCAACAGCTACAAACTGATCATCTCGGGGAAGAACTTCCAGCACAACTCCGTACTCTACGTCGATGGCCGCCAGGTACTCGATCCGTCTATAACCCGCCCCAAGTCCGACTATGTCACCTATCTCGACTGCCGCACCCTGATCTACAAGCGATTTCCGTTCACCTGGGAGCTCAGCCGGGTATCTCTGCAGGTGGTTAATCCCAGCGGCGCAGAGAGTCCTGTTTTCGAGGTGACGATTCCCTGAGTTTCCGAGCATAAAAAAAGGCGGGCCCTATCGACCCGCCGAAAGATAGCCTCGTGTCCCGTGCGGTTCGTTCGTTCAGATAATTCTGAGCAATTTTGCCTTCTGGCAAGGCGCGTCGACGCAGGCCTAGCCGAAGCTAAGCCGAGGAGGCGCAACGAAGGCAGCAGGCAAAAGGGCCATAATTAATGAATGGAATTAACCGTACGTGGCACTAGCTACTGCAGACGGAATGTCCGGGTATGGATCTGCCCCGTACTGACGTCCTCGACCTGCAGGCGCAGTTGTTTCGCATCGCTCGCCTCGCCGGGGAAGAAGAGAAAGCCGCGCCCCAGGGTTCCGGGGGCGATCGCTTTGTTGCGCAGCTCTTTGTTGCCCAGATCGCGGGCGATCTCCCGACCGGCCTGATCCGATGTCCCTTCCTGGGCACCGCCGACGACCGCACCGCCGGCGCCGCCGATTGCCGCTCCTTTGGTGGCAGCCGTACCGACGTTTTCTCCTGTCAGCACACCAAGCGCGGCGCCCACCAAGGCACCGCCGGCCGCTCCGAACATCCCTCCCCTGCCCGCACCTTTGGCAATGCGGCCGTATTCGGAGCTCTTCTCCACCCGTTCATAGGCGGTGCGGTTGTCGAGAAGGTTCCAAAGATTTCCCTGCTCGTCGACCAGAAATGTCTGATCCGGCACGATGCGCAGCGCCTGACGGCCTTGATTGTCGATCACGACCTGGACAGGCAGAATCCCGGTCTTGCGGATATTGAACCCGAATGCTCTCTGCGCTTGCTCTTCATTGTAAGCCTCTGCCGCCACCTGCGCGCCGTTGACCGTCTGCAGGTTTTCGTAGGCGGAAGGCAGCCGGAAAGGGACTTCCTGGCTTTTGTAGGTCGTGCATGAGATGCTGACCAGTCCCGCGAGAAAAACAAGCACGATTGTTCCGATAGATATCTTCGCCATGGCAAACTCCTCCCCATGAAAGTCTGGTGTTCTGCGCGCGCCTTCGCGGCAAAACAAAGAAATCGGGCGATCTGTTTTTCAACGTACACTTCCAGACATCATACCTTATCTGCGCTTTTTTTTTCGAAACCGCGGGCACTGACCATAAACCAGGTACGGACCAGAAGTGCGCTTATCCAGTTTCCCAACAGGTGGTCGGTGAGCCGGTCGAAAAGCCACTGCCAGCGACCGGGCTCCGCCCAGCAGGCCGCCTGAGGTTTCGCTCTGCAGTAATGGAGCCTTATCCTCAGCATATAAGGAACCTGCCACGCCTGGGAGCGCACATAAGCGCCGGTTTCGAACCAGAGTTGACGGCGCCGGGGCGCCGAGTAGCTGCGCAGCAGGACCTGGATCAGCTCGAAAAAGGGGGCGAGATCGAGCCGTTCGAGCTGAGCCTGATTGCGGTAAATGCCTGGAGTTTCGGTGAGAAAATCCTGCCAGCCGATGTGATAAAAATTCAGGATCAGAGCATTGAGAGTCTGGCGCTCCTGCAGCCCTTCGCGCTCAAAACGTCTGATGGATGTTTCAATTTCTGCCGGCACCAGGAGCCAGCGGCCATTATCGAAAATCGTCTCGGCCAGTTTTTCATCTTCAAGAAAAGGGAGTTGCTCATCGAACCCTCCGATCCGGATGAAAAAAGACCGCGGCAGGACAAATCCCTGATCGCCGTGAATACAACCGCGACGTGGCAGGCGCGCCTTGCATTCGTAAAAGAAATATCCGAAAGACTCCTTTTGCATGCCACGGTCAAAGCGCAGGGCAAAGTGGGCGGCGACAGCATCGGTGCCGCTATCCTCGATCTCTTGCCGTAGGTGATCGAGAGCTGTCTGCAGAGCCCGGGGATGCAAAAAACGCGAATCGGCATGCAGGAATAAAAAAAACTCTCCCTGGGCGATGTCCGCTCCGGCATTCATCTGTCGTCCGCGTCCGCGCGGCGCCGTGACCAGACGGACCGGGAAGTCATGTCGGCCCCCGAGTTCGCAGATACAGGCCTGCGTGTCATCACGTGAACCCGCATCGCAGAAAATGAGCTCAAAACGGCAATCGCGCTGCGCAGCCAGCGTCTCGAAAAGCGGCGCAATGCACGCCGACTCATTGAGAACGGGAACAATAATCGATAAATCTGGCGGGTTGATTGCCGGCATGACGATCAGGATTTTTCCAGGCTTGAGGCAGCACTGTGCAACTCGGTGCGCAGGCGCGGCAGGCTTCCGGCATAGTTCTGCTGCAGCCAGGTGAGCAGTTTCTCGCGGATTTCGCAGCGCAGATTCCAGGCTCTCGAGGCATCCTGAGCGCTCATCAGCGCCCGCAACTCCATGGTTCGCTCAGTGCTGTCGGTGATCTGCAGTCCCCAGACCTGCCCATCCCAGTGTTCGGATTCCTGCAGAAACCGATGCAGTTGCGCCCGGACCTCTTCGACCGGCACCGAATAGTCTGCATAGAGATAAACGGTGCCAAGCAGATTTGCAGTCACCCGCGTCCAATTCTGAAAGGGTTTTTCGATGAAATTGCTGATCGGGACAACCAGCCTGCGCAGATCCCATATGCGCACCACCACATAGGTCAGGGTAATCTCTTCGATCTGGCCCCATTCGCCTTCAATGATGACCACATCGTCGATACGGATCGGCTGGGTGATGGCAAGCTGGATGCCGGCGAACAGAGTCGACAGACTCTTCTGGGCGGCGAATCCGATAATGATGCCGGCGATACCGGCGGAGGCGAGCAGGCTGACGCCGATCTGGCGAACACTCTCGAACGTCATCAGCATCGAGGCGACGGTAATGACCACTGTCACGAAAAGAGCCACCTTGAGCAGTCCGTTGACCTGCGTATAAATCGCCCGGGCCTTGAGGTTATCTTTTTCATGCAGGCTGAAGCGATCGAGAACCAGGTCACGCAGGACGTAAATGCCGCTGATCACAACCCAGGCCATGCCGGCGATAAAACCCAGGCTGAGAAGCTGGTGGATGATTTCGATCACTCCCGCCGGGAGATGCAACGAAGGGACAACCAGAAGAAGCGCCAGCAGCGGCGCCAGCAGACGCAAAGGCCCTTGCAGGTGACGCACGAAGATGTCGTCCCAGCGATTATCGGTCCGGTTCGCCATCCGCCGGAGGACCGAAAACGCAACCCGATAAAATAGCAGGCCTGCGAGAATGCTCAGCAGTATCAGTGTGAGAGCAAGGGGCAGATGTCTCCATCCGGGAAAACTACCTTCCCACCACTGGACGAACGCATCCCAAGCCATTAAATCACTCGTTTGCCCATCATGGAAGGAAAGGCTATCGGATGAAAATCGAACGGCAAAATCAGCATAACTGAAGTTTACCTGATTGTCGCCAGGAGACAAGAAAAGCGGAAAAAGGCAGGGAAAGAGCGGACCGGCAAGGTCCGCTCTTTTTGAAGATATGACGTTGTCAAAGATTGGCCCGCTTCTGCAGCGCGTCCACCCGATCGGCTTTTTCCCAGGTGAACTCGGGCTCTGAGCGGCCAAAGTGGCCGTATGCGGCGGTCTTTCGGTAAATCGGCCGCAGCAGATCGAGTGTCTCGATGATGGCAGCCGGGCGCATATCGAACTCTTCACGCACCAGCCTGGCAATCTCGATGGAAGGCAGTTTGCCGGTCCCGAAACAGTTGACCATGACCGAGACCGGCTCGGCAACGCCGATGGCGTAAGCGAGTTGGACTTCGCACTTTTGCGCCAGCCCGGCGGCGACGATGTTTTTCGCCACGTAGCGGGCCATATAGGAGGCGCTGCGGTCGACCTTGGAAGGATCCTTGCCAGAGAAGGCACCGCCGCCGTGGGAACCCTGCCCGCCGTAGGTATCGACGATAATCTTGCGCCCGGTCAATCCGCAGTCGCCCATCGGTCCGCCGACGACAAACCGGCCGGTCGGATTGATGAAAAATCGGGTCTTCTCATCCATCATCGCACCAGGTATGACCTTGCGCACGACCTCCTCGATAATCCCCTCTTTGAGGGTCTCATATGTAACATCGGGTGAATGCTGGGAGGAAACCACCACCGTATCGACGCGCAGCGGCTTGTCATTGACGTACTGAATCGAGACCTGCGCCTTACTGTCGGGGCGCAGAAAAGTGAGCAGCCCGCTCTTGCGCACCTCGGAGAGGCGTTTGGTCAGGCCGTGTGCATACACGATCGGCATCGGCATCAGTTCGGGGGTGTCATTGCAGGCATAACCGAACATCAGGCCCTGATCCCCGGCGCCCTGCTCTTTGTACATTCCCTCTCCGGCACTGACGCCCTGCGAGATATCGGGAGACTGACGATCGATCGAGGTCAGCACCGCGCAGGTTTCCCAGTCGAAGCCCATGGCCGAGTCGTTGTAGCCGATCTCTTTGATTGTCTGGCGCACGACGTCAGGGTAGTCGATACGCGCATTGGTGGTGATCTCGCCGGCAATGACGGCCATGCCGGTGGTCACCATCGTCTCACAAGCAACACGCGAGTTGGGATCCTGCGCGAGAATCGCATCCAGGATACTGTCGGAGACCTGGTCGGCAACTTTATCGGGATGACCCTCGGATACCGATTCGGACGTGAATAAAAAGTCGGTCATGGGCATGGCGCCTGCTCCTTTTGCAGTTTTGTACGAAGGCAAAAGATATAAAAAGAAATTCCGATACTGTCAAGAAATTCCAAAGCCTGAGCTAAATCACCGGCTGACCAAAAATGTCGGGAAAACGGCGCGTCATCTCTTCCTCGATATAACGGCTGACCTCCTGACCCGTCGAAAGCTGCAGCACCTCAGCCAGAATTCGCTCGCCATCGCTGCGTCTGACCTGACGGATGATCCGCTTGACCCGGGGAACGTATGGAGCGTTCATCGATAATTCGCGAAATCCGATGCCGAGCAGGATCAGGCTGTAGAGCGGCTCGGCGGCCATCTCCCCGCACATTGAGACACTGATCCCGGCATTGTGTCCGGCATCGCAGATCATTTTCAGTGCCCTCAGGATAGCCGGATGGAGTGGCTCGTAAAGATAAGCGACGTGCTCATTGCCGCGATCAACGGCCAGGCAGTATTGAATCAGATCGTTGGTCCCGATCGAGAAGAAATCGACTTCCCTGGCAAGCAGATCGGCAATCAGGGCCGCCGAAGGTGTTTCGATCATAATGCCCGCGGGAATGTCGGCATCGAAACTCTGCCCTTCATGCCGCAGCTCGTCTTTGGCCTCGTCCAGCATCTGCTTGCAGGTGCGTATCTCGTTAACGCCCGATATCATGGGAAACATAATGCGGATCTTGCCGTAGGCCGATGCACGCAGGATGGCGCGCAGCTGTTCACGGAACAGGCGCCGTTCTTTGAGAGAGAAGCGCACCGCACGCAACCCCAAGGCAGGATTGGCCTCATCGGCAAGGTTGATTTCGGGGACGAACTTGTCCCCGCCGACATCGAGCGTGCGGATGGTCACCGATTCGGGCGCGAGCTTCTCCGCCATGGCACGGTAAACCTCGAACTGCTCTTCTTCGGTAGGCGGTTGAGTGCGGTTGAGAAAGAGAAATTCAGTGCGAAACAGGCCGACCCCGGATGCGCCGTTACTCAGGACCAGAGGCACCTCCTGGTCGAGTTCGACGTTGCCGCGCAGGGTCATGCAGAAACCATCCAGCGTTTCGGCCGGCAGGTCGCGATAGGCGAGAAGTTCTCGTTCCAGATACTCGAACGCCTGCTTTTTCTTCAGGTACTCGCGAAACGTTTCTTCGGACGGGTTCAGGACCACCGTCCCGGACGTTCCGTCGATAATCATGGGTGTGCCCGATTGGACAATACCGCTGATATTCTCCAGGCCGACCACTGCCGGGATATCAAGGGAGCGGGCCAGAATTGCGGTATGCGAGGTGCGGCCGCCGACATCGGTGACGAAGCCGATGACCTTGCTCTTGTCCATCTGCATGGTATCGGCCGGTGAGAGTTGATGCGCCACCACCACCGCCTGCCGGCCGACCTCACTGAGGGAGCGCTGTCTCTCACCCAGCAGATTGCGCATCAGGCGCTCGCCCACCGTGTCGATATCCGAGCGCCGCTCGCGCAGGTATTCGTCCTCAATGGTGTCGAAAAACTCCCTGAACTGCCCGAGCACACGTTTGAGGGCGCCTTCCGCGTTGAGATTCTCTCCGCGGATCAGATCGAGCGTTCCCTTGATCAACATTTCGTCTTCGAGAATCAGCAGATGGGTATCAATTATATAGAGATGCTCGCGCAGTTCTTTGCTGCAGATGCGCTGCTTGACATCCTCGAGCTGCGCTCTGGACTCGGCCAGGGCGGCATGGAAGCGCTCCACCTCGCGGGGAGTTCGCGAGGGTGGAACGCTTTTCTCGATCACCGTCTGTCTGAGCCGGTTGAACAGAAAAGCCGCTCCGATCGCGACACCGGGGGAAACGCCGAGGCCGATCAGAAAGGTATCCTGCGGAAGGTTATTTTTCTCCGAACCCGTCATCGATCAACATCCCCAGAGAATCCATCGCCTGTTGCGCATCCTCGCCCTGCGTAACGAGAGTAATCGAGGTCCCTTTGGCTGCGGCGAGCATCAGAATGCCCATGATACTCTTGCCGTTTACCTCCATATCATCCTTGGTCACGGTCACATCCGCCTTGAAGCGGTTAGCCGTCTGTACCAACTGGGCGGCAGCTCGGGCATGCAGACCAAGCTTGTTTCTGATGGTGAATTCTTTTTTCAGTCTTGCCATTTAACTCTCGTCCTTAAACAAGTTGTCCAATACAAAGCACCAATGCCGCCACTGTCAGAATCAGAATGAGGTTCGAAACGCCTTTGCGGGTCAACCACCCCAGAAGTATTACCGGTGGCAGCAAAGCAATCCCCCAAGCAGGCGCAAGCGACTCCTGGCGCAGGCAGACGACCGTCAGATAGGCGCACAGCCCTCCCAGCAATACCACTGTCGTCTCTTTGGCGCGAATCGCCGCGTCCGGGAGGCGCCAGTGCTGCACATACTCCAGCAGGCGCAAGCCGCTGCGATAACCGCGGCAAGCCCCTGCGAAGCGAAACAAGAGGTGTGGCAGGTTAAAAAGAAACAGAAAAATAAAGGGGGACCAGAGATAGCCTTTGTAGGCAAAAAACAAGGCAATGCTTGCCGCAAGCGGCCTGACCCCGCCCCAGAAAAGGGCATCGCCGATGGCCGCAAAAGGCGCCATGACCATCTCTTTAAATTCCAGAACTCCGAAAGCACCTTTTTCACCGGCGGCGTGTTCCTCCTCAATGGCCAGAACGGTTCCCAGCAGGGCTGCGGCCATGTAAGGATGAGTGTTGAAATAACTCATATGGCGCCGGTAAGCGGCCGCCAGTGCTTCACCGCGGTACAGCCGGTTCAGACCCGGCGCAAGCACGAAAAGGGTGCCGAGACTCTGCATGCGTTCAAAATTCCAACTGGCCTGCAGAAAAAATGTTCGCACAGCGGTTCCCAGGAGGAACGGGATGCTAAATTTTCTGCTCATCGTGTTCTCACAGCAGCCACAGAAGAAGCAGCGCGGTCGTAAAAGATGCGGCGAAGAGAGTCCCCGCTCGGCTGACGTTGATCGTACCCAGGATGACTGCCGTGCCGACCAGGGGAAAAGCCAGCGCCAACCACAGGTTCATCGCCTCTATACGACCCAGAACGAGGGGACCGAGGAGGCTCACGATCAGGCTGCCGGCCACGATGATAATCGCGGCAGTGAACACGGAGGCAAGCCCGAAGGATAAAAGCCCTTTGAGGTGATGCCGGCAAACACGCTCCAGTTGCCCGGATTCCAGGTCGCGCTCCGCGGCTCTGACCAACCGGGCGTTGTAGTGGCGGACTCTGCGATCGAAGATCTGGCCAACCTTACCCAGCGGCATGGCGACCAAAAGGCAAAGCAGGATCACGGCCGTCTCAGAGCCCGCAGAGACACTCGCCATGGCGGCACTGAGCATCGTCGCGCCGACCGCGACCTGTGTGTCATCCGGAGGAACGGCCGCTCCGACTGGCAGTCGTCCGAGCCAGAGCAACTCGACCAGCGCACCGACCTGCAAACCGATCATCGGCTCACCGATCACCCAGCCGGTCAGCGGAGCGCAGACGATAGGCCGCGAAATCATGAGCTGAAAAGCGGCAGTGCGGTCGAGACCGGCCGCAGCAGCCACCAAGGCACCAAACAGGTAATCGGCCCAGGTCATTTCATTCCCGATGCTGGAGCATTTTCTTCCAGTTCTCGCCACGTTCAGTCGGGACACACCGGGAGACGATCCTGACCCCCTCATCTTCGAGGCGGGAAAAATTCTCCACATCCTCCCGGGTGAGAAATATCGTGCAGGAAAATCGAATTTTTCCTCCGCTCTCGTGCATGTTTCCCAGGTTGAGTTCGCCAAAATCAATGCCAAGATGCCTGGCACGCAGGGCGTCTTGAGAATTTGCAAAAAGGAGAAGAACCTTTTCCGCTGCGAATTTATCCGCCGCAAAGCCTGCGGCGACTTCCTCGACCGTGCCGATAACCACCTTCGTTCTTCGCGGGACCGCAGCCTCCATCATGATCCGCTTGAGTGAAGAGGCGGCCAGTTCGTCATTGGCCACAGCAATGCAGGTTGCATGGGTGAAGGGCACCCAGGCTTCAAGGACCTGACCATGAATGAGCCTGTTGTCAATCCGTGCCAGAACAATGCTCATCAGAAACCGACCTCACCATGTGCCCGGAATCCGGCTCATTTCTCAAGAAATTCGCTGGCCAAGGCCATGCTCTGCTGGCCGTATGCCTTCAGCATGGCAGCCAGTTCGCTAACGCCAATGCCCTCCCGGCTATTGAAGAATTTCAGAACCATGGGCAGGTTCGCACCGGTCAGAACTTCCACCTTCTGCGGCTCAAGAAACGACAGACTGATATTCGCGGGTGTTCCGCCGAACATATCGGTCATGATCAACACGCCCTCGCCGTCTCTCGAGGCCTCCTGCATGGCTTGGGTCAGGGCCTTGCGCATATCATCGACGCTGTGTTCACGACGTATGCAGACAGCGCGGGCATTGCTGAGCGTGCCAAGGATCATCTCCGCCGCGTTGAGCAGCTCCTGCGCAAGTCCAGCATGGCTGGCGACCACCAAACCGATCATGGCTACCTCTTCTCAATGTCCCGATGGCTGATTTCCACCGAAAATCCCTGGCCCGCCAGAAAGGGCCGCAATTTTTCCGAGATGGCTACGCTGCGATGCCGCCCGCCTGTACACCCAATGGAAATGGTCAGGTAACTCTTTCCCTCTTTTTGGTAATTCGGCAGAAGAAACCGCAGAAGCTCCTGGAAACGGCTTAAGAATTCGTGGCATGCGGCCTGCTTGATCACAAAGTCCTTCACCTCGGGGTTCAATCCGGTCAGCGGGCGCAGGTGGTCGATAAAATGGGGGTTGGGCACAAAACGCACGTCCATCACCAGATCGGATTCGATCGGAATGCCATGCCGGAATCCGAAGGATTGAATCTTCACCGCCAGACGGGTCCGGTCCCGGGCACCGAGGATACGTTCGATTACCATATCCCGCAACTCATGGGGTGTGAGCCCGGAGGTATCGAAAATCGTGGTTGCCAGACGCTTGAACCCAGCCATGAGCTCCCGTTCACGGCTGATCCCCTCCAGAGCCCCTTCCTTGCGGGCCAGGGGGTGACGCCTGCGGGTTTCGGAATAGCGTCGCACCAGCACATCGTCGGAGGCCTCGAAAAAGTAGACCTCGAGGGAGTAACCCTGCTCGCGCACGCTCTGCAGCGTCTCTTCGTACCCGGCAAGAAAATCGCGGTTGCGGATATCGATGACCACCGCCACATGGGAAGTAAAGCGCACGCCCTGCTCTGTGAGTTGCAAAAAACGCGGCAGCAGCGCCAGCGGAAGGTTATCGACGACGAAGAAGCCCTCGTCTTCGAGGGCCCGGGCAGCACTGGACTTTCCAGAGCCGGATAGGCCGGTAATGACGATAACCCGCTTGCTGCTCATTCGAGATTATCTCCGATGATGGTGTGGGAGTGCAGGCGCGCGATCTCGGCCATGCGCTGCTCGAGGCGGTCCTGAAACTCGCGGGCGCTATGGTATCCCATCTCCTTGAGCAGTTGATTGCGGGCCGCAACCTCGACGATGGTGGTGATATTGCGACCGGGGCGGACCGGCACTTTCTGCAGCGGCAGATCGATACCGAGCAAGCTATGGGTTTCCTCCTCGAGTCCCAGACGATCGTATTCCTCTCCATCCTCCCAATCGACGAGTTCGATGACAAGATCGATCTTTTTGCGCTCGCGGATCGCCGCCACGCCAAAGAGATGCTTGATGTTGATGATCCCCAGCCCCCGGATTTCCATGTGATGATGCAGCAGGTCCATCCCTTCGCCGAAGAGAACCGCGGGCAGTTTCGAACGCACCTTGACGACATCATCGGCAACCAGGCGATGACCGCGCAGGATCAAATCGAGAGCGCATTCGCTTTTGCCGATGCCGCTCACCCCTGTAAGCAGCACGCCGACGCCCAAGACATCGACGAGAACGCCATGAATTGTCGTTGCCGGAAGCAGTCGCTCCTCGAGAAACTTGGTGATCAGCGAGATAAACGTGGAACTCTGATGATGGGAGCGCAGCAGCGGAATTCCGCATTTCTGGACCTCCTCAATCAGGACCTCGGGCGGTTCCTGGCCTTTGGTAATGATGAAGCAGGAGATCTCGAGAGCGCAAAGATTGGCGAGATTCTCGGCGGCGACCCGCGGATCAAGTTGATTGATATAGCTCAACTCGGTTGAACCGAGAACCTGGATGCGATCGGGATGCAGATTGGTGACATAGCCGGCCAGTGCCAGACCCGGTTTCTGAATGCGGGGAATGCTGATCAGGTTGTCAAGGCCGTTTTCTCCGGCCAAAAGCTCCAGATCGAGCCCGGCTTCCTCTTCGCTGAGGAGTTCTTTGATACTCAGTTCGGCCATAATCGTGGATTAAAGACTCTCTTCTTCTTGGACGATAATGCGATAGATCTCATCGCGCCCTTCGGCCTCGAGCAGTCTTTTGCGCACATCGGCGTTTTTAAGCAGCTTGGAGATGCGGGCCAGCGTCTTGAGATGGATGCCCACCGAATCTTCGGGAGCAACGAGAAGAAAGAACAGGTGGGCCGGCTTTCCGTCCATCGAATCGAAGTCGACCCCCTGGCGGCTGCGCCCGAAGGAGAGAAGGAGCTGGTCGATTTTCTTCAACTTCCCGTGCGGGATCGCAACGCCCTCACCGATGCCGGTGCTGCCCAGTCGCTCGCGTTCGAGCAGAACGCTGATCACCTGATCCCGATCGATTCCACTCTCCACCGCCTTCAGGGCATCCGTCAACTCCGCCAAAACGGCGTTCTTGTTGCCTGCCTTGAGATCAGGGACGACCGCAGCGGAGTTCAACAAATCGGAAATTTTCATGATATCCAGTGCAATCCTTTATCCTTCCTGGGAAAATGCGAGAGGAAGAGACCCTGTTCAATCTCTTCCCCCACGAACTTATCACAAAAAATCAGGACATCTGAGGAACAATCAGACCGTAATTGCCATCCTTGCGGCGGTAGACGACATTGATCTCCTCCGATTCGTCATCGGTAAATACCAGAAATTCCTTGTTGAGCAGATCCATCTGCATGACGGCCTCTTCAACGGACATCGGCTTCACCGGAAAGCTGTGCGAACGGATGATGACGGGCTCTCCGCTGCCCTCGTCAATGCTCTGGGCGGCAAATACACTTTTCTGCACCTGCCGCTCACGGCTTGGCCCGGGTTTGTGGTCCTTGAGCTTTTCTTTGTAGCGCTTGAGCTGACGCTCGATCTTATCCGTAACGGCATCGATCGCGGCGTACATGTCGTTGGTCTCCTCAGATCCTTTGATGGTCACGCCCTTGGCATAGATCGTCACCTCGGCAAGGTGGCGGATCTTTCGCTCCACACTCAGGACCACCTGCACCTCGATCGGTTCCTCGATGTACTTTTTGACCCGGTCCAGTTTCTCTTCTGCATAGCTCCTGACCGGATCGCTTGATTCCATGTGCCTGAATGTAACCGCAATCTGCATATTAATACCTCCTGAAGTTGATTATCCCCTTTTCAGGGCGGGATAGTCTGAATCCATTATAACGTCCTTAACCCCATTCGCACGTCCGCTCTCAAAACATACGCTTGCGCTCCGTGGAGGAGCCGATGCCGAGCATCTCGCGATATTTGGTCACCGTGCGACGGGCAATATTGATATTGTCCTTTTTCAGCAGTTCAACGATTTTCTGGTCCGAGTACGGTTTCTTTGCATTCTCGTTTGCGACGATGTCCTTGATACGGCTTTTGACCGATTCGGACGCCACCGAATCGCCGCCGCCCGTGCTGATGCCACTGTTGAAAAAGAACTTCAGCTCGTAAAGGCCCTGCGGCGTCTGCACGTACTTATTGGTGGTGACCCGGCTGATCGTCGATTCGTGCATTTCGATATCCTCTGCCACATCGCGAAGAACCAGGGGCTTGAGGTACTCGATGCCTTTGTCGAAGAATTGGCGCTGAAACTTGACGATGCTCTGGGTGACCTTGTAGATCGTGCGCTGACGTTGGTGGATGCTCTTGATCAGCCAGACAGCGCTGCGCATCTTGTCCTGAATGTACTCGCCGGCCTTCTGGTCGACAGAAGATTCGTTGGTCAGGGCATTGCGATAGAAATTGTTGATCTTCAGGTTGGGCAGCCCGTCATCGTTGAGCACCACGACGTACTCATCGCTGATCTTATAGACAAAGATGTCGGGCGTGATGTATTGGACATCCTCCTGATTGTACTGGCGGCCGGGGCGGGGGTCGAGGTTCGAGATGACCTTTGCCGCACCAAAGACCTCGTCCACACTCACGCCGAGCGCCTTGGCGATGGCAGGATATCTGCGGTTCTCCAGATCAGAGATATGATCGCGCAGGATCTTCTCGACCAGAGTGCCTCCCATCTCCAGATATTCAACCTGTTTGAGCAGACACTCCTGAAGATCGCGGCAGGCCAACCCGGGGGGATCGAATTCCTGCACGACGCCGAGGGCCGCCTCGACGGTTTCGGGGTCGGTGCCGGTCGTCTCTGCGAGTTCCTCCACAGAGGCTTTGAGATAGCCGTTTTCGTCGAGGTTACCGACGATTTCGGCCGCCACGGAACGCGTGCGGTTGTCCACCTTGCTGAGATTGAGCTGCCACATCAGGTGATCGGTCAGGGTCCCTTTTTTGGTCAGCAGGTTCTCATACGAGGGCCGGTCCTCGTCTTCTTCATAGGCATCTGCGGTCGATCCTCCCAGATTGTATCCTTCGAGGTAGGTCTGCCAGTCAATGTCGTTAAGGCCCTCCTTCTCTCCCTGGACTTCCTGCATCGCCTCGGGAGCATCCTGCGGGGCCTCTTCTGTAGGCTCGGGGCTCTCTTCGCGGGCTTCCTTTTCGTCAAGCTGTTCCTGACCCTCTTCGAGAATCGGGTTTTCCTCCAGCTCCTGCTGGACCAGGTCGACGAGCTCCATGCGGGAGAGCTGAAGAAGCTTGATGGCCTGCTGCAGCTGCGGAGTCATCACCAGCTGCTGGCTGAGCTTCAGTTGTTGCCGTATTTCAAGTGCCATATCAGTTCCGTTGTTTTGCGTCCTGCTTCTCTTTCAATTTACTCATCGAACAGGCGCAATTGCCAGTGTTAAATAGCCGTACCCGATTTTCCAGCCTCCTACAGGATAAATTTTTCACCCAGGTAGACCTCACGAGCACGGGGGCTCGCAGCAATCTGAGCCGGCGTGCCGAATTCGAGAAGAGACCCCTCGCTGAGGATATACGCTTTGTCGCAGACCCCCAGAGTCTCACGCACGTTGTGGTCCGAAATGAGAATACCGATTTTACGCGCAATGAGTTGGCTGATGATGTTCTGAATGTCGATAACTGCGATCGGGTCGATGCCGGCAAAGGGCTCATCAAGCAGGATGAAGGCCGGCTCCAGCACCAGGGCCCGTGCGATCTCGACGCGTCGGCGCTCCCCGCCCGAGAGGGCATAGCCGGGAGAGCGGGCGATATGCGTCAGGCCGAAGTCCTCGAGCAGTTGATCTTTTCGCTCGCTGCGCTTTATCGCTGAGAGGGGCAGCGTTTCAAGAATCGCCAGCAGATTCTGCTCAACCGTGAGCTTGCGAAAAATCGATGCCTCCTGCGGCAGGTAACTGATGCCGGCGCGCGCGCGCTGGTACATGGGCCACTCGGTGATCTCGGTTTCGTCGAGAAAGACGCGACCCTGATCCGGCCGGATCAGGCCGACGACCATATAGAACGTCGTGGTTTTTCCGGCTCCGTTGGGTCCGAGCAGCCCGATAACCTGCCCGGAGACGAGCTCGAGAGCCACATCGCGGACAACTTGCCGCCCTTTGTATCCCTTGCAGAGTCCCTGCGCCCTGAGCCGACGAATCACCGCGTTCCCTCCTGGGGATGAATAACCGCCTTGACCCGGGAATCGCCGGTGCCCACGACCACGCTGCGCCCCTCGTTGAGATAGACGATCACTTCATCGCCCTCGACAAAGTCCTCCCCCTGGCGGACTCTGGGCTCGCCGCTCAGGGTGACGATCCCGCGCGCGCGCTCATAGACGCCTTTTCGCCCCGTGGCGATGCTGGCTCCCTGCACGATACGCACGTTTCCGGTTGCCTCCAGGGTTTCGATCTCTTCGCCGCCACCGGTGAAAAGTACCTGCAGCCTGTCGGCATAAATGACCAGGTCGTCCTGGCGGGCAACGACATCCCCGCTGAACGTAACGACCCGCGGGGAGCTCTTTGCCTCGAGTCGCTCGGAGGTGACTTCGACAGGCGCATCGTTGGCGAATGCCGGCGGTGCGGATTGCTGGGCGCGGACAGGCGCCGCGAAGAGCAAAAGCATGCACAAAGAGATCGCAACTCGTTTCATCAGCCAGCCTTTTTCAGGGAGTGACGCAGCCAGGCCCGTACCTCGTCGCGCAGATTCACCGTGCGCCGGATCACATCCAGGTTCATGCCGCGCCCAAGGATCAACATCCCCGGAGATTCGTAGCGTACATCGGCATCGGTGGTAATCAGCTTTTCATCATCGCGATACTGCAGCCGCTCTGTGTGCAGCATCCCTCCGTCATCTGTCGTGACGACAACCTCGTCCCACACCTCGAGATATCGTGCCGCCACATCGATGCGCCCCTGGCGGGCGGTCAGAATGACCTGCTCGCTCTGTCCGGACGGATCGAAAAAAATCACCTGCAGATCTTCGATCTGCGTCGTTTCATTCTGCCGATCATAGACAGCGGATTCAGCCTGTACCGTCCAGCGCCGCACCCCGCCCTGTGTCTCGGTGTAGGAAAATTTTTGAAGTGCAAGATCGACATTTTCCGGCACGCGCTCGAGAATCTGCTCAGGCTCCATGGTCTGAAGGCCGCGCATGAAGACGAACCCAAGCCCGAGCAGAACAAGGAGAATCAACAGACCAAGCAGATGTCGTCCTTTGACTTTTTTAACCATTACGGCGGGCAGTATACCATTAGAAAAAGAAAAGGTAAAGACTTATACTGGGGCTTGGCATGAGACTTGAATGTCAAGACAAAAATGACTGTTCACGAAAAATACCGTTCCGTGACTCCCTGCCAACGCCCCGATTTTTTCAATATCATCTCGCACATCTCGCGCACGGCGCCGCGCCCGCCGCGTCTTTGTGTGACATAGTGCACGCACGAGCGGACCTCCTCGACCCCATCGGCAACGCTCAGCGCCAGACCGACCCGGCGCAGGATCGGCAGATCGACCAGATCGTCGCCGGCATAGGCAATCTGCTCATCCTGCAGCCCGGTCTCCTTAAGCACCTGCAGATAAGGAACGATTTTCTCCTTGGCCGCCTGATGAACGATCCCGATGCCGAGTTCGCGGGCCCGTTGGACGACGACGCGCGATTCGCGGCCGGTAATGATACCGACCCTGACGCCAGCGCGCTGGAGCAGTTTCAGCCCATGCCCATCCTTGACATCGAAGGCCTTGGACTCGATGCCGTTGTTGTCGTAGATGATCCGGCCGTCGGTCATGATTCCGTCAACATCAAGCAACAGCAAGCGGATCTTTTTGCACCGATCTTCCATTACGCGACCCCGGCCTTGAGCAGGTCGTGAATATGGACGATACCGACAGGGACCTGACTGTCCTCCGATTCGAAGACGAACAGCGAGGTGATTGAGTGCTCCTCCATGCGCTGCAGCGCTTTGGCTGCCAGATTGCTGCGCAGAATCCGCTTCGGATGTCCTGCCATGACATCCTCGATCGACTGATTGAGCACATCGAACCCGACTTCGATCCGGCGGCGCAGATCTCCATCGGTAAAGACTCCGACGAGGCGGCCGGCGGCATCGACCACCCCGGTCACCCCCAGCTGCTTGCTGGTAATCTCGAAGAGGGCTTCTTTTAAAGACGTTCCCACCCGCACCAGGGGAATAGCGGCCCCGGCATGCATGATATCCTCCACCCGCAGCAACAAGCGTTTACCGAGAGCCCCGCCGGGGTGAAACAGCGCGAAATCTTCCTCCTTGAACCCGCGGCGCACCAGCAGGGACACCGCCAGGGCATCTCCCATGGCAAGGGTGGCCGTCGTGCTGGCCGTCGGCGCCAGGCCCAAGGGGCAGGCCTCGACCGTGACGGAGATATCCAGCGAAACGTCCCCCGCGCGGGCCAGAGTGCTTTGCGGATTGCCGCTCATGGCGATCAACGGCAGGCCCATGCGCTTGATAACCGGCAGGATGCGCGAGATCTCCTCGGTCTCGCCGGAATTGGAGACGGCGATCACCACATCGCCCTTCATCAGCATCCCCAGATCTCCGTGGATCCCTTCGGCCGGGTGCAGGAAAATAGCCGGTGTCCCGGTCGACGCCATGGTCGCAGCGATTTTCTGGCAGATCAGCCCAGACTTGCCCATTCCGGTGATGACGACTCGTCCCTGGCAGGACAGCAGCATCTCGACCGCCTGATCGAAAGAGCCATCGAGCCGGTCGATGAGGGCCAGAATCGCTTCGGCCTCGATTTTCAGCACATTTTTTGCGGTCTCTAGCATGTTCGTTTCGCTCCGGATCAATTCAGTGGCGCCGCACCCAGGGGTTCAAGGGCTCTGCGGCCTGGGCATCCAGCTTGCTTAGTTTCTCTTTTTAACGATCGCATCGATCGCCAGAACCTCTTTGAGCATCCCTCGAAGATGCGCCAATGGGAGAGAATTGGGGCCGTCGCACAGAGCCTGATCGGGGTCTTCATGCACCTCCCAGAACAGACCGTCGACCCCAACCGCCGCGGCGCCCCGGGACAGCGGACCGACATACTGACGCTGCCCGCCTGAGCTCGTTCCGGCGCCGCCGAGCAGCTGCACAGCATGGGTCGCATCAAATATCACAGGACACCCGGTTTCAGCCATCACCACCAGAGAGCGCATGTCGACGACCAGGTTGTTGTAGCCGAAGGATGATCCGCGCTCGGTAAGCAGCACGCGCTCGTTGCCTGCTGCCGATATTTTCTTCACCGCGTTGGCCATGTCCCAGGGCGCGAGAAACTGCCCCTTCTTGACATTCACCACCCTGCCCGTTTTGGCTGCGGCCACAAGCAGATCGGTCTGGCGCGAGAGGAATGCGGGGATCTGGATGATATCGAGAACCTCGGCCGCCGCGGCCACCTGGGAAAGATCGTGGACATCTGAAACCACCGGCAGATCGAACTCGCGTTTGACCCTGTTCAGAATCGCCAGCCCGGCCTCCGCGCCCGGTCCCCGGTAAGAGCCGATCGAAGTCCGGTTGGCTTTGTCGTAAGAGGCCTTGAAAACAAGTCCGATGCCGAATTCCGCAGCCAGTTCCTTGAGAGAGCCGGCGATGCGCAGAGTCAAGTCTTCACTCTCGACCACACAGGGCCCGGCAATCAGCACCAGAGGGCGGCCGCCGCCAAAGGTCACCTCACCGACACGGACTTCACGCGACATCCTTTCCCTCCTCTTTCTGCTTCAGGCAGGCACCGACGAACGATTCGAACAGCGGATGCGGATCCATCGGCCGAGAGCGAAATTCCGGGTGGAACTGGCAGGCCAGAAACCAGGGATGATCCGCCAGTTCGACAATCTCCACGAGCTCGGCATCCGGATTGATGCCCGAGAGAACCAAACCTGCCTTCTCGAGCTGTGTCCGGAAGGCATTGTTGAATTCGAAACGGTGGCGATGTCGCTCGCCCACTTCCTGCGTGCCGTAAATGCGCCGCGCCACCGTGTCTTCCATCATCTCGCAGGTATAGGCTCCCAGGCGCATCGTGCCGCCCTTGCGGGAGATTTTCTTCTGGTATTCCATGATGTGAATGACCGGATTCTTCGCCTCTTCGCGAAACTCGGTGGAATAACAATCTTCGAGGCCCACCACATTGCGCCCGTATTCGACAACCGCCATCTGCATGCCGAGGCAGATACCGAAAAAAGGGATCGCATTCTCACGTGCATACCGGATGGCCGAAATTTTTCCTTCGCTGCCGCGCTCACCGAATCCGCCTGGCACCAGAATCCCGTCCACTTCATCGAAGGCGTCGTTAATGCCGTGACGCTCGAG
>JAGXHK010000013.1 GCA_024636255.1 Desulfuromonadales bacterium | reverse complement strand
GATCAGTGCTGCCGTGACGCGGCGCTCGCGAGTTCCGGCATGCAGGTGGTCAGATGGGTGCGAATCTGCTCGGTTTCGCTGAAGGTGAGTAGTTTCTCCACAGAATCCCGGGCGGCCTGGACCGAGAACTCCCGCAGGAACGATTTGATGCGGGGGATGAATGGGGCGGGCATCGAGAATTCTCTCACGCCCATTCCCGCCAGCACAGCAAAATGCAGCGGATCGGTGGCCATCTCGCCGCAGATGCAAAGACCGATGTTCGCCTTGCGTGCGGTCTGCGCGACCAGATAAATCACCTGCAGGACCGCTGGGTGCAGCGGATCGTAGTACTTGGCCACCAGGGGATTGTTGCGATCTGCGGCCAGCATGTACTGGATGAGATCGTTCGTGCCGAGGGCGAAAAAATCGACCTCCTCTGCCAGTTGGCTGGCCAGGTATACGGCGGAGGGAACTTCAATCATGACCCCGACCGGAATCGATGCGTCAAAGGGAATCTCTGCCTGACGCAGATTCTGCTTGGCTTCTTCGATGACCTGGCGACAGGCGCGTATTTCCTCTATGCCTGAAATCATGGGGAACAGCAACTTGACCGCGCCATGGATGCTGGTCATGAGAATCGCTTCGATCTGGGTACGGAATATGTCCCGGTTATCTAGCGACACGCGAACCGAGCGCCAGCCCATGAAAGGGTTTTCCTCGCGCGGCGGGCTGAAATAGGGCAGGGCCTTGTCACCACCGATATCCAGGGTGCGAATGGTGACCGGATGGCCCGCAAAACCTTTGACGATCTTCTGGTAAAGCAGGTACTGGTCCTGCCGGTCAGGAAATGCGCCCCGTGCCATATAGGGGAATTCGGTGCGGTAGAGTCCGACACCTTGCGCTCCGTTGCGCAGCGCCACCGCCACATCGCCAAGCAGACCGATGTTGGCGCGCAGGGTGAAGCTCTCTCCATCGCGCGCAGTCGCGGGAAGGTGGCGAAACTCCTCCAGACGGTGCATTTCACGCTGCCCGTCCTCTTCGAGACGGCAGAATTCCTCGGCGATCCGAGGTGTGGGGTTGACGTAGAGAGTTCCGGTGTTGGCATCGAGAATCAGGGCATCCTCAGGGGATATGCAGCGCAGAATTCCTTTGACTCCCACAAGGGCGGGAATGCCCAGACTTTTGGCCATGATCACCGCATGGGAGTTTTTTTCGCCGGCTTCGGTGACGATGCCCAGAATCTTTTCTGTATCCAGGGCCGCCATGTCGGAGGGAAGCAGTTCTCTGGCGACAAGTATGCCGGGATGCGTGAGGTGCAGATGCGATTTTTCCTGTCCGACCAGATTGGCCAGAATGCGCCGGCCGATATCCTCCATATCCGCGCCGCGTTCGCGCAGATAGGGATCGTCCATTTTTCCGAAGGCCTCGATATACGTCCCGATGACCTTTTTCAGAGCATAGGGGGCGCTGTGCCGTGCCCTGACTTCCTGACGCAGCTTCTGTAGAACGCCCCGGTCTTCAAGGATCATCAGGTGCGTATGGAAAATGGCGGCATCGTCCTGGGAGAGGCGCTCGGCCATTCTCTTCTCAAGATAGATGGTCTGAATGCGTGTTTTCTCCAGAGCATCCTCGATGCGCTGCCATTCGTGCTCGGGCTGGACGTCGATCTCATCGATGATATCGGCAAAACCCAACCGCTCGTCGAGCAGGTTAGCCGGAGCTCTCACCAGGCCCGGATAGGCCACCGTGCCGCGCAGGATCCTGCTGCTCTCATCCGCAGGCTCCTGCGGTTGTGCCCCGGCCGTCTGCAGGGACTGGCGGGTTTTTTTCAGTTCCTGAGCGAAACGGTGGGATTCCGCCTCTTTTTGTTTGATCGAATCGAGCAGGCGCGCATTGACAACGATAGAGGAGATCTGAAAAGCGATGGTGGAGAGGGCGCTGATTTCTTCCGTGCTGAAGTTGCGCGGCTCGATCGTTTGAATATTCATGACGCCGATGGGCGTCCTGCGATCAAACAGGGGAATGCCGACGAAACTGTGAAAGCGCTCCTCGCGGGTTGCCGCAAAGTAGCGATAGCGGGGGTGAGTCTGGGGTTCCTGAAGCGAAACCACTTTACGCTCCTCGATGGCCAGCCCGGTCAGTCCTTCGCTGATCTTCATTCTGACCCGGCCGACCGCTTTACGCGACAGACCGCGCGTGGCGCGAAGGGTCAGGGTTTCGCGATCGTCCTCCAGCAGGTAGAGGGAGCAGACCTCCGTGCCCATACGTTTTGCCACCAGGGTCACGATGTTGCGCAGGGTCTCAGCGAGGTCGTGGGATTGGAGGATGAGGGTGCTGATATCCTCGAGCGTTGTTATCCCGAATTTTTCTTTCCTGCGTTTTGTCGTGGGAGTCATAGAAGCGCCTTGTCAGCAAACATGAGCGGCGCCGACATAATAGTCGAATAAGGGAACTCTTGGCGATAAAAAAAACGCCGGCCGGGGGAGAGAGTGCCCGGCACGGCGCGAAGGGGCGAATTCCGTTGGGGTAGGAAAATTCGTAAAAGCCCCGGCAATGTCTTTTTTGTGATGCGAAGGATATGCCAAAGTTCTTCGAGGCTTTTTGTCGGCTTTTCCCAGTGTTCTGGTGGGCGGGACTTGTGCCAAATCCGGCTCATTTGCGTTCCATGCGACGTGGAGTGAGCATGGCAAGCGCAGAAAAATGCGAGCGCCCACGGTGTGTGTCATTGTTGGCTCGGCAGGTGGCTGTTTTGGGTCAGGTTTGGCTCATTTTTGTTTAAAGTCTTCTCCCTTGAGTCCATGGCGATCCAGCAGGCGATAAAATGTCCGCCGTGGAATGCCGGAGCTGCGCGCCGCTTTGGAGACGTTGCCGCAGGCTTCTTCCAAATATTTTTTGATCAGGTTTCTCTCGACGATGATGACATGCCGATCCCGTTGAGCTCTCAGGCCGCTGTCCGGGCGTGGACGCGCCGAACCGTTCAAAACCAGTTCGGCAAAGATCGTCGGCAGATTTTCCAGCCGAATGATATTGTCCTGGGCAAGTACCGAGGCACGTTCGATAATGTTCTGCAGTTCGCGGATGTTGCCCGGCCACTGATAGCGCACCATGGCGGCAATGGCCCGGTCCTCCACCCCGACGATCGGTTTATTGAGCCGGCTGCTCGCGCGGATGAGAAAGTGGTGGACAAGTTCAGGGATCGATTCGATGCGGCTGCGCAGAGGCGGCATGGTGATGGTAAAGACGTTCAGGCGGTAAAAAAGGTCCTCGCGAAACCACCCCTCCTTTATCCCCTGTTCGAGATTGCGGTTGGTGGCGGCGATCAGGCGCACGTCGACCTTGATGGTGGCCGTTCCCCCCACCGCTTTGATTTCGCCGCTGTCCAGTACGCGCAGCAGTTCAGCCTGGAGCTTGGGCGTGATATCGCCGATTTCATCGAGAAAGATAGTTCCGCCGTTGGCCGCGGCGAAAAGACCTTTTTTGTCACTTATCGCGCCGGTAAATGCGCCTTTCTTATGGCCGAACAGTTCACTTTCGAGCAGGCTGTCGGTCAGGGTGGTGCAGTTGACTGTGACCAGGGGTTTGTCGGCGCGGTGACTCGATTTGTGAATGGCTCGTGCCGTCAGCTCCTTTCCCGTGCCGCTCTCGCCACGGATTAAAACCGTCGTGGGCGTCGGGCCGACCTGACGGATCAGCCGCTGGGTTTCGAGCGTCCGCGAATCTTTGCCGACAATGGCCGTATCGCCATATCCCTCAGCAAGGGCCCGCTCGGCCAGTTCATATTTCTGCAGCAGGCTGATGCGATCATCTTCGAGCCGTTTCAACGAGAAGGGCAGGCACATGTCCGGGTCGGCCAGTTCCTGAAAGACGGCCACCGCGTGCTCGCGGCAGGTCGGGTAGCCACAGGCCTCGCAGTCGAGTTCGTCCTGCTCGACGAACTTGTTGGTGGACTGCAGGATGCGGCGGATGCTCTCGCCGCTGGGCGGTTCGAGCCGCTTGAACTTGTTGGTGAAGCGGCGCGAGAGGTGGAGGGGTGCGCCTTCGTCGAGATAGTGTGGGGCCGTCTGGCAGGGACCGCCGCGGGATCGGAAATAATCGATGATCAGGTTGCGCTTGGAAAAGGTGGTAAGACGGTTGTTTTTGCCCGGTCCGCCGATGCATCCGCCTTCGCAGAAGCGAATATCCACCCATTTCGGGGTGATGCGCCGTGCGGCAAGATCGCGGATCAACTCCAGTGCAGAGGTTTCGCCGCCGGTGGAGACGAAATCCGGATTCAGAAAATCATTGCGCACACTGAACGCCTGGAACGCTCCCCCGCCGACCGGGAAAAGGCGTCCGCGCTCGGGCTGGAGCCCATCGAATGGCTGGTCCGGCAACCGCGCGAGGTCAAGAGAGCGCTCGCGGAACATCTGAGTCAATTCGCTGTACGTCAGGACCGTATCGATGGCACCGGCGACTTCTTCGGCATCGATCTCGAATTTTCCGGCAATGCAGGAGCTGATATAGATGACCCGGGTGCCGCTCACGCTGCGGGATTTGATGAAGCGTCCAAGTGCCACCATGGGGGAAACTACGGGCATCAGGTTGCGCAGCAACTGCGGGTAGTGGCGCTCGATCAGGTCGACGATGGTCGGACAATGGCTCGAGATCAGGGGAGGCGAGGTCGGGGTGTCGATATGGCGTCGGCATTCATCGGCGATCAACTCGACCCCGCTGGCCCCCTCATGGACTTCGGCGAAACCGAGTCGTTTGAGGCCAGAGACAACCTGGCCTGGGCGAATATCATTGAAAAATGCCGGATAGGAGCAGCCGAGCACAGCGACGGTATTCTTTTCCGTCATCAGAAAGCGGCGGGTCTCCTCGATGCAGTCGGAGATGACCTTGGCATTCTGCGAGCACACGCGCAGACATTTCCCGCACCCGATACAGCGATCATGGATGACCTCGGCCCACTCCTTGTTGACCTTGATCGCCTTGACCGGACAATTGCGTACGCAGGCGTAACATTTGCGGCAGTTTTCCTGGACGGTTTGAATCGGTCCCATGCGTGCCTCTCTCGGGATGTATCAGATAAAATTGAAGGATAGAAAATCCAATGGAGACCATCAGGTAGCGCTTGCCGGCCAGCAGCGGCCTTAAACATCCAGATACCGCGCGGCATTGGAGTGGTGAAACGCGGCAAATGAATCAGGCGCGGCGCAAACGCCCCACTTCGTCACTGAAATGGCAGGCGGCCACGTGGGCCGGCTTTTTCTCTTCGAGCGGGGGGGGCTCTTTTCGGCACACATCACGGGCGTAGGGGCAGCGCGGGTGAAAAATACACCCCGGCGGCGGATTGAGCGGCGAGGGGACTTCCCCGCCGAGCGCTATGCGTTTTTTGCGCTTCCGGGGGTCGGTGACCGGAACGGCGTTAAGCAGCGCCTCGGTATACGGATGGCGGGGATGGGCGTAGATCTCATCAGAAGGAGCCAGCTCTACAATCTGTCCCAGGTACATGACCGCGACCCGGTCGCTGATATGTTCGATCAGAGAAAGATCGTGGGCGATGAACAGGTAGGTGAGGCTGAACTCCTCCTGGATATCCTGCAGCAGGTTCACAACCTGGGCCTGAATCGAGAGATCGAGGGCGGAAACCGGCTCGTCTGCAATAATCAGGCTGGGATGCAGGGCCAGGGCGCGCGCGATGCCGATGCGCTGGCGCTGTCCTCCCGAAAACTCATGCGGATAGCGGTGATACTGCTCGGCTGTCAGGCCGACCGTGCGCAGCAGTTCGATCACTTTGTCCTGACGTTCCCCGCGTCCCGCGGTGCCGTGAATGCGAAACGCCTCGCCGACAATATCCCCGACGCGCGCGCGCGGATTAAGAGAAGAGTAGGGATCCTGAAAGATCATCTGCATTCGGCGTCGCAGCGGGCGTATCTGCCTGGCAGAGAGCTCGAGAATGTTCTGGCCCTCGAAGTTCACGCGTCCGCCGTCGCTCTCGAGCAGGCGCATGATCAGCTTGCCGGTGGTCGATTTGCCGCAGCCCGATTCACCCACCAGCCCAAGGGTCTCGCCCGGATGCAGGGCGAAAGAGACGCCGTTGACGGCGCGCAGTTCCTGCTTCGGGCCGCCGAACCGGTCAGATTTGACCCAGAACGATTTGCGCAGGTCCTGTACTTCGAGAAGCGGATCCATCATTCTCTCCAGCAGCGCACCTGATGGCCGGGAGTGATCTCCCGCAGCGGTGGCAATTTGTCGCGACAAGGGGCAAAAGGCTTCGGGCAGCGCTCGAGAAATGGGCAGCCGTCTTCCCCGCCGCCTCCTGCCGGCAGCTGACCGGAAATCGGCACCAGCCGTTTTTTGTGCTCGCCCAGCCGGGGCACACATGCCAGCAGTCCTTGCGTGTAGGGATGCCCCGGATTGGCGAAAATCTCGGTGACCGGGGCATCTTCCATGACCAGGCCACCATACATTACGCAGACCCGGTCGGCAGTCTCGGCCACCACGCCAAAATCATGGGTGATCAGCAAGGTGGCCATGGTGCGTTCGCGCTGCAGCGATTGCAGCAGCTCGAGGATCTGCGCCTGAATGGTGACATCGAGCGCCGTGGTCGGCTCATCGGCGATCAGAAGCTGCGGATCGCCGGCCAGGGCCATGGCGATCACGACACGCTGGCGCATCCCACCGGAAAGATTATGCGGATAATCGCGCAGGCGCTGGCGCGCCGAGGGGATGCCGACCTGGGTGAGCAGGTCGGCTGCGGCTTCGGCCGCGGCTTCGGCGTCGAGCCCCTTGTGCAGGCGCAGCACCTCGCCGATCTGGTCGCCGATGCGAAAAACCGGGTTCAGGCTGGTCATCGGCTCCTGAAAAACCATGGAGATGCGGTTGCCCCGGATGCGGCGCATCTCAGGACGCGGCAGGCGCATCAGATCCTCGCCCTCGAAAAGAATCTTCCCCTCGACGATGCGTCCCGGCGGCGGGACCAGCCGCAACACAGAGAGGGCCGTCATCGATTTGCCGCATCCCGACTCGCCAACCAGAGCCAGCGTCTGGCCGGCATCGATGCTGAAATCGATGCCGCGCACGGCCTTGATCAGACCTCCGGAGGTGAAAAAAAACGTCTTGAGGTTGCGTACATCGAGCAGAGGTGTCATGGTTTTTCCGGGGATTGAATTCGATTTTGAGACTGTAGCTCCATTCGCGCCGGGGGTCAAGCGCGACCCGGGCAAAGATGCGTGATCTTCCCTGCGAAATACCTCCCGTGTTACACTCTGGCTTTTGCCGGCATCCTGACACAATTCAAAGAAAGCGGACTCTTTTTCATGGCCTTGAGCGAAGCGCAACTCTCTCGAATCTTTACCCAGCTCCAAGAACAGACCGGACTTGCCTCGGCGCAGATCCACAGCACCGTCTCCCTCTTGCAGGAAGGAGCGACGGTTCCGTTTATCGCCCGCTACCGCAAGGAGCGCACCGGCGAACTCGATGAAGTCCAGGTGCGCGAACTCGAAGACCAGTTCGGCTATCTGAGCGAGCTGGAGGAGCGGCGCAGCACCATTCTGACGTCGATCGCCGAGCAGGGCCGGCTCACGGCCGAGCTGCGCGCCCGCATCGAGAGGGCCCGCCAGAAGACCGAACTCGAAGATCTTTATCCTGTCTCTTATACACATCT
>JAGXHK010000112.1 GCA_024636255.1 Desulfuromonadales bacterium | reverse complement strand
GTCGAGCAGGCGAGCAGCGTCTTCGAAAACATCAGCACACGCTCACAGGCCAACGCGCAAATGTCGCGGGAGATGCGCGGCATGGTCCATGAACAGGCCAATCGGATCCAACAGGGCGCGCGTTCTACGCGTCGAATGGCCGAGCATATCGAGCTGATCGTGCATGCCACCCGCGAGCAGAGCAGCGGAACCAGCAAGATTCTCGATGGCCTGCACCACACCCGGGCGATCTTCGCGAACATCACCGCCGCCAGCGACCAACAGTCGATGAGCAGCCAGGTCATTCTCGATAGCACCTGCCTGGTCAGTCAACAGGCTGCGCAGATCAACACCAACATCCAGCTTCAGCGCGAAAAAACCGCGAACATCCTGAGCGAAATGGAAAGTATCCGCGGCTCGCACCGGAAGATTACATCCTCGACCGTGGCGCTCGACGACACCCTGGGCCAGCTTAAACAGGATACAGAAGAGCTCGACCGCGATATGCGCCGGTACATCGTCTAATCAAGAAAAAAAGACACGGGGCATGAGTACTACCGCCGGAAGCACCTTGACAAAACCACCGGTTCCAGGTATCCGTTACCTATACGGTTAACAATAGGAGCGCCTTTTGCTGATAACACGAGCTACCGAATATGCCATTCGCGCTGTTCTCTACCTGGCCAAACAGCCGCCCGGAGAGATCGTGCTCAAAAAAGACATCTGCCAAACCCAGAATATCACGCCCGCATTTCTGACCAAAATCCTGCAGCCACTGATCAAAGCCGGCATCGTCGGCTCGCAGCGCGGTGTCGGCGGCGGGTTCTTTCTGGCCCGCGATCCGTCCGACATCACCCTTCTCGATGTGGTCGAGGCCGAAGACGGACCGCTCTACCTCAACCAGTGCCTGATCGAGGAAGGAACCTGCGAGCGCGATCTGTTCTGTCCGGCGCATGGGGCCTGGCGCCATATCCGCGGTGAGATGACCCGCATTCTCGGCGACTACAGCTTCGCCCGGCTCAGCGAGATTGAAGAAGAGAACCTGAAAAAAGCCAACGGGCGCGCCCCTTTTCAAGAAGCTGAGCCGACGCAGGATTGACCGGCCCACCGGCCCACCGGCTCTCCACACTCCAGACTCCCCACTGAAAAGCTGACCCTCAGGTCAGCTTTTTTTGTCAAAAAAATACCCTGGAAACTAGGAGGGAAAGCTTTCCAGGGCAAAGAGGGAAGCCAAGCTTGGCCTCCCGAAAAATCTCTTGCTTTCAATATACCCCCGCCCGGCATTCGCGTCAAATCCAGCGTCTATTTTACAATTCCCCGACCATTCCACTGCTGACATCCGTACAATGTCTTAAATTAATTCTTGACCAGTTATATGAATAACTGTAACCTTCACAAACAACGGCACGCCAAGGTAGATAAAGAAACCCACTTTCCGAGCAGGTCGCCATGGAAACGAATCGCCGCAGCATCGCAAAAGCCCTTTCGTGGCGTATGATCGCTACCCTGATCACCTCCTCCCTGGTCTATATACTGACCGGAAAGGGAGAGTTCGCCGCCACGGTCGGCCTGGCCGATACCGCCATCAAGTTCTTGATCTACTTCGCTCACGAGCGCGCGTGGAACCGCATTTCCTACGGTCGTGAGCAGAAACAGCCCGAATATATCATCTGAAGCAGGAGCCTCTCATGCCAAAGACAGCACCTCAAAAAAAGCTTCCCGACCTGCCCGCTCAGGTTTCTGCAAGCGAAATCCTGCAGGCGGGCCTGGACGCCGCAGGCGGGCAGGTTGCCTTGGCCAGTTCGTTTAGCGTCGAAGACGTGGTCATCATCGACTTGGTGCGGCAAATCGGCTCAGACGTGAACATCTTCGCTCTCGACACCGGGCGACTCAACGAGGAGACCTACGAAACGGCCGAAGCCGTGCGCGCTCGCTACGGGGTCAGCATCGACTGGTACTTTCCCGAGCGCGATGCTGTCGAAAAGCTGGAGCGTGAACAAGGGCTCTTCTCGTTTCGCGAAAGCATCGAGAATCGCAAGCAGTGCTGCCGCATCCGCAAGGTCGAACCGCTGCAGCGCGCATTGCGCGGACTTTCAGGGTGGATCACCGGCATGCGCCGCGAGCAGAGCATCACCCGTGCCGCAATCGCCCCTCTGGAAATCGACGCCTCACATGGCGGCCTGGTGAAGATCAACCCGCTGGTCAACTGGACCCGCGCGCAGGTCTGGGAATACGCGGAGCAACACCGCATTCCGGTGAATCGGCTGCACCGCCGGGGCTACCCTTCCATCGGCTGCGCCCCCTGCACCCGCGCAGTCCAAAACGGCGAGGACGAGCGCGCCGGGCGCTGGTGGTGGGAGGAGGCCGAGCACAAGGAGTGCGGCCTGCACCGCTGAACAGGGGACACCCCTGATCGCCATGAGCGAAGATTCCTTGCCGCACTTTCAGAGATACAGATCCGAGGAGCCGGAAATGAAAATGACTCACCTCAAACAGCTTGAAGCCGAAAGCATTCACATCCTTCGCGAAGTCGTCGCTGAATTCGAAAATCCGGTGATGCTCTACTCTATCGGCAAGGACTCGGCGGTCATGCTTCACCTGGCGCGCAAGGCCTTCTATCCGGCGCGACCGCCGTTTCCCCTGCTGCATGTCGACACCACCTGGAAATTCCGGGAGATGATCGAATTTCGCGACCGCATGGCCCACGAATGCGGCTTCGACCTGCTGGTGCATATCAATGAGGACGGCGTGCGCCAGGGGATCGGTCCTTTCACTCACGGCTCCTCCGTGCACACCGACGTCATGAAGACCGAGGCGCTCAAGCAAGCACTCACCAAATACAGGTTCGATGCTGCATTCGGGGGGGCGCGGCGCGATGAGGAGAAATCGCGCGCCAAGGAGCGCATCTTTTCCTTTCGCACCGAAAACCACCGCTGGGACCCTAAAAACCAGCGCCCTGAGCTGTGGAACATCTACAACGCCCGGGTGCGCAAGGGCGAGAGCATACGCGCCTTTCCCCTCTCCAACTGGACCGAGCTCGACGTCTGGCAGTACATCTATCTCGAAGACATCCCGATCGTTCCGCTCTATTTCGCCAAAGAGCGCCCGGTGGTCGAGCGCGACGGCACCCTGATCATGGTCGATGATGATCGCCTCGAGCTGCGCCCAGGCGAGACGGTGCAGACCAAATCGGTGCGTTTTCGCACCCTGGGCTGCTATCCGCTGACCGGCGCCGTCGAATCGAGCGCCGCCACGCTGCCGCAGATCATTCAGGAAATGCTCCTGACCCGCACCAGCGAGCGCCAGGGGCGGACGATCGATTACGATCAGTCCGGGTCGATGGAGAAGAAGAAGCAGGAAGGATATTTCTAATAACCCAAAGGCCATTCACCACAGAGATCACAGAGGACACAGAGGAAGATTCGCAATATCAATTTCATCTTTAATCTTTCTCTGTGTCCTCTGTGATCTCTGTGGTTGAAAAAGGTTTCTAAAAAGGACAAGCACATGGCCCACCAATCGAATCTGATCGCCGAGGACATCCACGCCTACCTCAAGGCTCAAGAGGAAAAAGGCATGCTGCGCTTCATCACCTGCGGCAGCGTCGATGATGGCAAGAGCACACTGATCGGGCGCCTTTTATGGGACTCGAAGATGATTTTCGAGGATCAGCTGGCAACGCTCGAGGCCGACAGCCGCCGGATCGGCACCCAGGGCGAGAAGATCGACTATGCCCTGCTTCTCGATGGCCTGCAGGCCGAACGCGAGCAGGGGATCACCATCGATGTCGCCTACCGCTTTTTCTCCACGGACAAGCGCAAGTTCATCGTCGCCGACACCCCCGGCCATGAGCAGTATACCCGCAACATGGTCACCGGCGCCTCGACAGCACAGGTCGCCGTCATCCTGATCGACGCCCGCAAGGGAGTTCTGACCCAGACCCGAAGACACAGCTACCTGGTCTCCCTGGTCGGGATCCGCCACGTGGTGCTGGCCATCAACAAGATGGATCTGGTCGATTACGATGCCGAGCGCTTTGCCGCAATCCAGCGTGAATATGAGACGTTCGCCGCTTCCCTAGGCTTCGAAAAGATCACGCCCATCCCGATTTCGGCCCTCAACGGCGACAATGTCCTCGCGCACAGCCCTCAGACCCCCTGGTATCAGGGCCCGTCCCTGATGGAATACCTCGAGACAGTGCAGGTGGCCGACGATGAAGCGAGCAAGCCGTTTCGCATGCGGGTGCAATGGGTCAATCGGCCGGATCTCGATTTTCGCGGATTCTGCGGCACTGTTGCCTCGGGCGTGGTGCGACCCGGCGACCCGGTGACCGTCGCCTCATCCGGACAGGGCAGCACGGTGGCGCGCATCGTCACCATGGATGGCGACCTGCCCCAGGCGGCAGCCGGCCAGGCGGTGACCCTGACCCTGGCGGATGAAATCGATATCAGCCGCGGCGACACCCTGGCGAGCCCCGCCGAGAGGCCGTGCCATGTCGACCGTTTCGAGGCCAAGCTGGTCTGGCTGCACGAAGATGCCCTGCAGGCCGGGCGCAGCTACCTGCTCAAGGCGGGCTCGGCGACCGCACCGGCGCAGATCTCCGAGCTCCGGTTCAAGATCAACGTCAACACCCTGCAGCAGGAAGCCGGGCAAGACCTTGCGCTCAACGAAGTCGGGGTCTGCCGCATCACCACCACTCAGCCGATCGCTTTTGATTCCTATCGCGAGAACCGCGCCACCGGAGGCTTCGTTCTCATTGACCGAGTGACCAACGCGACCGTGGCGGCCGGCATGATCCACCAGCCGCTGCTGCGCTCCGATCACCACTGGCAGGACATCGATCTCGACAAAAAAGCGCGGGCCGCGCAAAAAGGGCAGAAGCCTCAGACTCTCTGGTTTTCCGGCCCCGTTTCAGTCGCGGTTTCCGAGCTTGCCGCGCTGGTGGAAAGAAAGCTGCACAGCCTGGGCAAACACACCGTTCTGGTCACGGGCGAGAATCTGCAGCGCGGCCTGAACCGCGATCTCAGCGATGGCCCCGCTGAGCGCGCGGAGCGGATCCGACGCAGCGCGGAAGTCGCGCGAATCCTGACCGATGCAGGACTGATTGTGCTAAACTCGGCGTCTCTTTCACCCGACGAATGCCGGGCGCTGCGCAAAATGTTCGCACCCGGCGAGTTCGTTGAAATTCGCATCGAGGCGCCGCTTCAGGCCAGCCTTCCCGAACAGAGCGGCGATTCGGAATACGAACCGCCAGAACTGCACATACGGGGCGGCCAGGACTCTGCGACCGAACTGGCGGAGCGCATTGTCCGCGAGCTCTACGGCCAAAGTTAAAACGAGCTGTGCGCTCTGTTTGCAGAAATTTTCCTTTCACGAACATTGAGGACTCAAATGGCTTCAGATAATCCCACTCCCATCGACTTCCAGAAGCTGCGCCTCGACGGCGTCTACCGCATGAATGATCGCGATGATCTGATGGTGCGCATCAAGATCCCGGCCGGAGTCCTCTCTGCCAACCAGGGCGAGAAAATCGCTGAACTTGCCGCGAAATTTGCCGGCGCACGCCTGCACCTGACCACCCGCGGCAGCATCGAGCTGCACCGGGTGCGACACGAAAATCTCGCAGATATCGGGCGCGGCCTGGCGCATGTGGGGCTCAGTGGCCGCGGCGCCTGCGGCGGTGCGGTGCGCGGCATCACCTGCAGCACCAGCTTTTCGCCCGACTTCGCCCACACCCAGGCTCTGGCGCGGCGATTGCATCGGCACTTCACCGGCAATCCGCACTTCGAAGGGTTGCCCAAGAAGTTCAAAATCGCGGTCGAAGACGGCTATGCCGGCGCCCGGCACCTGATTCAGGATGCCGGCATCGTTCTGGCCGGGCGAAATGGCGGCGAAAACCGCTATGATCTCTGGGTCGGCGGCGGACTCGGGCGCGAGCCGCAGCCGGGCTTTCTGCTCGAGCCCGGGCTCAAAGAGAGCCGCCTTCTGCCGCTGCTCGAAGCTGTCCTGCGCACCTACCGAAAGCATACTCCGGCCGGCAAGCGCCTCAAACACCTGGTCGGCCGGATCGGTGAAGAAAACTTTCGCCGACTGTTGCAGCAGGAGCTGGACGGCAGCCCCAGCGCGCTTTTTTCAGGCGGACTAGACGGCATTTTGACGCGCTCAAGCGCAGAGCCTGTCCATGTCCCCATTTTCGCCGGGGATCTCGGCAGCGATGAATTCGGCCGTCTGATCCAGATTGCCTGCACCCTGAGCGAAGGTGTTCTCGCCGTCACGGCCGACCAGAATATCGCCTTCGCGCCGAGCACAGCAGAGAAGCGAAGCACTCTGATCGAAGCGCTCAGGAAGGCCGGCTTTCTCGCCGACCGTCCCGAGGAGCAGACCACCTTCCGCATCTGCGTCGGCAGCCATGCCTGTCGCATGGGGCTGGCTCCGACGCGCGACATCGCCCGCGACCTTATCCGCGCCCTGCCCGATCAAGCGCGCGGGCTGAGCTGGGCCATCTCCGGGTGTCCCAACAGCTGCAGTCAACCCCAGCTCGCCGCGGTCGGGATCGTCACCACCCGCCTCGCCAGGGACAAAGACGGCGAGCGCCGGCCCCGCTTCGATGTCTACCGGCGCAAAAGCGATATGCTTGGAGAGAAGATTCGCGAAGGCCTGACGCAGGAAGAGCTGCTGCGAAGCGTGGACGCCTTGAAAGAAGAATCTGTTCAGGCCTGAATCGTGGACCTTGGCTTTTTAGAGAAGGAGACGCCGCATGGCGCGCATTTACAAGGACAATTCACTCGCTATCGGCCGTACCCCCCTGGTGCGGCTCAACCAGGTCGCCCCCGGCAATGCCACCGTGCTTGCCAAAATCGAAGGGCGCAATCCCGCCTACTCGGTCAAGTGCCGCATCGGTGCGGCGATGGTCTGGGACGCCGAGAAAAAAGGTTTGCTCGGCCCGGGCAAAGAGATCATCGAGGCGACCAGCGGCAACACGGGCATCGCCCTGGCTTTTGTCGCCGCGGCGCGAGGCATCCCGATCACCCTGACCATGCCCGAGACCATGAGCATGGAGCGGCGCAAGGTGCTCAAGGCCTTCGGCGCCAAGCTGATCCTCACCCCCGGCGCCAAAGGGATGTCGGGCGCAATCGCCGCCTCTGAAGAGCTGGCGGGCTCCGACCCCAATCGCTACGTGCTGCTGCACCAGTTCAAGAACCCGGCGAACCCGGCGATTCATGAACAGACCACCGGCCCCGAAATCTGGGAGGACTGCGACGGGCAGATCGATGTGCTGGTCTCCGGAGTGGGCACGGGCGGCACCCTGACCGGCATCTCACGCTACATCAAAAATACCCGCGGCAGGAAAATCCTCTCGGTGGCCGTTGAACCGTCCGAGAGCCCGGTGATCAGCCAGAAGCTTGCCGGCGCGGAGCTCAGACCCGGGCCGCACAAGATCCAGGGCATTGGCGCCGGCTTTATCCCCGAGACTCTCGACCTCTCGCTGGTCGACCGCGTGGAGCAGATCGGCAATGAGGAGTCGATCGAGATGGCACGGCGTCTGGCAAAAGAAGAAGGGATCCTGTCGGGTATCTCCTGCGGCGCTGCCGTCGCGGTCGCCGCGCGCCTGGCCGCTCAGACTGATTTTGCCGACAAAACCATCGTCGTGATTCTGCCCGACTCCGGCGAACGCTACCTGAGCAGCGTACTCTTCGAGGGGATTGCCTGATCCGCTCAACCCGATGAGAGATAAAGCCGGATGTGCTGCCTGCGCGTCCGGCTTTTTTTTTGAGCGGCTCGCGAATGGAATGATTTTCGATAGAATGTCGGTAATTTCGCACTCACGGCAGGAGGCTGAATATGGCCGAAAAAACGACCGATCTGAAAGAACGTCACTGCACGCCCTGCGAGGGTGCAACGCCGCCTCTCGGCGAGAAGGAGGCATCCCGGCTGCTTGCCGGCCTTAAGGGGTGGGAAAAAGAGGGGTCCGCCATTGCAAAACTCTTCCGATTCAAAAATTACGGACAGACCATCGGCTTCGTCAATGCCGTCGCCTGGATCGCCCGCCAGGAGAACCACCACCCCGACCTGCAGGTCGGCTACGCGACCTGCCGCGTGTGCTATACCACCCACGCCATCGGCGGATTTTCGGAAAACGACTTCATCTGCGCGGCCAAAGTGGATGCGCTGCTGAGATAACCGGTCAGGAGACCACGTGTTCATGAATCCGCGACCGCAACCCGAAGACATTGATCACCCGCGCATCGTCATCGTAGGCGGCGGCTTTGCCGGGCTCAACGCCGCCAAGGGGCTCAAAGGAGTCCGCGCCGCGGTCGTTCTACTCGATCGGCGCAACTACCATCTCTTCCAGCCCCTGCTCTACCAGGTCGCCACGGCGGTGCTCTCCCCGGCCGACATCGCCTCGCCGATCCGCCGCATTCTGCGCCGGCAGGAAAACGTCAGGGTCGCGCTGGCGGACGTGGTCGGGGTGGACTCGCAGCGCAAACGAATCCGGCTGGCCGAAGGGGAGATCGCCTACGATTATCTCGTGCTCGCCGCCGGCGCCACACACTCCTATTTCGGACATGAGGACTGGCCGCAGTTCGCTCCCGGGCTCAAATCGATCGAGGATGCCCTGGAGATTCGCCGCCGGGTCCTGCTCGCCTATGAGGAAGCCGAATGGGAACAGGACGCGTCCGCGCGCCAGGCCAAGCTGACGTTCGTCGTGGTGGGCGGCGGCCCCACGGGGGTGGAGATGGCAGGCTCGCTCAAGGAGATCGCCGCCCAGGCGATACCCCGGGATTTTCGCTTTATCGACACCACCACCGCCCGGGTGATTCTAGTGGAGGCCGGGCCGCGGCTGC